>NZ_CP030060.1:600000-900000 GCF_015291745.1 Bradyrhizobium sp. CCBAU 53351
CGCCCTCGCCGGCCGTCCCCGCGTGCTGCTGTTGGACGAGCCGGCGGCGGGAGTTCCCGCCGGCGAGAGCTTTGAGCTGATGCAGGCTATCGAATCCCTCCCCGATCAGATCGCCGTTCTCTTCATCGAGCACGACATGGATCTGGTCTTTCGTTTTGCCGACACGATCACCGTTCTCGTCGCCGGTTCGGTATTTCGCCAAGGCAAGCCCGGCGAGATCGCGACCGACCCGGAGGTGCGGCGGATTTATCTCGGAGATGACCGTGACTGAGCCGCTGCTCGAGGTCGACCAGCTCAACGTGGGCTATGGTGAAGGAATCGTCATCAGCGGACTGTCCTTCGCGATTGAGGCCGGCGGCTCTCTTGCGGTTCTGGGCCGAAACGGGGCCGGAAAATCAACCCTGATGCTCGCCCTTGCGGGTCATCTCACGCCCCGCTCGGGGCGAATTCGTTTTCGCGGCAACGAGATCGCCGACCTAGCGCCACACCGGCGATGCCGACTGGGCATCGGGTGGGTGCCGCAAGGCCGCGAGATATTCGCCCCCCTCACTGTCGAGGAGAACCTGCAGATTGCCGCGACGAACGGACCTTGGACAATCGAGCGCATCTTCGAGATGTTTCCAAGTCTGAAGGCACGTCGCACCAATTTCGGAGATCAGCTGTCGGGCGGCGAACAGCAGATGCTGGCGATCGGTCGAGCCCTGGTGACGAACCCGCGCTTGCTGCTGCTCGACGAGCCGCTCGAAGGCCTCGCCCCCGTCGTCGCGCAGGACGTCGCGCGCTGCATCACCGCGATCACCGAGACCGAGAGCATGGCGGTCATTCTGATCGAGCAGCACGCAGGCTTCGCGCTCAGGCTGGCGCGGCAGGCGATCATCCTGGAGCGCGGCATTGCCGTTCGCAACGGAGAAAGCAGCGCTATTGCGGCGGATCGCGGTGCCCTCGAACAATATGTCGGCATCCGCAAACCCGGTCGCGCCGCGTAGCCGAAGGCTTGCTCATTATACTGTCCATATGGTAGATTTAGCGTAATAATAATTTCCTGGGAGAACCACATGGCCTTTCGTTTCGATCCCGAGGAGCGGAACTTCGTGGACGACCCCTATCCCACCTACAAGGTGTTGCGCGACGACCATCCGGTCTATCTGCACGAAGGGAGCGGGTTCTACATCATCACGCGAAACGAGGACGTGGCGCGCATCCTCAACGACTACGAGGTCTTCTCTTCGGCGCGTGGCAATGCGCTGGTCGATTCACCCTTGCGGGTGGGCAGGACGCTCGGATCGACCGATCCGCCGCGTCATGACGAACTTCGCCGTGTGGTGATGAAGGGCTTCACGCCCGCGCGCATCGAATCCATGCTGCCCGCCATTCAGCGCGACGTCGATCGACTGCTGCACAAGTTCGGCACCCGTCGTGAGTGCGACTTCATGGCAGATATCAGCAGGCCCATCCTCTATGGCGCACTCGGGCGGATGCTCGGGTTGGACGGCGAAGCTGCGGACCGGGCGGCGGATTTGTCGCGGGACATCTTTCATACCGATACGGGACCGATGGGCCCGGCTGCGAGGCCGGGCTTGATGGAAGGGGTGTTTGAACTGCTCACCGAGCAGCTCGAGCGACGTCGCAAGGACCGCAGTGACGATCTGTTCTCGTTCCTGCTCGACGCACAGGAGGGGGGAGCACCACTTTCCGACGGCGAGATTCTGGGCAACATGTCGACCGTCCTGCTCGCGGGCAACGCGTCCATCGGGCATTATTTCTCTAACTTGATCTACGCGCTCTGGACCAATCCGGACGAGCGTCGCAAGTTGCAGGCCGATCCGGCCCTGCTGGATGCCGCCGTGAACGAAGGCGTTCGCTGGGATACGTCAACCCAGGCTTTCGGACGGCAGACCACGAAGGAGGTCAAGCTGCACGGAATCGCAATTCCGGCAGACAGCCGGCTCGTGGTCTGTTTCGCGGCCGCCAATCGCGACGAACGCGCTATCCCGGATCCGGACCGCTTTGACATCAGCCGGCCAAAGACCCGGCATTTTGGCTTCGGCTCCGGCCCCCATATCTGCCTTGGGGCGCCCGCAGCACGGGCCATGATGCGAACGGTCATGACCCCTCTGCTGCCGGCGCTCGGCGACTATGAGCTCGACGTCGCGAACGCCGAACGCGTCGCTCACATGATGGTACGCGGCTTTTACAAGCTGACGATCCGCTGGTGAACGAGGTGAGCGAGTTCGACCTCACCGGCAATGGGTTTCTCGATGACCCCTATCCGACCTATCGTCGCCTGCGCTCCGAATGTCCGGTCTATCATTGCCCTACCACAAAGCTCTGGTTCGTGAGCCGCTATGCGGATATCGCCTATGCACTGAACAATCCCGTCCTGCTCTCGTCCTCCGCCGGGAACGCCCTCAGCGATTCTCCGCTGCGCGTGGGCAAGACGCTCGGCTCGATCGACCCGCCACGGCATGACGAGCTTCGCCGGATCATCATGCGGGGACTGAGCCCGGCGCGTATCGAGCTGGTTCTGCCCTGGATCCGCGATACTCTCGCTAAGGGCCTGGAAGCGCTTGGCACCCGGCGCCGATGCGACTTTGTCGCCGAAGTGAGCCGCCCGGTGCTGTTCGGCGCGCTAGGCAGGATGCTGGGGCTGGGACCCGATTCGGCGCAGCGCGCAGCCGAGCTGTCGGAGCGTTTATTTCGCGGGAATTCCGGCCCCGCGGGGCCTGCGCTCTCCGAGGAAGAACGCGCCAAGGTCATTGCGCTGCTGTCCGAGGAGTTGGAACGCCGGCGTGTCGAACGTGGGGACGATCTCTTCTCGGTCCTGATCGCTGCTCAACAGGATGGAGCGCCCCTCACGGATACCGAGATCGTCGCAAACATGATGACCGTGCTCCTGGCCGGCAATGCCTCCATCGGCCACTTTCTACCCAACCTGGTCCATGCGCTCTGGCGCCACCCCGAGCAGCGATCGCGCATCCTGGCCGATCAGAGCTTGGTCGAAGCTACCATCGAAGAGGGTGTGCGCTGGGATACCTCGACACAGTGTTTCGCGCGGATCACTTCCAGCCCGGTCGCCCTCAGCGAAACCGACATTCCAGCAGGCAGCCGGGTGGTGTTGCTTTACGGCTCCGCCAATCGCGATGAGAGCGCAATTACAAATGCCGAGACCTTCAATGTCGACCGGGGCAAGGTTCGCCATTTCGGCTTCGGTTCGGGGCCGCATATTTGCCTCGGCGCCCCCGCGACACGCGCCATGCTCCGCACCATTCTGCCGAAAGTGCTGAGCACTTTCGGGGACTTCGAGATTGACCTCGCCCGCGCAGTTCGTGTTCGTCACCTGATGGTGCGCGGCTTCAGGAGCTTGCCGCTCGCTTGGTAACGCGTTTTGCGTCTTTGTTTCGCGGAGCGAGCTTACGCCGGCGAGGTTGCTCTGCCGGCTCGCGGAAAAACAGCGCGCAGCAGGTGCGGATGTGCTCATCAACGAATTTCTTTGAAAAAGGCGAGTGGCCCATCACCTGCTGGACCTCGGCCGAAAGCATGAAGATACGCGTTACCGCACCGATGAACAGATACTGGAGATGATAGGGATCGCCCTCGACGTAACGGTCTTGCTTTTGAGCCGCACGGATGAGCTTCGCGACGACGTTGAAATAGTTGCGGACCCGATCTTCGACTAGCCAGGTCAGCCGTTCGCTCTCGCGCTTTCCCTCGTGTGACATCAGCCAATGGAAGTTCGGATTGGCAGCGGCGAAGCGGATGAACTGCTCCTGGAGAACCCTGAGCTGTCCCACCTCGTCCTGCTTAGAGACGCCGGCAAGGTAGTCTTGGAAGTGCCGGCTGAAATTCACGCTCGTCGTTGATAGGACGGCGCGCCAAAGCCCGTCCTTGTTCTTGAAATGATAAGTCACGAGCGGATGCTGAACGCCGGCCTTGGCTGCAACCGTCCGTGTCGACGCTCCCTCAAAGCCACGCTCGGCGAATTCCTCGAAAGCGGCCTCCAGGATCCGTTCCCTTGTGTCGAGGGAACGCTGCTGGCGCCGGCGCTGATTCACGACCTCGTCGAGGGTTTCCTTGGTCAGATCCGTCGCCAAAACAGCTCCGCGTGGCATGCCATGTCCGCACGAAGCCTATCCGCCGGAGCGACCGGTTTGTCAACACCGCGCCCGACGCGCACAAGCGGAACACACAGACCGGAGCGACACAGGCGTGAACTCCGCCGGCAAGTCGCCTCGCCGGCGGCAGTCGCTCGCTGTGCCGGGAAATTTAGGACCAGACGGCGAAGCCGATACCCGTGCCTGTACCGGCCGGGGTCCTATAGCCTGGATAGTATTCCGTCCAGTCGTTGTCGAGATGCTCGGACATGCCCGCGACCATCACCCAATTCAGGAGTTCCGAAGAGCCGGAGTTCAACTCTCCCCTGGTCAGCGACTTGAGGACGGACACGTCCTTGCGCTTGATCGCATCGAGCACCTTGCGATCGAGCTTCTCGTCCACGACAAAATGGCTCAGGCCGCCGCTGGCCACCACGGCCACTCGGGCATCCAACTTCGACCGTGAAATGAGGCTCGCGATCGCCTGTCCGACGCCATAGGCGCGTCGTGCCGTCGGGGCATTGGGCGGAAAGTAGGTGTTCAGCAGGACCGGCAGAACCGGAATGGACTTTCCCTTGAACAGCCGCTCGATGATGAAGCCGTAGGCATGGCCGAATCCGGCCTTGTGCGGGTCATCCACCTTCGCTGCTGCTCCGATGTCCACGTCGTTCTCGATCAGACCATGGATCAGCTCGCGGGCGAGCTCTGGACAGCCCGGAAACGTATGGACTGCATCCATGGCATATCCCTTCATGACCGTGCCGATCCAATTCGGCGTCTGCGGCGTGAGATGGCGCTCATGCGTCAGGATCTCCTCTCCATAGAAGATGGAGATTGCGGGCATGTTGGATAGGCTGAACAATTCGGCCTGATCGTCCCCCACGATCAGCACGACGTCGGGTGCAACCTGCGCCAGGCGGTCGGCCATGTAATCCAGAGCCTTCTGCGATGCGGCCTCGATCTCCAGGAACTTCGCCTCGGTCGCCAGCGCCGCATAAGGAGCGCCGTTTTCGCGGGCGAGCTCGTCGTAGGACACATAGCGGCCATCGGAGAGATTGAGAGCTTTGTTCTTGAGATCGTCAGCCGCGCGCTCGCTCCAACGCTTTCCCTCCAGCGCGAGCATGGGGGTGTGCGACGCGGCGAGGCCGAGAACGATTTTCGCCATTGGACATTTCCTCTCTTTTAATTTTACCAGATGGACTATATTGCTACGAGCGATCGCGAATGGCAATCGCCTCGACGCAATTCCCAGGGCTTGCGACGGTCGCTTTTTAATTATACCATGTGGAAGATTTAGTGGTCGCAAGACCCGCGCTATCCATCCAGGGAGAAATGTCCGCATGATCATCGACGCCCACGCGCATCTCGTCGCGCCGCCGAGCTTCTACGCCCATCGCGGAAATCTCCAGGTCGCGCGCGGCCAATACGGCATCTATCACGCCAAGATCCCGGATGCAGAGCTTGAGAAATCAGCAGCCCAGAACGTGCAGATCATGGACGGCGTCGGCACCGACATCCAGGTTCTCTCACCCCGGCCTTTCATGATGCTGCATGGCGAGAACCGCTGGGACGACATCGTCAGCTGGGCGCAGGACAACAACGACATGATCGCACGCACGATCAAGTTGCACCCCAAGCGCTTCCGCGGCGTGGGCGGCCTGCCTCAAGCGACGGGCGTGCCGGTTGAAAAGATGTTCGACGAGATCAAGCGGTGCATCAACGATCTCGGCTTTCTGGGCGTGTTGATCAATCCCGATCCTTCGGAGGGGGCCGGCAAGTCGCCGCCGATGGGCGATTCCTATTGGTATCCCCTATACGAATTCCTCTGCGAGCACGATATCCCTGGTCACATCCACAGCTGCGCCTGCTGCGGCCGCGAAACGTATGACGAGCACTTCATCACGGAAGAGAGCCTTGCCATCACCTCGATCTCCCGGTCCGACGTGTTCAAGCGCTTTCCCAGCTTGAAGCTGCTGATCAGCCATGGCGGCGGCTCCGTGCCGTATCAAGTCGGTCGCTGGCGCTCGAATCGCCAAATGTTCGCCGCCGCCTCGGGGGCGAAGGCCGAGACTTTCGACGAGACGCTCAAGCGCTTCTGGTTCGATACGGTACTGCACTACAAGAAATCGCTGGAGCTGCTGTTCGACGTGGTCGGCGCCGATCGGTGCGTCTTCGGCACCGAGCGGCCGGGCAGCGGCGGCGGCATCGATCCAAATTCGGGCAAGCCCTATGACGACATCAGGCCGGTAATCGAATCGATCACCGAGATCAGCGAAGCTGACAAGAAGGGCATTTTCGAAGGCAACGCGCGCCGTCTGTTCGCGCGGCTTGACGTCTGACCGGTTGGGGAGGAGCAGCAATGACTGCACGCCGCAGCATCGAAATCGAAGGCTTCAGCCATGGCGCTCAGCCGATACCCGCAGCGTCTCGCGTCGGCAATATCGTCATGACCGGCGGTGTCTATGGGTTGGATCTCGCGGCAGGAAAGATTCCTGACGAGGTCGAGAAACAGGTTGAACTGATGTTCGACAATCTCAAGCGCATCATGGCGGCAGCCGGAGGTGCGATGGATCGCATCGTCAAGATGACGGTTTACGTCAAGGTTCCGGAAGCCCGACCGGCCGTCAACAAGCATTGGCTGGAAGCGTTCCCCGATGCAGCTTCGCGACCTGCACGGCATACATTCCAGAACGATCATCTGCCGGCCAACATGCTGGTCCAATGCGATGCCATGGCGGTTCTCGAGTGACCACCTCAACGACATCTGACATTGTCGCCAGACTGATGGAACTCGACACCTGCGCGGTGTCCGACGCGCTCGACAAGCTCAACTTGCCGGGCGCTGTCATCGGAGTCTCGGCCCTCACCGGCCCGACGCGAGTCGCCGGACGAGCCGTTACGACGAAGCTCGGCGCACCTCTGCCGAACCTCCCGAAACGCCACCTCGGCGCGGGAGCGGTGATGGCGGCAGAACGTGGCGACATCATCGTCGTCGAGCATCGCGGACGGACCGATGTGTCTGGCTGGGGCGGCCTGCTCAGCCTCGGCGCCGTCAAGAAGGGCGTTTCCGCTATTCTGATTGACGGCGCCTGCCGAGACCTTGATGAAAGTCGCGCGCTCGGGCTTCCGGTCTTTGCGCGCGCAGCCGTACCCGTGACCGCTCGCGGCCGGATCGCGGAGCATTCGTTCCAGGAGCCGATCACGTTCGGCAACGTCGCCGTCAAGCCGGGAGACTATGTCCTAGCCGATGGCAGCGGCGTGGTGTTCGTCGACCAACTCCGCGCCGAGGAGATCATCGCTACGGAGCCGAGGACATTTTTGGGCGCGAGCGGGCGATGGCGGCAGCCATCGATCGCGGCGAAGCGATCGGCAACGTCATGGCCGGGAACTACGAAGATATGCTGAAAGGGTAGCGCAGCAAATGACACAGGACGCGGCTGAAAACCTCAAGACATTCGGGGTGACGACCCTGTCAGATGCACTGGATCGACTGGGCATCGAGGGGCAGTGTCTCGGGATCATGCCGTTTGCGCGCTCGATGCGTCTTGCCGGCCCGGCCTTTACGATCCGAATGCTACCGACCGGCCAGAGCGGCGGTTCGGTCGGCGACTATATCGATGATGTGCAGCCCGGCCAGATCGTCGTCATCGACAATGACGGTCGCATGGACGCCACGGTCTGGGGCGACATTCTGACCCTGGTCGCCGACCGCCGCGGCATCGGCGGCACCGTCATTGACGGCGTCTGCCGCGATATCGACCGCAGCATCGAACTCGACTATCCGATCTATGCCCGGGCCAACACGATGCGGACTGGCAAGGATCGCGTCACTGCCGACGCCTACAATGTGACCGTGCAAATTGCCGGTATCCGCATCGCGCCTGGCGATTGGCTGGTCGGGGATGGCGACGGCGTGATCTGCATCCCGGCGAGCCGCGTCCAAGAGGTGATCGAAGTCGCCGGACAGATCGCAGCCGCAGAGGAGAAGATCCGCGAAGCCGTGCTGCGCGGCGATCGCCTCGACGAGACACGGAAGAAGTTGCGCTACCATGCGCTGCAAACGCGCGAGAGCGGCGCCAAGGCTTGAATTTAGAGACGCGTCTGCTCGGCAGACGATGGCTCGGCTTTGCGATTCACGCAGTTTCTGGCTTCAAGGAAGCTGCAGGCGGTCTAGAGGCCTGCCAATAGTGGAAATTAGCCCATGCATGTTGCGCATACCGGTCGTGGCAGCGGGCCTGCGCCGGGCGCGTGCCGGCAGGCGACTCGACAGGAGAGCGTCAATGCCTATTTCTGGCTCCGAATTTAACCTCCTGTTAGTAACGCTGTTAAGTCCCCAAGCATTTTAAGATGACGACCAGTCGATCCCTCCTAGGCTTTCAAAAAGTCACGGAGCGCGATTGATGAATGATCCCTTAATGACGTTGGGAGATGTGTACCGTCGGACGGTTCGCGACGTTGCGATCGGGCTTGTCTTAACTGTTCCGCTGGTTTGGCTAGCATACGCCTATCTGTTCGGACCGGAGGGCAACGTGAGCAGCCTTTATGCGACAGGTTGCGTCGCTCTGCTTGGTACGCTCGCCTCCATTGGAATTGGAGGCGCCATGAGCCTGCGCAGCAACCTGCTGCAGCAAAAGTTGATCGCGACCCAGGCCGAGCTCCTAAGACTTTCGAGAGTTGACCAACTCACCGGTCTCTTGAATCGAAGAGGATTTAACGAGGTTGCAGCCAAGGCTCTCGCAGAGGCATACGATCGTCACCTTCCCGCTATAGGCTTGATGATGGATATCGATCGGTTCAAGGGCATAAATGATCAATACGGTCATGATTTCGGTGATGCGGTGCTGGTTGAAATCGGGGACGTGCTCAAGTCGTTCGCGAAGGAGCATAGCCTCGTGATTGGCAGGCATGGAGGCGAAGAATTCGCGGCGCTGCTGTTGGGCGTATCTCCGAGCGATGCAGTTTTACTCGCTGAGCAGTTGCGGCAGGCTTGCGGGCAGAGAGAAGTTGCCCGAAATGGTGCCTTGACCAAGGTCACGGTTAGCATTGGGCTGGCGGTTTCCAAGGGAAGCGAGGGATTGTCGAAAGTACTTGGCCTTGCAGACGAAGCTTTGTATCGCGCCAAGCGTGCAGGGCGAGATCAGGTTTCGGTGCGCTATAGCGATACCATTGGCGTTTCCGCTTTGGGCTTCACCTAATCGTAGCAACCGCACTCTTTCTCCACGCGCGCGCAGCAGCCTCACTTGGCGCGAACTCCGAGACTCTAACTGCTGCTGGATGAAAATTCAGTGGCAGGTCAAGCCGCCGCGAGCGAGCGCTTCCTGCTATTGCTCAAAGCTAAGATCGGGATGGCCAAGGCTTTGGCCAATCTACCCAAAAAAGATTTGCGTGTGTCGAAGACAGACGTTGATCGAGCTTTACGAGTCCGGATCAACTCGATAGCCTTCGAACAGATCTTGCCTTGATCCGAAAAGAGAGGCCGTACTCTTGGTAGTAGAGTACGGCCAAGTGGGAGGGAGCTTGGTGAACACTCCGCCGGGAACTTAGAGAAACAATCAGCGCCACGGGCGCATTGGTCATTCAGTCAGTGATCGAGTGTCGAGTTTAGAGTGAATAGGGCTGCAGCTCAGCTTTGATCGTCACCCATTGCCATTGAGTGAACTCTTCCCAGTTAGCGATACCGCCGATCGATGTGCCATTGCCCGATGTGCCGGAGCCGCCGAAGGGATTGACCACATCGTCGTTGATCGTCTGATCATTGATGTGTAGCAAACCCGTTCGTAATTGCTCGCCAATTGCCATTGCCCTGCCGATGTTGCGCGAGATGATCACAGCAGAGAGCCCATATTCGGTATCATTCGCCATTTGCCCGGCCTGTACATCCGTCTCAAATGGGACAAGCACCGCGACCGGAGCGAAGAGCTCGTCACGATAGGCCGGATTGGTGGGTGAGATCTCCGCCAGCACGGAGGGCTGAAGAAACAGGCCCTCCGCCTTGCCTCCCGTTAGCAGCCGAGCTCCCTCGGTGACGGAGCGGTCAATCAGGGTTAGTGCATGATTTAGCTGATGCTGATTGATCATCGGACCGAGGGCAACGGAAGGGTCGAGAGGGTTGCCAACTTTCAAAGTCTTCGCATATCTGACGAGCGCATCGCTGAAAGCGTCGAAGATGTTTCTCTGCACGAGAATGCGTCCAGCGCTCATGCAAACTTGTCCTTGATGAAAGAACGCCGAAAAGGCGGCGGCACGAACGGCGGTATCCAGATCTGCGTCGTCTAGGATGATAAGTGAGTTCTTGCCGCCAAGTTCGAGGGACACCTTCTTGAGATGCTGTCCAGCCACCTGTCCGACCATTCGCCCCGCCCTGCTCGACCCGGTAAATTGGATCATCGCCACATTGGGGTCCTTGCACAGAGCCTCACCAGCATCCTCTCGACCGGGCAGCACCTGAAGAACGCCTTTCGGCACACCCGCCAATTCGAAGAGGCGCGCAATAACGAAGCCACCACAAATAGCAGTCCGCAGATCCGGCTTGACTACCACCGCGTTTCCGACGGCCAGGGCCGGCGCAATGGCGCGCTCGGCAAGGTAGAGCGGGAAATTGAAGGGTGATATCACGCCGATCACCCCGAGTGGGCGTCGCCGCACGAAGCTGATGCGCCCTCCCGGGCTTGGAAGCACGTTCCCTTGAGCTTGCGAGGGCATCGCAGCCGCAAGCCGGATTGCTTTGAGCGTACCTGCGAGCTCGATCTCAGCCTTCAAGCGGACCGCGCCGCTCTCTCGCATGATCCAGGTGACGATGTCATCCCTATAACGCTCGCCGACTTCGCACGCCTTTAGAAGTATGTTTTCGCGTGCATCTGGCGCCGTCGCGGCCCACGAGACCTGCGCCTGCCGTGCATTCGCAGAAGCGCTCCCAATGTCGACCGCGCTTGCAAGACCAACCTTACCAATCACCGCACCGGTCGCAGGTTCGACTGCCTCAAAGGCGGATTTGCTAGATGACCATTCGCCCGTGAAGAATTGCCCAGTCAGCACCGAGCCTGCCACGATGTTGTCGCTAACCATTTCTTTCATTCTCCAAAATGTCCCGGGTCAATTGGCGTCGAGCACGCTCGACTGCTTCTCAAGAGCCCTCACCTGAACGGCGGGGGCGGATTGTCCAGGTGCACTTCAGCGCAGCATGATAGGGACAGCCAGCCCATGCCTGATCCTCGGCATGACGTCCGATAAAGTAGGATGGAAACTGTTCATCAAGGACATTGATCCGATTACGCAGCTTCTTCCTGTTTTCCGCCGGCATACTGCTCCTTTGTTCCATGTAGCTGATCCGCGGATCAGGAAGGAGCGTCTTTGCAATCCAGGCCACGCAGCCCAACGATCGCGGTATGAGTACTTGAGCCAAGGGATGCGCCGGCGGAATGCCATGCGCCTTCAGCGTCGAAGGCAGCGCCATTGATCGCAACATCTGGTGACCCAACCACCGCAAGCCTGGCGGAAAATAGCGATAGCTGAACTGATCGAAGAGCGCGTTGACGATCAGATTCCCTCTCTCGGTCACTGATCGCTCCCTGCTTTCGAAATCCCGGCAAAATGCAACGAGACCGTCCCAGTCCTTAGGATACCCGTGTAAAGGTACGCCACCTTCGGCGACGAATAGCTTTGCCATCTCACCCCAAAACTTGTGAGCTGCTATTTTTGCTTCTCGTTGAAGCCCTTCAATCCCATCGCCTTGAATGCCAGATCCATGGCGATCGCCGTGAAGGCAAGCGTGTAGATCTAATCTTCGTGATCAGAAAAATCGCCCGGGTACTGTTTGGCATAATGGGCGTGGAGCTTGTTGATGTTTTCGACGGATTTGATGGTGCGATCGTCCTGAGGACCGTAATACCACCAGGTTGTGTTGTTGATTCCGGTCTGTTCGGCGCGATGAGTGGCTCTATAAAGAAGCTTTCCGCCATCCTCGCGCCAAACGGCCCGAGCGCCCCACTCAGTCACTACGAAGTTGGGAAATGTGAAACAATACGAAAAATTCTGTATGAAATCCGTCAGGCCGTAACAGCTGGATAGCCGCCAAATTTCAGCATAATCGACGTGCGGATCGAGTTGCTCGATCCTCCTGTTGATCCACTTGTAGCCCTTCTTCATGATCGTTACTCCGCCATTCCATGACTTCGCGGCTTGGCGCGGAGCTCGGCTTGTACAAAGAGCCGCATCGCATACGCAGGGAGTCGACCGGCGTTTCCCCAATGCGCGCAACCAGTAGCGCAGACACGAACTTCAAACTGATTTTGCAAAGGCGATTGAGCACCTAGGCGGCGCTCTTGCAAAATGCGGTGCCGCGACAACTCGTGCCGGGGCCCTGCGCAAGCTGCGGGAGGAGCTTGCCGGCGGCTGTGCATCGACTTGAGTGAGAAAAATCGAAAGCGCGCGGAAACAGGCGACCAATCGGGACGTCGCTCGAAATGAGCTACTCGGTCAAGCGAACCAAATGTTGGCTGATCCTTAAGACCAGCACACACAATCCGGACGCTCCGACTTGAGCCTGACGGAGCCTTCGACTGCTCGAACAGGCGGACTAAGCCCATCGGACGGATCCTCCTATATGTCAGTTTTGACTTATAGTAAGAATACATCAGGTTATCGCATATGGCAATCCTTACATATTACCTGCCGGTGGACCAACCTTATGTTTTTCTGTTTCTGCTCAGCAAAGCGGAATTCCCGAATGCGGGGCGGCGAGGTGTGTACCGCGCTCGCCGATTGCCTGATTGAAAGGTATGAACGCGAAGAATTCGCCGTGGCAACCGCCGAGCAGTAGCGGCAAACAAGAAGGTAGGAAGAAGTTACCACGATTGCCCTATCGAACCTTAGTCGGCATCGACGTGATCACGGATGGCGCGATGGCCGCCTAGGCGATGAGACTTCCCTGGCGATGCGGTCACTTTATTCGGCGAAAGGATCGTAGACTTCGCACTTCATGCGAGCTTAGACGGAGGTGCCTCCGTCGATGTTCTTGCGCAGCTCCGAGGAAAGAACGTCCGGACTTGTGTTGAACGTTAATATCTGACTTAACGATGCGACCAGCGAGTGTCGTCGCGAAAACCGAACAACGAAATGGTCAAACATCAGATTAATGCTCACACCTTTGGTCAACTCGAAGAACCGAGACTGACATCCGAGATGTTGTTGTCGATAGCAAAGCTCGCAACCCTGCTCCAATTCGAACCATGCCGTCTCCGGAGCCGGCGGATCATTATCAGCTGAATGCCGCCCTCTCGGCAAAAGCGATCATGGCGACTGCGCCTTATGTGCATGTCGCGGAAAGGGTCGTGATTGTGCCTGACGCAATCACCCTATTCGGCGTAACAGCGGCGAGAGAGCGTCCCCGCGAGAACGTATTGGCGGAGAGGCCTCTTTGAGCCCGGCCCCTATACCTCTTTCGACATCTCTCGCTCGCACCGGTGCCAGGCACCTGGGGAATTTGCCAAAGGGGTTGCGTCGAATTGGATAAAAGCGAATGAGAACTTGGCTGCTCGCAGAAACTAGATCGGCATCTCAACGTCTTTCAGCATTTCGAATCCGCGCGTAGCGTTGGCTCTCGTCAGGCTCCGGCAAGCCAAGAGATCTGCCTACTGGTTTAGCTGCGGCAACGGCTGGATAGCGGATGTGGCTCTCTGTGATGCAGCAATGAAGCAGCAGAGAGCAATGAGATCGACGGCCGCTGCCGCCGACCCGAGACCAAGATAGCCAGTCGTCTGGACCAATGTCCCGCCCAGGAGCGGTCCAATCATGTTGCCGACCAACATGGCTGGGGTCGCAGCAACCGCGCGCCCGGTGAGATCAAGGCGCGCGAGATGCCCGAAGACAAAAGTATGCGTGAACAACATTATGAACGGGAAAACGACCGCTCCGACCGCATACGGCAAGAAACCGCTAGAGCAAGAGATTAGGACAGCTACCGCTCCCTGCAGCAGGGTTCCAGTCATCGCGACCCGCATCGGCGGAAGCCGCTTTTGGAGAAACGCGGCGAGCAGGGTCGGTGTCATAGCCACCAGACCTAACGTGACCAGAACGCTTTGGATCTGGACAGGCGACAGTCCGCGATCGGTGCCCATCGGTTGTAGGAAACTGAATATCATTGCCTGGACGAGCGACATCAGGACGATTCCAGTGATAATGAACCACACAGGGCGTGTGAATCCAGCGGCATCCCTGACGAGGTCTTCGCTGATGGAAGCAGAGGGAAAGAAGAAAGTCGCTATTGCGGCTGCCACGGCCGTAACTGCGGCAAAGACCTCAAAGATGGCTGGTGGACCGAATTTCGTGATGAGAGTCGCCGATGCGCCGAGCAATATTACCGCGAAGACTCCAAGCGTTAACCCCCCCATTGCAAAGACACGATGTGGGTTATCCGTGCGACTCCTGTCGCCAATCCAGCGACGAAGTGGCCAACTGCCAGAATGCTAAATTCGGTGAAGCCGGCCATCACATAGAAGGTCCCGGCACTGATGCCGAAGCCCAGCGTCGGCATCCAGCGCCCCGGAGCGCGATGGAAGAATGGCGATAGTGTAACGCTTGCAAAGACCATGGCTCCTAGAAAGAGGGTCGGAAGCGCCCCCGCTCGCGCCGGTGAAAACGCATATTCCGAGATCAGAACACCGACCCAAATCGGAAGTGCGGGCTGGTCTATCATCCCAGCCATGTGCCCTGTCACTAATGAAATCTTTGACCCCAACGAGTTAATCTGCGCCATTTTTTCCTCCCGTATGATAGTCGGCCCTCGTGAATTGCAGCTCCGCACCGATGCAGGCATGATGAAGGCATCCGACAGCTATGGAGAGCCGCGACGCTCGCTCCCCACTGCCATCGAAACTCTTGAGCTGCCGGCGCGCGCCTCACAGAGTGCTTTGCTATCCATCGAGAGCATCATGGATGAGAGCTCTAGACGGGACGATTGCCCGTTGCTTCAACTAGCCATCGCGGCCAATTACCAATGGCATCTGCACAAAGCGCAGCTGCTTGCGAAAATGGCTTCACCGTTGATCAGCAATTGAGGATACCCAGCACCGGTCAGAGCGTTTGGTGCAGAGTTCGGACGTCATTCCGAACAGGTCAGGTGCGTCCACCCCCGAGCGGCAATTCACGGCCTTCCTCCATATGTCATTTATTACTTACTGGCTAGCAGGCATGAACATATATGTCAAATCTGACGTATGGATGCGCGTGGCCGGCAACTATGCAGAACCGCAAAGAGCGCCAGATTTGAAGCTTGGGGCTTTTGTTGTGCCCACGAGAATACGCCGATTGGGACGGCTGATGTCGTCGCATTCGACAACGTCTGGCAGGAGAGCAGACCTGATAAGAAGGTCTACGACATTGCTAGCAGTGGTCTTGTTCTCGACCATACCCATGTTGCGCCGTGCGCTTTCATAAGCACGGTCGGAAACGCACGTCCGAGCCACGTCGACTGTAGCTGGGCCGAGTTCGACGCGTCACCGGCATTCTGAGACGAGACCAATGTGCCACGCTCCTGATCAATTCAGTGGCGCTGCGCTTTCGATAGCCGTGGACGCTACGGGAGAGACATTCAGGACGATGATGTGGCGAGCTTTTTTAACGTCGTTCTGGTGCTCGGTCTCGCGATCGATTGTTTGATTCTCCTAAGGACCATCACTCGGTAGCTCGACAGCTACGGCGGTGACATCATTTCACGACGCTCGTGGATTGTGAAAGCGCGGTGAACGTCGTGCGACGCTGCCGGCAATCGCCGATCGTCGTGCACCGGATCGCCAAGCCCGAAGAGCTCTACGGTCGGATCCGGTGCAGGGAAAGGCATCACGAACTCCCGGTACAAACCGGCGCGGAGCGTGGCGGTTACCAAGCAGGACGCCAAAGGCCTTGTGGCATCGCGCTCGGGCTTCCCTATGGTGAGCTGGCCCTGGCGAGCCTGCTGGGCTCCTCCTGGCGCGAAGAAGAGTCCTTTAGTGGGGCTTCTACACGGAACCAGGCGATGTAAAGCGCCGGCAAGAAAAAGAGAGTCAGGAAGGTCGCAGCCATGATGCCACCGATCATCGATAGCGCCATAGGACCCCAGAAGACCTGCGGCGCGATCGGAAGCATGCCGAGGCTTGCTGCGGCGGCCGTCAGCAGGATTGGCCGCATGCGATGCTGTGTTGCCAGCACGACTGCCGACCATTGATCGTGACCCTCGTCAAGCATTTCGTCGATCTGCGCCATCAAGATAATCGAATTGCGAATGATGATCCCGATAAGGGCTAACGTACCGAGAATCGCGACAAAACCCATCGGTTTTCCGGATACGAGGAGAGCGAACACAACGCCGATCAAGCCGAGGGGAGCCACGCTTACGACAAGGAACAGCTTCGCAAAGCTTTGCAGCTGGACCATAATGAAGAACGCCATCGCAAGCAGCATCACAGGCACGACCGCAACGATTGGACCCTGACCCTTTGAGCTCTCCTCGACGGCGCCTCCGGTTGCGATCTTCATCGACGCCGGCAGGTTCGCGGCGAAGGTCTCGATAGCCGGCGCAAGCTGTTGGACGACAGTTGCCGGTTGCGTGCCATCGTGGATGGTGCCTCGAATCGTGATTGTTGGGACACGGTCGCGTCGCCAAATAATGGGCTGCTCCAGGTCATAGCGAAGTGTTGCGAACGAGAGCAACGGGACCACCTGTCCATTGCCAGTCGGGATCTGCAACGACTGCAGCGTTTCGATTCGGCTGCGTTCGTCGTTTGCGGCGCGCCCAACGATGTTGACCTGATAAATGCTATCGCGCATCTGTGTAATGGACGTCCCGCCGACAAGGCCGTTCAGTATCGAGGCAACATCGACGGAGTCGAGCCCGAGCTGCCTCGCCTTGTCTTGCGCTATTTCGACTTGAACGACCTTGCCTGGCTCGTTCCAATCAAATGTCGGAGGGTCAAGATGCGGGTTGTCGCTCATGATTTTGGCGATCTCCAGTGCCTTGGCGCGCAATTGCTGGATGTCCGGCCCGCTGAGGCGGTATTGCAGCGGACGTCCAACCGGAGGTCCAAGGTCGAGCGGGTGGATGAAGACGTCGATCCCGATGAATTGATCGGCCGCGGTCTTTCGCAATCTGCTTTCGATCCGATTGCGAGCTTCAAGTGACTTGGCTACGACGACCACCTGGCCGAAATAGTTAAAGGCCATCTGCTGGTCGAGTGGCAGATAGAAGCGGATCGCACCTTGCCCAACATAAGAGCTCCAGCTTTCGACGTCAGGATCGGAGGCCAGCCCTTTTTCGAACTGGTCGATCTGCTTCTTGGTCTCAAGGATCGTGCTGCCCTGCGGAAGCGTCAAGTCGACGAGCAGCTCGGACCGGTCTGACGACGGGAAGAACTGCTGCTGCACAAATCCCATACCGACGATTGCCACCGCGAGCAGACCGAGGCTTCCGCCGATTGTGACCCAGCGGAAGCGCATCGCGGCCTCCAGTAGAACGACAAAGTAGCGGGATAGCCGGCCGACACCGATATGGTCGTGATGTTTCATGGTTTTTGGAAGGACCATGACGCCGATCAGTGGAGCGAACAGAACGGCTACCACCCAGCTGGTTAGTAGCGATGCTGCGATTACGAGGAACAGAGTGTAGGTGTATTCGCCAGCCGATGAGCCGTTGAACCCAATCGGGATAAAGCCTGCGACAGTTACCAGGGTTCCGGTTAGCATCGGAAATGCGGTCGAGGTGTAAGCAAAGGTCACTGCGTTATAGAGATTGTCCCCGCGCTCAAGGCGGTGCACCATCATCTCGACTGTTATCATTGCATCATCGACGAGCAGTCCAAGCGCGATGATCAGCGCACCTAGGGAAATGCGCTGCAGCGTTACTCCAAAATACTGCATGATGACGAACACGACCGCCAGCACGAGCGGAATTGAGAACGAGACCACCAGCCCTGCCCTCACTCCAAGACTGATCAGGCTTACCACCAACACGATGGCTATGGCCTCAACGAGCGCTTCGGTGAAGCCGCCGACTGCCTGCTCAACTATCTTCGGCTGATCGGAAACCAGGTGGAGTTCGACGCCTACCGGAAGCGTGGCCAAGATGTCGCGCATCTTTGCTCTCAGCGCCTCACCAAATTGAAGCACATTGCTAGAGGCCATCATCGCGATGCCGAGCCCGATCGCAGGCTTTCCATCGACACGAAATAGCGGATCGGGTGGATCGCGATATCCACGGGTGATGGTCGCGACGTCGCTAAGCGGAAGGAAGCGGTTGTCGATGCGCAGGTTGGTGCTTCGAAGGGCCTCTTCCGAAGCGAATTGACCGCTTACGCGCAGCGAAACTTGTTCTGGGCCCGCTTGTACGACGCCTGACGGCTGCACTGTGTTTTGATTTTGCAGTGTCTTGATGAGCGACTGCATATTAAGACCGAGTGCCGCCAGCTTGCGCGTGGAGATGTCGAGATAGATGACCTCATCTTGTGCTCCGATCACCGTGATCTTGCCGATGCTTGGCACGGTGAGAAGTTCCGAGCGCACCCGCTCGACATAGTCGCGCAATTGCCGTGGGCTGAGTCCGTCGGACGTAAACGCGTAGATGTTGCCGAAGACATCGCCAAATTCGTCGTTGAAGGAGGCTGCGCCTACGCCTGAAGGCAGGGTGTACTGGATGTCCTGAACATGTTTGCGGACCTCATAGAATAGCCACGGCACGTCCTTTGGCTTGGTGGTGTCCTTCAGATTGACCAAAATCGTGGTCTGACCGGGCGTCGTGTAGCTCTTGACGTAGTCGACCGCGCCGATCTGTTTCACCTCCTTTTCAATCCGGTCGGTCACTTGATTGAGCATGTCGTCAACCGTCGCGCCGGGCCATTGTTGCTGGATCACCATAGTCTTGATGGTGAACGGAGGATCTTCCTCGCGACCGAGGCTGCGGTAGGCGAGCAGGCCCGCTATCGCGGACGCTATCATCAGGAACCAAACGAACGAGCGATGCTTTAGGGCCCATTCAGATAGATTGAAGGAGGTCACGACTGATTCTCTTGCAAAAGTTTGACGAGTTGTCCTTCGGAGAGGGAATGCACGCCGGCAGTGATGACGCGATCGCCAATCGACAAGCCGGATGTAACTGCCACGCGGTCTCCCCTGTGGGCGCCGAGCATCACAGGACGTGCTAGAGCCCTCTTGTTTGCTCCCACGATCCAGACGGCGTCCTGACCTTCGATTTTCAAAAGAGCACTAACCGGAATCTCCATTTGGCCCTCCTGTGCAGCCGCGAGGCGGATCGTGGTTCCCAGCCGAAACGCTTCAGGTGGATCTTCGATGGTGAACCGAATGCGCCGAGTTCTGGTCGAGGAGTCCGACTGCGGCGCGATCTCACGGACGACCGCCTTGGCTGCGATGCTATCCTGGACGAGGAGCGATGCCCGAGAGGATGAACCTTCGATGAATTGGCCAATTCGGTCGTCCGGTATGTCGAACACACCGTCGCGAAAAGTTGGGCGAGCGATGGTGACAACCGTCTGGCCTACCGAGACGACCTGGCCGATTTCCGTGGACCAGGAGACGACGACACCGTCATAGCTGCTGTTTAGGGTCGTGTAGCCGAGTTGTTCGGTCGCCTTCTGCAGACTCGCCTCAGCTTGCGTGGCGCGTGATTGGGCGCTCTGCTGGGCTGCTGTTGCCGCATCGAGGTCCGCCTGTGTCCCGCTGCCCGTGCTGAACAGTTTGTGCTTTCGTTCCAGAGTGGCCTCGGCATTGGCAAGGACCGCTCGAGCGTTGGCCAGATCGGCCTGGCTTGAGACGATCGCGAGCTGCGCGACGGTCGAATCAAGGGACCCGAGTCTTTGCCCCTTGGCAACGAGATCTCCCACATTGACGTCGCGCGAGCTCATTCGCCCCATTGTTTGAAAGCCAAGCTCGGCCTGGTACCGAGGCTGCACCGTTCCGGTGAAGGTGTCGATCCTCTACGAGGCCGGTTGCACAACCATGGTGAGCACGGGACGAATGACGGGCGATTCGAGGCTCTTCTCCTCGCACCCGGAAAGCGCCGCGGCGCAGGCGAAAAGTAGCAGCCGCAAGACCGTGGGTGCGGGCGACGTCATGGCTCGGCTCCGTAGGCGACCGCGACAACCTTCCCTGGATACAGCAGTTGTACGCTGGAAGTTACGACACGCTCGCCTTCTTCCAATCCGGCGGCCAACGCGACCGCTCCAGTGAGATATTCCTGCACGACGACCCCGCGAAGCCGGGCCTTGTTCTCGCTATCCAATATCCAGACTGCGGGCTTACCGTTGGCTGCAAACAGCGCGCTCGATGGAATGACAAAGGCAGGCGATAACTCCCAACGGGCTCTACCGACGACGGCCGAACCGAGTGTCAAATCGGCCGGCGCTCGTTCGACCGCGACCTTGAGCGTAACGGTGCCGGTGGCCTGATCCAAAATCGGCGAGATCTCGCGCACAGAGCCGGCAACAGTTACATTCGGCATCGATTGCGAGGTGATGTCGACAGTCCTGTCGTTTGGCGGATTGGTGACAAGAATCTCGGGAACTTGGAATACCGCATCCCGCGGGCCATCCTCGGCAAGGGCGAAAGCCGTCTGTCCGGCCTGCACAACCTGGCCGACTTCGATACTACGTGAGACAATGATGCCGTCCCGTCCTGCCTTCAATTCCGTGTAGGTTAGCCGCTCGCGTGCCGTATTCAGGGCAGCTTGTGCGCTGTTGACCTGCGCCTCATCTGTTCGAAGCGTGGCTAACGCCTGATCGAATCGCTCACGTGTGGTAGAGCCACTGCTAAGCAGAGACTGTTGTCGCTCGAAATTTCGTTGGGCTTCCAGCAACTGCGCATTCGCAGCATTCAGCGCTGCTTCAGCACTGGTAACATCGGTCTGCTGCTCGGTCCGTTCAAGATGCGCGAGAGTTTGACCTGCTTTGACATACTGCCCAACCTCGACGTCGCGACGGACAACTCGTCCACTGGTCTGAAATGCAATGTTCGAAAGGATGCGAGCCTGGATCGTCCCAGTGAGGGGAAGGTCTGGCGTGATGTGTTGCCGGCGGGCGGTGGCGACGGTCACGCGCAACAGCGCCGAAGACTTGTCACCCGCTCGCGCCATCGAGTTCGGGAACGCTGTAAGCACGGTCGCGACGAGCGCGAGCGACGTGCGGAATTGCGCCCTGTTGGCCAGCCGCGGCATTAGGTCCCCTTCTTCGCTGGGCATTTGCAACATGCTGATTTAACTCAAAGTTTCAAGTTGTCTGAGCGCCCCGCCAAAGAACTCCAAGGCGTAATATTCAACAGGCGTTGAATATTTAGTTGCATCGTTCTAAACGTCAAGAGGTCGGAATGGTCGATGGAGGAGGAGGGATGTCTCGAAAAGCCGTGAGAACGCGCGGTCGACCACGGAAGGGCTCAGAACTAGAGGCCGACAACCTTCTCGATGCAGCGCTCGACGCATTTGCCGAGCACGGTTTCGAAAAGGCAAACCTCCGCTCAATCGCTGCTGCCGCGAAAGTTGATGTCGCCCTGATCTCTTACCACTACGGATCAAAACTCGAACTATGGAAGGCCGTAATCGAGTCGTTTTCGGGGGAGGCGATGGCTCTGCTCGCATCCGTGCGATCGGATGGGGCAGAAGTGTCTTCGAGGGAGCGCCTAGAGCTTACGATTGAACAATTGATCAATGTGGGCCAGCGTAAGCCGCAATTTGCGCGATTTGTCATCAACGAGGTTGCCGGGATCGACCAGAGCGAGCGATTTGAGTTCTTTCACAATGCCCTAACTAAGCCACTCCGAGAAACCTTGGTACCCTTGATCGCAGCAGTCAATCGGAGTGGCAACAGCCGGAAAGTCGATCCGAACTTGCGATTCTTTGCCGCCCTCGGCGCGATGTCGATGTCCATGGCTAACCGGCAATTCATCGCGCGATTTGCGCCGGTTGCTAAAGACGACAAGCAATTCCGCAAGGAGCTGATCGCCGTCATTAGCGCAGTGATGTGTCCCGAAAACGCCTAGCAGGCTGCTGAATTAGTAGCCGATCGACGGGCGAAAAAGAGAATGTCGTCGCCGCCTGAGTTTACCAAAAGGAAGTAGGAGGCTGCCCAGCCACGTCGTGATCGCAACGTTTCCACGACACGGCTCACAGCTGCACCGCCAGCAAAGTTTGTGAGGCGGCGGTCGTGACTAGTGTGGGTGCTGACCTGTCACTCAATTGTTATCCAGCGGACGATCAGAGTCTGCGGGGTTTCCGCAACGAACTCGAGGCAAACATATTGAGTGCTATCCCGACATGACTATCGACGGTGTGTCCAGGTGACCTTGTGGTGAGTGCCCGTTCAAGACGAGCAATGAGACGTTCAGCCCGGAGAGTTCCGGCGAGGACAGGTGATCCGTGTTAGGCCCGTTAGGCTGCGCGGATCGCTTCCAGGAATGTGGCGACCTCGGTCTCTAGCCGGTTGCTTTCGCCGGACAGTGACTTCGCGGCGGCGAGCACGTTGAATGACGCCGTTTCGGTCTCGCTGGCGCCCCTCTGTACATCAACGATGCTGGCCGAAACCTGTCGGGTACCATGCGCCGCCTGCTGCACGTTGCGGGAGATTTCGCGCGTTGCCGCGCCCTGCTCCTCAACCGCCGCCGCGATCGTGGAGGCGATTTCTGACATGCGGCCGATGGTGTCTCCGATCGACTTGATCGCGCCGACCGAGTCCTGGGTTGCGCTCTGAATGCCTGTTATCTGCTGACCGATTTCGTCGGTTGCTTTGGCCGTCTGCTCGGCCAGAGCCTTGACCTCCGACGCCACCACCGCGAACCCGCGGCCGGCCTCCCCGGCGCGTGCCGCTTCTATAGTGGCGTTGAGGGCCAATAGGTTGGTTTGGCTTGCGATCTGGCTAATGAGTTCGACTACGTCGCCGATCCGACGGGCCGCCTTGGCGAGTTCGGCGACATGCTCGTTGGTCCGTCCCGCCTGCAGCACCGCTTCGCCAGCAATGCGGGCTGAATCTTGCACTTGGCGACCAATCTCGTCGACGGACGACGACATCTCCTCGGCGGCCGCCGCCACGGTCTGCACGTTGGTCGAAGCTTGTTCGGAGGAGCCAGCCACGGCAGCCGTGATCTGTTTGGATTGCTCGGCCGTGCTAGTCAGCATACCGGCCGACGCTTCCAACGCCGCGGAGGCGGACGAAACGGTCCTGATCACATCGCCGATCATGGCCTCGAATTCGCGCGCAATCTGGTCCAAGCGTTGGCCGCGTTTGAGTTTGCCCTCGGCTTCGCTGGCGGCCGCGGCGTCGGCAGCCTTTTGGGCGACTAGCTTGTCTTTGAAATGCTGTAGCGAGCCGGCAACTTGGCCGACTTCATCATTCCGGCCGGTCGATGGGATCTCGACGTCATGGTTTCCGGCCGCAAGAGTGCCGATCACCTCCGCAAGCTGGCCTAGCGGCGTCACCACGCGTCGGCGCAGCATTATGGTCACGCCAGCGAGCGTACCGAGCAGGGCCAGCACTGCAACTCCTGCAAGCACCAGCATCCCCAGCGCGCCGTCACGGACCGCCGAGGCGCGCTCGGCAGCTTCGGCCAAGGCGGCATCGCGGACGCCGAAGAACATCTGGATAGCGGGCACAATGACCTTGGCCATGTCGGAGGGACTGAGACTGTATTTGCCGTCGCCTCTGGCCGCCGGCATTTCCTTCTCGACGACCGGAATCGCCTTTCCGAAATAGGCTTCGACGGCCGCTTTCATGGCCGTGGCAAGGCGGGGCGGATTGCCGAGCTGGTCGATCGTGCCCTCGATGCGTTCTCGGTCGGCATCTAAGCGGCCCTGCATACGATCCATCAGCGCAAATTCAGCGGGAGTGAGCGGACGCGAGGCGCTCAAGGCCGGCGACAGTGGCGAGGCGTGGCTGCCGGCGGTCACCCGCAAATCCTGCGCGGTTCGCGCCAGGCTCAGCAGCGTTGCAAGTGAAGAATCGGCGCTGACCACCTGCCCCTCCAGCCGATTCAGGATCGGCTCGATCGCGCCGATCATCTCGGCAACAGTGGGAAGGAGTTCTTTGACCACCGCACTATCGCGCGATCCGAGGGATACGCGCACGGCCCGATCGGCCGCCGCATGAACATCCTTGAAACGGCGCCCGGTACGGTCCAGGCTTTGGATCATCGGTTCGCCACCATCAAGGGCCAGCAAACTGTTGCGGGCCAGGTCGAAGGCCGCATCGGCGGCGCTCGACGCCTTGCCCATCGCTTCGATCTGGGTCGGCGTGGCGGGCGTTTCCTGAAAGATCGTGATGTAGGGTGTACGAAGGCCCGCCAGGTGTTGACTGACCATCAGCACCGCGCCGAAAGCCTCGACCATTTTGATGGATTCGGAGCGACTAACGAAGATGCGCGTCTGCGGAAGCAGAACCTCGGCGCCGAGAATAACCGCAAACGTGGTCACCGTCAGCATCGACAGCGCAAAGAGCTTTCCGATTCGCATGCGTACCCCACATTTCGCATAAGTTTCCGAGAACCTATCGCGCTCTCGCTAATTCATCATTAAGTCCGGGACGCATCTTGGTGGCGGTATGCCTATGTATAGAATTGTCGTGTCGTCGATTGCGCCGCATCTCCTTGCCATCGACAGGAAATGGAAGGCGGCGAATCACGGCGTCTCGGGTGTGCGGTGATGCATCCCTCGCTACGGCTTTAACACCAGCTTGCCCATAACTTCCCGGCCATCAAGCATTCGATGCGCTTGCACAGCCTCCCTAAGCGGCAATCGCACCGTCACGGACGGATTGATGGCTCTTGCTTCCACGAGTTTGAAGACCTCTGACGCAATCCGTACGCGCTCTTGAGGAAATGGATCGTAGACGTGAACGCTATAAGCACGCACTGAGATGCTGCGGTCCATGTTCTTGCGCAAGTCCGCGAATAGGTCGGACGATGGAAGTCCCGACAGCGCATTGAACGTGACGATCTGTCCCAAGGGAGCAACGAGCTTGATGTTGTCGCGGAAATCCGGACCGACCAATTGGTCGAACATCAAGTCGACGCCCGTACCTTTGGTGATATCCAAGATCCGGGCACCAACCGCTTCAGAGCTGCTGTCGATCGCATAGCTTGCACCCCGCTCCAAGGCGAACGCTGCCTTGTTCGGGGCCCGGCAGACAGCTATCAGCTGTATCCCAGCAGCGCGGCAAAGATCGATCATGGCGCAGCCGACGCCGCCAGTAGCTCCGTTGATGGAGGCGACCTTTACCCGGCGCAGATCTGCAGCGTCATTCAACATGCCCCATGCGACCTGATAGTCGGGAATTGCGACCGCGCCCTCAATGTCTATGCCTTCAGGCAGCTTCGTGATCTCGTGGACATCGCAGGCGACATATTCGGCGTAACATCGGCGAGAAAACTTCCATGCGAGAACGGGCTGGCCCGGGGAGAAGCCTTCAACACCATCTCCCACCCGCTCAACATAGCCGGTTACACTGATCCCCGGCACCTCCGGATACTCCACGGGCCACGGGTAGCGTCCAGTCCTGACCAGCGCATCGTATTTCCCGACCCCGATGGTGTCGGTCCGAATGAGGACTTGCCCAGCCGCCGGTGTGGGAATTGGCAGATCGATGTATTTGAGGACCTCGGGTCCTCCCGGCTTTTCGACTTGAACAGCTTTCATCATGGCTGCGGGCATGAACACCTCCGTGCGCTGAATTGGTAAGGTCGTATTGGCGCGCTTAACCGCGGGCCGTTGTTGAAAGCAGATTGTTGGGTCCGCCTATCGGGAAGGTTTTAAGCGGCCGCTTTCGGGCGAGCTTTCACGTCGGTTCGTCGATCACCGCGTTTTCCAAAATTCCGACGCCTGAGATCTCCACCTCGACCCGGTCGCCAGCGCGCAGCCAACGCGGCGGAACGCGACGCGACCCAACTCCTGCTGGAGTACCGGTCGCGATGATATCGCCTGGCAGGAGCCTGAGAACACTGGACAGATAGCTTATAAGCCGCGGTAACCCATAGATCAGCTGGCTCGTCGATGCCTGTTGAACCACCTCGCCGTTTAAGCGCGTGGAAAGCGCGAGGCGGTCCGGATGCGGGACGTCAGTCGCCGCCACGATCCAGGGTCCTATGGATCCGCTCGAATCGAAATTCTTGCCCGTCATGCCAGTGGCAGAGTGTTTTTGGTAATCTCGGACACTGCCCTCGTTTAGACAGGTGTACCCGCCGACGTAGTCGAGCGCCCTTCCCTCCTCCACTCTGTGGCACGTCCGGCCGATGATGAGAGCAAGCTCCCCCTCGTAATCGAGGCGCTCAGACACTTTAGGCCGAAGCAGCAGCTGGCGATTCCCAACGAAGCTCTCGTGCGTTCGCTGGAAAAAAGTCGGGTAAGCAGGCGCCTCGTTTCCGGTCTCGTCTACGTGAGCTTTATAGTTGAAGCCAACGCAGAACACCCTGGCCCTAGCAGACAGGGGAGGAAGAAACTCAACGTCACCAATCTTCAGGTCAGGCTCGCGTGTCATAAGCTTTTCTGCGCGAGCCCAGCCTTCCGCAGCCACTACTTCATCGATATCAGATAGGCCTTTATCAAACGGCGACAGGGAGATGATGCCGTCGCCCTTCACAAGGCCGATGCTGACCGAGCCATTCCGAGCAAATCGAGCTACTTTCATTGAGATACCTTCTTTTTTTGAGGCGCTGATGAAGGCTGACTCAGCCGCTCTTTTCGCCGTTTTGGCTTAACGAGGCGGATGGGATCAAAGCAAAGATGACTGACGCCGCCAGCATCAGGGCGCTACTGGCGATGAGCGCGATGTCGTAGTTTCCCCGCAAGGCTTGAACCGCGGAAAACATCAGCGGGCCAATGGCTACGCCAATGGCGAACACGACGATAAACAGCCCGATCTTTTGCCCCAGCTGGGCAACGCCGAATTGCCGTGCGACAGTGTATGGGATGAGATCCGACTCTGCTCCCGCTCCAAGCGCAAGAAGAGCTGCGGCCAAATAAACCATAGAAGTCTGCCGTGTCGAGACCAACAGCAGTCCGGCAGCCACAGGACCGAGGCAACCAACGACCGCTACCAACCGTGGAGACCATCGATCAAGCATGGACCCGAGCAAGAAGCGGGCTACCAGCATCGTCATGCCGTATGTCGCCATCACAGCCGCCGCATCGACGGGCCGAAAGCCGCGATCGATCAACAACGGTGTCATGTGGACAATCATACCTTGAATGGCGAGCGTCATCAGTAGGAATGCCAACGCAAGCATCCAAAAAATTGGAGCAGACAAAAGCTCACCGAAGACAAGCTTGGAGGATTGCGCGGAAGCGGCGGACTTCTGAAAGCGCTCCTTGCCGGGAATGAGCCAGATGACGGCTACTGCGCCAAGGATTGCGACCCCAGCGCCGATCGCTGCGTAGCTGTTGCGCCAGCCGTATTCTGCAATGGAAAAGGTGGCGATCGCGGGCATTAACATGATGCCGGCGGCCGAGGCTGCATTAATGATGCCGAGCGCAAACCCACGAAAGGTCGAAAAAGTCCGAGTGACTATGTAGGTGAAAGCCGTGATCCCTTGCCCCGCGCCAAGGAGTCCGAGCAGGCCCATAAAGATTGCAAAACTTAAGGGATCACGTGGAAGTTGACCGAGTGCAATCAGGCCGAGCGCAAACAAAGCGAAAGAAAAGCCTGCAAAGACGCGCGGCCCATATCGGTCGACCAGCCACCCGACGATTGGCTGCGAGAAGCCGGAGCAGAGAGCAGCTGGCGCAAGAGCGGCAGCCACGCTGGCCCTCGACCAGCCCGTATCGTTGACAATTGGCAGCAGGAATGTTCCGAAAGTATAGATTACGATCGGCCCGAAATTGGTCAACATGCCAATTCCGGAACCGAGCACGACCTTTGTTGCCTCTATTCCACGTAGCTGAACCTGCGGCGACAGGTCGCCAACGGCCGGCAGCGCAGGCGTATTAACGCTCGTCATCATCTTCCTCCCCTTTTCAGCTCATGTTTTATTTTTTCTTGAGTTCGGTCACCGTTTTCTTTCTTGCGATCAACCAGCGCCCGTCGCTCCGATGCAGCTCGTCTTCGTAACGGCCAAATCCTGCTACGCCATCAAATGGCAGAGGAAACTGTTGAGGAGTGGTCTCACTGCGCTGGCTGAGCAGAGTTACGTACGCGTGAATAAGAATGCGATCTTCGTTCAGCCATTCCGATCTGATGTTGGAGATCAGGTGTCGGACGACCAGGTTGCGATCGCGGCGATTGATAAGATCAACAAGCATGCCCTTGCCGCGTACAAGGCCATCGCCGCGGTGCCAGACACCATCTTCTGTGAAGAGCCCTGCAGCGGCCTCGGCATTGCCATAGTCAAAATGCTCCATGAAGCTCAAGACCGTCGCTTGAGCCTCGAGGATATCCGCCGCTCGTTCTAGCCTATCCCGCTGCATGGGCCCTCAGATCTTAAGCAGCTGGTCTAATGGCTCGCCGGCGCGGAAGCGCGCCAAGAAATCCTTCGGGTCGACATCAATGCCAGAGGGATTGTTCTTGAAAGCGTCAGAGTCGATGAAGGCCTTGAGTTTCTCGGCGTCGTCAAAATTGTTGCAGCAAAGCTCAACGACGTTCTGGTCTGGATCTGAGAAATAATAGCTTGTCACTGGACCGTGGTTGGAAGCGCGGTGGGCTTGCAGACCAGCGCCGAGCAACAATTCCACGCGATCCAGCAGCGCCGCCAGATTTGCGTGACGAAATTGAAAGTGATTCAAGCCGGGATCGCGGCTGGGCGAGTCGGATAGCTCTGGCAGCTCGAATAGCGCCAGGACCTGCCCATGAACCGGCGAGCGGTCCAAGAACATGAAACAGGATCGCACGTCGCTAGCTCGGGTCTGTTTGGGCGAGCCGGCGAAACGGCGCCGGTTTTCCGGGGCACCGCCAGGATTTGTGATGCTCCAGCTCAATCCCAGCACAGATGAGTACCAGTCGCGCATCAGCTCGTACTGTGCAGTTTGCAGAACGATCTCCGAAACGCGCGGCGAAGGCAGCGCGGAGGTTGCCTTGTGCAGGTCGGCGGGTAGCGATTGGACGCTCATGGGGACAGATTCCTCATATGACACTTTTGACTTATAGTTCTAGGTTATCAGGGCTCGACGATATGTCAACTATTACATATGGCGCCATGCAGCATTTGTCTGGAGTTGAGCGCGGGCGCTTGTTCGTGAATGATCAAACGCCCGTCATGCTGAAGCGGCAACATGCAAGGCCGTCCAAGATCGCCGTCCCTGGCGCGACGGTCGCCTCACGAGCGAAATCAGCCACAGGCAGGTCACCACAAGAGATGTTACATCCTCTTGTGGTTGCCTGTGGCTGAGGTCAGCTGGTTGCTGTCCGTAGTGGAGCCGTGTCAGTTTGGTGCAGTGAGCTCGCTTGAAGGCACCGAGTTGCCGTGCAAGCCGTTGCGTAGCCGCAGCGGTAAGTGAGCGACTGCGACCGGGCCATCTGCAAAATGTTGAGTGTCCAAGATGACGAGGCCGCTCCGCCTTTCGTCGAGCCTGTTGACGAGCGCAATGACGTAGCCGTCTCCCTCCGGCGCATTAGGGGATCGGGGAGCAAACACCGGTTCTTGGACAGACGAGGTGGGACCGGGTAGCCAGCGCTCGCTCTTTCCGGTCGCTATATCCAGGTGAGCGAGGCCGTTGAGGAAAGCGTTGACCGAGGGCGGGCCACAGCGATCCGCGTCATACGGAGCGAAGGGGTCGATAAGGGCGAGAAAGGCATGACGATAGGGCCGCGTGGCGTAACGCTCGTCCACATGGGGGAACTCGCCCATCGTTTGGGTAAAGATCTCGGCCTGAGGAACGGGGCTGTTGCTAGATAGATCAAATGTCCATCTCGTCATGGCTTGACGCAGGGACCGGGGATCAGGCACGTGCCCACTATATTCTGGGAAGAACCAGAACACGTTGTCATTGACGACGGGCAGGTCGAGATAGACTTTGTGTCCTTCGTCCCATGCATTGATGGTGTGGCCCTGGAAGCCGTTCGTCGGCACTGTAAACCAACGAATATCTTTTCCGCTGCCGCGGCGGGGCAGAACCCCATAGATTTGGTCCACATTCGGCTGCCAGGCAAAGGCCGGTTCGCCCTGCTTCAGGCGTTCGATGTCCGACGTCAGCGAGCTCACGGGAAAGACGACATAGTTTTCCGTCACGGCGAAGTCGTGTATCATCGCTGCCCGCGGCGCATTAAACCAAGCTTCATGCACCACGTGTCCGCCGCGATCGATGACGTAATAGGCGATATCGGTGGTCGTCACACCCTTGGCGGCATAACCAAAGCCAATCAGCTCGCCATTGGTCGGATCGATCTTGGGGTGAGCCGTAAATGTCTGACTGGTCATCTTTCCGTCAAAACGGTAGTTACCGATCGTTTCAAGCGTATCTGGCCGCATCGCGACCGGCGGTCCGTCCTCCTTCAGCGCGAGCAACAGCCCATGGTGAACGACGACGTTGGTATTGGCCGTGCTTCGGATAGTACCGGCAACCGATGGATCGTCAGTGAACGGATTGCGGTAGGCGCCGTAGAGGGCGCGGCGCGCCGCCCGCTCCGCAACGAACTTGTCGGTCAGGACATATTTCGACGTAAAGTCGACATGACCATCCTTGAAACGGAAGGCGCCAACCATGCCATCGCCGTTAAAAAAGATGTCACGGCCAAGCTCGGCGGCCATTGTGGTTCGGGAGCTACACGAAAAAGGTGCCGTCGAGATCGGTTGGAATGCGTCCTTCAACGTCAAGATCGAACACGTGTGCCTCTACACGGCCAGGAGCGTCGAAGCCATGATAAATCGGATCGTCAGGGAAACGCTTCGTCATTTGTCACCTCGGTTTTCATGCCTTTAGCGTAGTGCGCGCGCTAGCGTCCAAGTGAGGCGCCGCATTTTCGTAACCTGCGAGCGCCTCCCCAAGGCGCCGCCGGAACAATTCGATCGCCTTTTGCTTCACGTGGCCGAAGCCACGCACCTCGAGCGGTAGCTCAGCAATGGCGACAGCCTGTGGAAGCGATGCCGCTGACAATCGACGGGGTAAGCGGTTCAAGGCATCGATGAATTCGGCGATCAGAGCACGCTCGGTGCGGCGCTCGGCGCTCCTTCCGAAGACGTCGAAGGGTGTTCCGCGCAAGATCTTCAAGGCCGCCAAGATTCTGAAGACGGGCAAGATCCAAGCTCCGAACCGGATCTTGCGCGGCTCTCCCGTTGTCTTGTCGCGGCGAGACAGAAAAGGCGGTGCAAGATAGATTGACAGCTTTGCGAAGCTATCAAACTGAGATCGGACTGCCCGCTCGAACTCTCCGCTCGTATAGAGTCTGGCAACCTCGTACTCATCCTTGTAGGCCATCAGCTTGAACAGGGATCGCGCAGCAGCCAGCGTTAGCGAATGGCCAGTATGAACCTTAGTCTCCGCCTCACGGATGTGGTTGATGACATCAAGGAAACGCTGGCTGTAGTCATTGCTCTGATAGTTGCGAAGAAATGTCGTAAGATCTTGGATCTCCGCCTCAGGGGTGCGCTGCTCAGTCTTTTCGGCCAGGCCTGCTGCAACAAAGACGAATTGAGGGTCGGAAGCTAACCGACGCCCCCACTCAAGCGCAGCGAGATTTGCCTCCTTGGCGGCGCCATTGAGTTCGATCGCCTGGTGGAGGTCCTCAAGGTTAAGGCCAAGCCAGCCTTTCTGATAAGCGCACCCGATCATCATGAAATTGGCGGCGATCGAATCGCCGAACAAAGATTGTGCCAAAGCCGTGAAGGGAAACACCGCGAAATGTTCCGGTTCAACTTGTGTGCTCAGCCGTCTCGTCAGCAAACTCGAATTCACGACGGCCTGACGATTAGTGACGAAATCTCCAGTGATGGACACGTCAGCATTGGCGAGGACGCGGCTCCGCCCTCGGTTGAGAGATGCCATCACGTCCGATGCATTGCCGACGATCTGGTCGCAAGCCAGGAGAAGGTCACAGTGCTCCGCTGGAATCCGCAAAGCATGAATGGGGCCGCCAAGATGAACGTGACTTGTAACCGCCCCGCCCTTCTGAGCCATTCCGATCTGGTCCAGCACCGCGGCCCCTCGACCTGCCAGGTGTCCGGCCATTGCCAGCACCGCGCTCGTCGTCACGATTCCGGTCCCACCTACGCCGGCAAGAAGAATGCGGCTGTGTTGCGGCGGCGCAGCGCTCACCAGGGGCAGCAATGGTTGGTCGATCGTAAGCTGCGGTTTTGGCCCGCGGTTCACACGGGCACCCTCGACAGTTACGAAACTGGGACAGAAGCCTCGAATGCAACTGAGATCGGTGTTGCAGCTCGATTGATTGATTCTTCGCTTCGTACCTAGTGGAGTGTCGACCGGCTCCACGGATAGGCAGTTTGACTTGATCGAGCAATCGCCGCAGCCTTCGCAGACCAGCTGATTGATGAAGACGCGGCGGCTGGTTTCCTTCAGTTGGCCACGTTTGCGTTTCCGCCGGCGCTCGGTAGCACACATCTGGTCATATACGATGATGCTTACACCCGGTTGGGCTCGCAATTTGAGCTGTACGGCATCAAGTTCGTCGCGATCCACCACCTCTCCCGCCAGGGAGTGGACCTCGGCATGCTCACGATAGGACGCCAGATCATCGGTGACCAAAATTATTGTGCTGACGCCCTCGGCCCGGAGCTGGCGCAGAAGCCGCTCGAGGGAAAGGTCGCCATCGACTGCTTGACCGCCTGTCATCGCGACAGCACTGTTGTAGAGCAGCTTGTAGGTGATGTTCAGCTTAGCAGAGACCGCCTGGCGGATTGCGAGCAGGCCTGAATGGAAATACGTGCCATCGCCCATATTCGAAAACACATGCGATTCGTCGGTGAACGGAGCGAGGCCGAGCCAGTGGATTCCCTCGCCGCCCATCTGGGAATAGCTGAACGTGTCAGGGCGATTGCGCGCGGCTAAACCGTGGCAGCCAATCCCAGCGAGAGCTCGACTGCCATCTGGCACGGCTGTCGACCGGTTATGCGGACACCCGGAACAGAAGAATGGACGCCGGGATGCGGGCACATCTGCAAATCCGCGTTGGTTCGTGTGCCGGCGCAAGCGTTCGCCTCGTGCTGCTACGACCTGATCACCGGATATCCTTGCGATGACCGCCGCGATCTGGACAGCAATCTGCTCGGGCGTTAGATCGCCCGTTGCAGAAAACATCGGGTGTTGCTCCGGTCCACATTTGCCCCAAACCGAGGGAGCCTGTGACCGGCCGTAGAGTATAGACTTTACTTGGCGCTCGATCAGCGGCGCCTTCTCCTCCACGATGACGAGCTCCTGCAGGCCTTCGGCAAAGGCTGTGAGGCCCTGAGGCTCTAGCGGCCAGATCATCGCCGGCTTGTAGAGAGCCAGCCCGAGCTCGATCAGCCGTGAATCGTGAAGGCCCAGCAGGTCGAGTGCTTCGCGCAAATCATTCCAAGATTTGCCGGCCGCGACGAAACCGACCCGCGCGTCCTTAGGCCTCACCGCGACGCGATCGAGACCGTTTGCCCGGACATAAGCAAGCGCAGCCGGCAAACGGAATTCATGCTGCCGCCGTTCCTGATCGAGCGGCAAGTCAGGCCAGCGGTTATGCAGGCCAATGTCCGGCACAGTGACGTCGGGCCGAACGGGCAAATTACCTAATTCTGCGGCCGGCACGGTGCGTGTACTGTCGGCCACTTCCGTCAGCACTTTTAGCGCAACCCAAGATCCCGTCAGCCGCGACATGGCAAAGCCGTGGAGTCCATAGCTGACGATCTCGCCGGGATCAGCCGGGTAGAGCAGCGGGAGGAGGAGACTGGCGACAGTCTCGTCGCTGTAGCAGGCGACCGTTGAGGATTTTGCCAGATGATCGTCACCCACGGCGACGACCACCCCGCCGTTCGGCGAAGAACCTTGCGAGTTGCCGTGCCTAATCGCGTCCGCCGCGCGATCCAGTCCAGGGCCCTTGCCGTACCACAACGCAAAAACACCATCGACCCGGGCGCCGGGTGATTGATGGATCTGCTGCGTACCGGCCACGGCGGTGGCCGCGAGTTCTTCATTGACCGCCGGCTGCACCACAATCTTTTGGTCGCTCGTTAGCCGCTTCGCAGAGGCAAACGCGGCATCGAGCGTACCAAGGGGTGAACCCCGATAACCGCTGACGAAACCCGCGCTCGACAAGCCATTCATCCGATCTCGCTCGGCCTGTAATAGCATCAGGCGGACGAGCGCCTGCACTCCGCCGAGGAGAACTGTTCCGCCGCGCTTGGAATAACGATCATCGAGCGAGATAGAGGAATTACTCATTCGCAACTCCATTGGATGCGCTGGCGCAAAAGACTTTCCGGCACGCCGGCATTAGCTCCGTGCGGTATCGATAGCGGAGCTGATCTGCACGCCGGGTGGGGCCGGCAAGTCGCCCGGAACGAACATGTCTCCCATCAAAGGCAGCGCCGGATCCACGCTATAATGCGTAAACTCGCGCACCCCCTCGTCATAGAGCACCGTGTCGTCAATCAGAAAGTTGCCCGTGAAGGCGCGCGCAGGCTTTGAGAGGATGGCATGGGCTGCGTCGGCCATGCTCTCCGGCTTGCGGCAATGACGCATTCCGTTCTCTCCGAGCAATGCAAATTGGATGGCAGCCGTCGCAATGGCGGTTCGGGGCCAGAGAGCATTGACAGCAATACCGCGATCGGCAAATTCCGCGCTCATGCCGAGCACGCACATGCTCATGCCGAACTTCGCCATGGTGTAGGCGGTGTGCGGCGCGAACCACTTGGGCGTCATGTCAAGCGGCGGAGATATCATCAAGACATGCGGATTAGCTGCCTTCATCAGGTGCGGAAGGCATGCCTTGGTAGTGATGAAGGTCCCGCGTGCGTTGACTTGAGCCATCAAGTCGAAGCGCCGGATATCCGTTTGTAGGGTGCCGGCCAGATGGATCGCTGATGCATTATTGATGCAAATGTCGATGCCGCCGAACGTCTTTGCCGCTTGGGCAACGCCGGCCTCGACGGAGGATTCATCACGGACGTCGACGGCCAGCGGCAACGCCCTGCCCCCAGCTCGCTCGATGGCTTCGGCGGCAGAATAGATCGTGCCGGGAAGATGCCGGTGCGCCTCGACAGTCTTGGCTGCAATTGCAACGTTGGCGCCGTCTTGCGCGGCTCGCAGCGCAATGGCGAGCCCAATGCCTCGGCTTGCGCCGGTAATGAACAGGGTTTTGCCGGTCAGACTCATGAGGCCACGCTGCCCATGCTCAAGGGAAGCGTTCTTAATGCCGACGTGCCCTGCACGCCGCCCGCGCCGCGGATGCGATCAATGAGCCGCGCCGGCTCTTCAGGAATAGCGTCCCCAATCCAGCTGATGTGTCCGTCCGGGCGGACCAAAGCGTAGCGGCGCCCGTAGACGGCGATGGTGTTTGGCTCCGGGATGAGCTGATGACGGATTGGCAGCCCAACCGCGTGCGCCGCACGGGTCAGACCGCCCACAGCAGCACCCACCTCCGATGCGAACTCCAGCAGCACGAACCCACGACCGAATAAGTCTAACGTGGAGTGGCCCGGCGAGAGCCAAACATGAGGTGCGCGGCCGCCGGCCTCGGCTACTTGCACGAAGTTCGCGACATCGGGCTCGGCTCGTTCGAACGATTCAGCGACGACGATCGGCGAATTGCGATAGACCGCCCCAAGATGAATTCCGAACGACCTCCATTCCCGCTGCATGGCCTGCTGGGTATAGGCTCCTGTTGCGCGCCGCGCCGTCTCGCCCGCAGGGCCTTGGTCGAGCAGCATCGGCTCTGGAGGAACCGAGCGCATCGCGGCTAGGTTCGCGGACGCCTGCGACACGTTGCGCATGGCGATCGGGCGCCGCTCTGTGTCGTAGCTTTCCAGGAGTGTGGGGCCGCCCCACCCCTCCAACACAGCTGCGATCTTCCATGACAGATCAACCGCCTCGGCAATGCCCGTATTCATGCCGTATCCGCCGGTCGGAGAGAGCTGATGGGCCGAATCGCCGACGAGGAAGCAGCGCCCGGAGCTGAACTTCGGCGCAGTGATCTCACGACGGGACCACGGCAACCAAGAGAGCACCTCGTAGTCAACATCGGCTCCGATTCCTCGTCGCACAAAAGTGTTGATCTGCGCCTCGCTCCAATTGGGCCAGGTCTCGTCGCCGAGCAGTTGAAGCCGCCAGGTATCGCGCCCGTCTATATTGACGAAGCTTCCCCAAACCCCCTCAGGCCCGACTAACACGTACCGATACGCCCGTTGGGCGAGCGTCTTCTGCGCCAGAGCCGGACACCGAACGAAGATGTTCGTGCTACAACTCAATACCTTGCTGTTTGTCGGACCAAGCGAGAGTCGCTGTGCGACTGTGCTGCTTGCCCCATCGCAGGCGGCAAGGTACTGCGCACGCACGCATAGTGGTTCGCCACCAAGCAGCGGGCGCACGTGAGCGATGACGTGGTCGCCCTTGTCCTCGAATTCCTCTAGGCGGTGCTGATACAGCAACTGGTTGGTCGAGTAGCTCGAAGCTGCGTTCTGGAGTACGGGGTCGAAAAAATTTTGAGGGCATAGCTCGTGCTTTTGCGGGCTAAACGGTGGCGGGACCGCGTGCGCTTTATCAGGGTAGACATCGCGCGCCAGTTCGTGGCCGAGGACCCCCGTCGCATAGACGATGCTGACCGGCAGATCGCGAGGAAACCCGGCCATTTCGATGGCCTCGACAATTCCCCAGCGTCGGCAGAATTCCATAGTGCGAATGCCGACATTGTCCATGCGAGGATGAACCATCCGGGCCGTCGGCCGCTCCTGCTCTATGAGCAGCGCTTCGACACCGCGCCAACCGAGATCGATTGCAAGCGACAAGCCGACCGGCCCTCCGCCGACTATCAAGACGGGCGTATCGATCGTTTCCACGGACATTCCTCCTGAATTGAACTGCTCGCCGGAGACCGTCTGGCCGCACCGGTCAATGGGCTGCGGCGCTAGAGGTGGTGTTTCGGCAGCGACCGAGGCTTTCCAAGAGGCATGCCCCTGCCCTGCATTTTTGAGAATTGGCCGGGCGCGCTGCTCTCCGGAACGTCCCTCTGCGGGCATGCCACTCATTCTTCAGAGGCCCTCGCAATAACCCGAACGCCGGCTGCGCAACGGGGCTTAGTGGGCATTCGACGCCGGGAAGCATCGATTTCCTCCATATGTCATATATTACATATGTGAGTAACAGGCGAATGTGCATATGTCAAATGTTGCCGATGGTAAAAGCTCGCCCTCCAGACTATGCAGGGTCAGGGCAAGGTCACTGAATGCTCCGTAAGAGCGTGATTGTGCTTGGAGATTAGGCGAGCTTGGAACTAGCGATGGCGAAGAAGAAGACGACCGTAAAACGGAAGGCCCCTGCGGCAACTCCTCCAGCAATTCCGACGCTTGGTTATGTCATTCTGACGAGCTTGGCCCACCATCCTCATACCGGTTATGAGCTGACTCAATTGATGGGCCCCCCGCGCAATTACATGTGGGAGGCCAAGCACAGCCAAGTCTATCCGACGCTGCAGCTGCTAGCGGAACACGGCTATGTCACGTTCGAGGACATTGCGCAGGAAAGCAAACCGGACAAGAAGGTCTACGAGGTTACGGAGCGCGGCCTCGAAGCTCTCAAGGAGTGGGCGAGAAAAGGTCCGACCCATGTGCCTGTCCGGGACGAGTTCAGCGTAAAGATGGCGGCATTGCGGTTGCTTCCGCCCAGTGAAGCTGTGGCCGTGCTCAACCGGCAAATCGAGCTCGTTGAAGGAGAGATAGCGGCCATCAACCTACACTTGGTCGATTTTGTTGATCGTTTCCGTTTGCCGGAGCCGGCACAGAGCAATCATCGCCAATTCTGCCTGCTATCTGCCATTCGACTCTCGCGCGACCTGAAGCTGACGGCTATGGAAGCCTATCGAAAATTGGCCGGCGAATTGTCGCGCGCCACTGAGCCAGCCAAGGCATCTAGAGCACAGTCAAAATGAAGACCCTCGGCAGTTTACAGCCATCTGCCGCTGGCCCTTGTTCCAGGGTCTCGTCCCGACGTTGAATTGCCACCATTACCCTGTATAGGGACGCATGGGTGTTCGCTGCATTGGGGCGGCGTCAGGTAACGCGATGGTCGGGCCGCCACGCGGACGATCTGCGCCTATGAACCACGATCCTAAATTCGGCGATCTTCCGACAGCTCAGCGATTGGCAGAACAGGCTGCGAACACACTTAACCGATTTCTGCATATTGAGGCAGTAAGCGGCGCGGTGCTTCTCGTTGCAGCAGCCGCGGCCTTGATCTGGGCGAATTCGACCGCGGCCCCGAGTTACCACCTCTTTTGGACTCTCCCTGTCACCATTGGCCTTGGTGAGTACGTCTTTTCCCAGTCGCTGCATTTCTGGGTGAATGACGCATTGATGACCGTCTTCTTCCTTGTTGTGGGCATGGAGATTCGGCGGGAGGTTCATGAGGGCGCACTGAGCCGCTTTGACCAGGCCGTTCTGCCGCTGATTGCTTCGGCCGGTGGCGTCCTCGTTCCCGCGCTTATCTATCTAAGCCTCAACAATGATGCTGCTCGGGGACACGGCTGGGCCGTGCCGACCGCGACGGACATCGCCTTTGCTGTTGGCGTCCTCGCCCTGCTTGGACGAAGAATCCCGGTCAATGTGCGAGTGTTCCTACTCGCTCTAGCGATCATCGACGACATCATTGCGATTTTGATCATCGCCGTCTTTTACACCGAAACTCTGCAATTAGGCGGCCTTGCTATCGCAGCCGTTGGCGTTCTCGGGGTCTTGGGATTCCAGCGGATGGGGATCGGTGCGGCATCGCCATATGTGGTGCCAGGTTTGTTGGTTTGGGTCGGATTGTTCGTTGCCGGGGTCCACCCAACACTTGCTGGAGTGGTGCTCGGGTTGATGACTCCGGCTCGCCCCATAGCGATGCGAGAACCTCCGCTGGAGGTGGCGTCGCAAGCGCTCGGACAGTTGAAAACTGGCGATGCGATGAAAACAGGAGATCTGCATTTGTTGCAGCAGCCGTTGCGCGACCTTCGCATAGCTCACCGTGAGATTTTGCCGCCCGCGTCGCGCGTGCAGATGGTACTTCATCCGTGGGTAGCTTACGGAGTGATGCCAATGTTTGCGCTGGCGAATTCGGGGGTCAGCATAAAGGGCGCGGATCTACCCGCTGCCGGCCTGCTGGTGACGATGGGCACCGCACTTGCTTTGATAGTGGGAAAGCCGCTTGGCATTTTCGGAGCGGCCTGGATCGCCGTACGATCGGGGTTCTGCTGCCTTGCTCCCGGGGTTTCTTGGGGCGGCGTCTTTCTCGTCGGACTGCTAGCGGGCATCGGCTTCACCATGTCCATCTTCATCTCGATGCTGGCCTTCTCCAGTGAAGGTTTTTTAAGGGCAGCAAAATTGGGCGTGTTGTTGGGCTCGGCCATAGCCGTGACGCTCGGCCTTGGCTGGGGCGCCTTCTACGTGCGACGTTCGTGACGTCGGTTCGTGTCCTTCCAGGCTCGGCACGGCCCGCGATATCGTCGCTGTCACGATCATCGGTCCGGTTTGTTGATCCGACGTAGCCTAGCAAAACCTGCCACCGCGCAGGGCGACATCGGCTCTTTTGCGCTTCCAGATCGGCTACTCCAGCAGAGGAGCTACCAAAGTTTGCGCTCTCACACGGCCATTCAGCCGGCAGTAATCTTGATAGGCTGCCCAGTTGTGCCTGGCGCTTGAAACAGCCCAGCGGCCGGTTAGTTTCTCTCGGGCTTTTAGCCACTCGCTCCCCAAGTCTCAACCGACCGCCGCTTGAAGCACGGCACGGAACCGAATAACGATCTTGATCCGAACCACGGCGCAGCCACCGCTATCAAAGACATGGCCCGAAAAAAGAACCTCCGCTCGGATCCGAAAAAAGCTAAGGGCCTTCCAGCTGGCGGCAGGCTCCGGTCAAAGGGAATGCCGCTGCGTGAACGGGAGGACGGGGAAGAGGCCGGCAACGGCATCCGTGCCATGCTCGTTGGTCTATCAATGCTACAGGCGATCGCGAAGGAGCGCCGGCCGCTTCCGCTTAAGGATGTTGCCACCGTCAGCGGACTCAGCCCGAGCCGGGCTCATAGGTATTTGTCAAGCCTGCTCGCGGCGGGCTTTATGGAGCAGGACGTCAGATCAGGCCATTACGCTTTGGGGCAAGCCGTTGTCGAATTAGGATTGGTTGCCCTCGGTCAATTGGATCACATTCGGATCGGCGTGGATGCGCTCGTCGCCTTCAGTGAGGAGACCGGCTTTGACGGACATCTCTCCGTTTGGGGCTCATTTGGTCCGACGGTGGTGCGTTGGCAATCCGGACGCTTGGGCTATCATTTCCGGATCGACGAAGGCCGCGTGCTCCCGCTCTTATGGTCGGCAACCGGGCGCGTGCTCATGGCCTATCGCGAGGGAGGGGAAATTGCCCCGCTGGTGAAGCAAGAGCTTGCCGTGTGGAATCGCGAGAACCCCGAACAGCAGATTCGGCGCCAGGACGTGACGCGCATGTGTGCGGCGGTTCGCGAGTTCGGTCTCTCAGCATCGGTTCCATCGCAGCAACGCAATGGTCTGCTCGACCCCGTATTTCCCACAGTCATCAGACTAGGATTGGAAACCACAGCAGCGCCGATTTTCGATCATCGCGGCCGTGTGCCAATGGCCCTCACGTTTTTTGGGTCAGTCCATGGTTCGTCCATCAATAGCGAACCTGCACTTCAAAAGAAGCTCCGCGCCGCCGCGCAAGCAGCTTCGCGGCGCCTGGGCGGCCTAGCCGAGCCGCCAACTTAGGAGCATTGGTCTCGCAAGAGCCAGCAGTTGGACGAATGTTGTGGAAGTCCAATCATTGGCTTGCCGCTCGACACGCCGCGCCGCAGCGTCCACATTCGGTCATGGAAGCCAATGGCCGCAGACGAGGTGAAGCCGAGCGCAGGTGGCGGGCTCGCTCCTTCACTCCCCTCCCGTCAGAGACTTGGCCGCGAGCTACGGTCCGGTCGCCTTTCCGAGGCCGCTCTCCTTACCGTCATGCAAGCCCCGACCTGCCATGCTTTACATCAGAGTATTCGGTGCTTCGCTGTGCAATTCGAGTAAAAAATTGCGCTGTTCCAGCGCTTGCAAAATTCCATACTATTTTGATTGGTGGGTTTGACGCCTAGTGACATTGCGTCGGTCGCGACGTGCAGCGTCGGATGCGCCTTGGTTTATGCACCTTAGGCGGCGGCTTTCAGCGGGATGCGAGGAGTACTTCGATGAAACTAGCTTTGTTCAACGAGTTCATACCCGGGGCAATCAAAGAGAATGAAATTGTCGACATCACAAAGCCGGTTTCCGCGCTCGCGAAATGCGGGCCTCAATACCTGATGGAAGGTCTGATGACTAACTGGGCGACCTACCGGCCGCTCTTGGAGGATTACGTGTCGCGCACGAAGGGCCGCCCAGTCTCCGAAGTGCGGCTGAGAGCGCCGCTGCCGCGACCATCTAAAATTCTGTGCGCCGCAGCGAACTATAAAGAGGGGATCGAAGGCAATATCAGCGATCTTGAGTTCTTTCACAAATCGCCATCTGCGATCATTGGCGATGGCGACACAATGATTCTTCCTAAGGTCGAAGTGACCATCGTCCATCACGAATTGGAACTAGGCGTGGTCATAGGCAAGACCTGCAAGGACGTCTCGGAGAGCGAAGCGTTGGATTATGTTTTTGGATACACGATCGTTCAAGACGGGTCCGCACGCGGCATATTGTCGAACGGTCAGATGTCATTTTTCACGCAAAAGAATTGGGATACGTTTGCGCCTCTTGGTCCCTTGGTCGTGACAAAGGATGAAGTGCGGGACCCTCACGATCTGCAGGTCCGGCTTTGGGCCAACGGCGAGCTACGGCAGGACTACCACACAAGTGACATGGCCCATCGAATCCCGGCGCTCATTCACAAGGCCTCGATGTTCAATACGTTCTTCCCAGGCGATATAATCGCGACAGGCTGCAACCGTCAGGGTTTAGGTCCGATGCAGCATGGCGATACCATCGTTCAGGAAATAACGGGGCTCGGTCGGCTGACGACGTTAGTGGAGGACCCTCTCAAGCGCAGCTGGCCATACGGCGTCGATGCCGAGTTTGCAGACTTCGTGAAGAAGCCGCGCACCCAGCGTGGCGCTCTGGGGCCGCCGCGGATCGTCCCCGCGAATTCGCGGCTGCCGACCTAGTTCAAGCGGTCCGACCCGCGGTTCGCACTGTCAGATCTTTCAAAAGGGCTGAGCGGGCTTGGCAGCGCGCCATGCCTGCTCTGTCGACACCGAGCCATCGCGGGCCTGTCTAGGCCCGATCTCATCTGCAAATTAGGCTGGTCGCCTTATCCAAGCGTGCCAGCCTTAGCCTAGCCGTCATGATCCAGTGTCGACTGGACAGGTGACAAGTTCCGTTCGGTAGGACCTCCCTATCACTGATAGGCCCGACCTCCGTCGCAGACATAGTTGCTGCCTGTGATGTACTGAGCCTCCGAACTGACCAGGAACAGCAAGAGATTTGCTATTTCTAGGGGAATTGCCAGCCGCCTCAGCGCGTACCTCGCCAGAAAAGCGTCTTGTTGCGAGGCTGACTTTCCGGCCAAAAATCGGTCCATCATCTCAGTATCGACGGCCCCCGGGCAGACGCAGTTCACTCGTATATCGGGCGCCAACTGGGCAGCAAGTGTCTTGGTAAATTGGATGACGCCGGCCTTTGCGGCTCCGTACGCCGCGCTGCTTACACCGGGTCGTATACCTGCCAGTGCCGACACGTTGACGATGGCTGCTGCTCGAGTCTTTCGAAGATGTGGCAATGCTGCTCTGCAGACCAGGTAGTGAGACGTAAGGTTGGTGCGAAGACTCGCGTCCCAACGAGCTAAGTCGATATCTTCTAGAACAGCGGCCTCGGCATTGCCGACGCAATTGATGATACCATCGAGACAGCCCATAAGGGCCGCGGCGTCGTTCACCGCGGCAAATGCTTGCGCCTCGTCGGTAAGATCCGCCGCAATAGCGTGTCCTCGCGTCAACCTGGCGACCTCTTTCAAGCAATCGAGCCGCCGTCCGACAACAGTCACCACCGCTCCTTCCTCGGCGCATCGCATGGCGGTGGCATGGCCGATTCCGCTTCCGCCGCCCGAGATCAAAATGTGACGTCCAGCCAGACGGCCAGCCATTATTGTTTAACCTCGCTCGCAGCAGGGTCGCATCGATTGGTGCACGTCGCACTGCTATGTGGCGGCGGTGCGCTTTGAACGGCCCCGCATAGTGGAAAGCTGCACCGAACAGGAGAGATCAGCTGTTTCATAGGTCAGCAAAAGTTGTGTAGCGGCGGGCGTATGCATGCCGCAGGGCTTGAGGGTATCGCCGGAACTTACAATCGGTGCGACTAGCGGAATAGGACAATACTGCGCCGCATACTTGTGCGACGGAAAGAGTTTGGCTTGGGGTTTGCCGCCAGGACTGGGCGCTGCTTGACAAACGACAGAATAGGAAACACGTTTACCAAAATGACAAGGCGGCAGCGCGACGTAGGTCGATGATTGACCGGGCAGTGAGTAGCCCGGAAAGCTCGCCTTAACCCGCAGCGCTCTGGTCGGTTCGACGACTGGTGAGCTTAACCTGCGAATAAAGGATATCGGTCACAGATGTCCAACTACGGGAGGATGGCTATGCGTGCCCTGATTGTCGGAGCCGGAGTGGCCGGACTGGCTACGGCGGTTGCTTTGCGTCGTAACGGCATCGACGTGACCGTCATCGAGCGAGCGGCGGAGTTAAGCGAGGTTGGAGCAGGTGTTGTCCTTGGACCTCATGCTATGCGCGTTCTTGAATCGCTGGGCATTGCGGCGGAGATAAAGCGCTCGGATGAGCCGCCCGAGACGATTACATTTTATGATATGGTGAGCGGTGAGGTACGCAATCGCACCCAACTGGGCGAAGCGGGAGCCAAGCTGTATGGCGCCCCGCTTTACAAGACGCATCGCCGCGATTTGATCGACGCTCTTGCAAGACATTTGGACGGAACGGAGATCCGGCTCAACTGCTCTGTTGTCGATGTGAAGCAAGATGATCGAAGTGTTACCGTCATTCTCGAGAGGGGTGAGGCTGTTCTTGGCGATCTCCTAATCGGAGCCGATGGCCTGCGTTCCAAGGTGCGAAGCGCAATTTTTGGAGAAAGCGAGTCGATATCTACGGGCCTCCTCGCCTGGCGGACCGTTCTACCAACGACGCTTCTCAGCAAAGCGCTAACATTGGATACCAATGTGTGGAGCGGTGCGGGTCGCCACGTGGTTTGCTATCCGATTCGTCGCGGCAAACAGTTTTATGCAGCCTTCTACGTACCTGCCGATGAGATCCATCGTGAGGACTGGGCCACAGCTGGGGATGTCGCGGATTTGCGCGCCTCATTTAAGGACGCCTGCAAAGACGTCCGAGAGATCACTGAGGCTGTAACCGAAGCTTTCATCACGGCGATCAATTATCGTTATCCCCTGCCAGAATGGCATCGCGGGCGAATAGTTCTGATTGGCGACGCGGCCCACCCGGTGCTGCCGACATCCGGCTCCGGTGCGGCGATGGCGCTCGAAGATTCGGTGGCGTTGGCGGCTTGTTTGCACCGGAGCGGGAGCAACTTGGAAGCCGCTTTTTCCGAGTTTCAAGCGCGGCGGAAGCCGCGGACCACTCGGTTGCTTCACCAAAGTCGCGGCGATCTTACGGCATTTCATGAAAAGGCACCCGAGCGTCAGGCGGCTTACGGACGGATGGGGCGGGGCATGCTGAAGCTCGACCAAGCTGGGTATGAGCGGTTTGCGTGGCTCTATGGCTATGATGAAGTCGCCGAATCAAACAAGCCATTCGACCTGTTTAACGCCAGTCCATTGGTGCGGCCGTCGCGGCCGGCCGCCGCCCGCGCGTTCGATCTTTGGTCGAATGCTCTCAAGTTCGAAGATGAAGACTGGATGAGCGAACGGGCTGCTTACGAGCGGTTCATGTCGAGTCTATGTGCGTTGCCAGAGGATGTGTCGGTAGAAACCGTCGACTGCGACGGGGTGCCTGCGTTATGCGTCATTCCCCCCGGCGGGAAAAGTGGTCCTGCCGTTCTTCATCTTCATGGGGGAGGATATGTGTTTGGTTCGGCTAAGAGCTCGGTTTTGCTTGCAGCTGGTCTAGCGCGCGCGATCGGTGGCTGGGCGTTGGTACCCGAGTTCCGACTTGTCCCGGAACATACGCCAATGCAAATGCAGGAGGATGTGCGAGCGGCCTTTGCGTGGCTTTCGCGGCGCGCAGACCCAGTTGCAGTCAGTGGCGAATGCTCGGGCGGTGGTCTTGCTTTAAGTCTCGCCGCAAAGCTCCGTCACGAGAATGTCACTCGGCCCGCCGCCCTTTATCTCCTGTCGCCCTTTGCCGATCTCACGCTGACGGCGGCCAGTATCGACGGCAATAGACGAACCGAGCCCTGGATGACCCGGCGGCGACTACTGACTTTGGCTGGTGCGTTCATCCAAGACCGAGAGCCCGATGATCCCGCCATTTCGCCGCTTCGCGGAAATCTTGCCGGGCTACCACCGATGCGCGTCTTTGCGGCGCGTGGAGAAGCCCTCGCTGACGACGCTCGTGCATTGGTCGCTGCTGCTAAATCGGCGGGCGGAGATGCCGAACTGCACTTGTTCGACGATAGCATTCATAGTTTTGCGCTGTTCGAGTTTCTGCCGGAGACGGACGAGTTCTTTCGCGCGATTCGGCGCCACGCCCACTCCAACACTTACGTCGGGGCGACGCCATAGGGTTAGGGCATAAGCCGGCGGCTTGGCTGCCCTAACCGCTCTATCTGGATAGGAGAGAATAATATGCGGCTCTGTCGTTTCGATGGAAATCAGCTTGGTATCGTGCGAGATGGCGAAATTCTCGTCGTTACCGAGGCGCTGGACGTGCTGCCCAGCCTCAAGTGGCCGTTTCCGCAGCACGACATCATGATCGAGCATTTGGACCGCGTCATCGCCAAGGCACAGGAGCTGGCCGGGCGCGCTCGACGCATTCCCGTGAGCTCGGTTCGGCTTGATAGCCCCGTCGCTAATCCGTCTAAGATCATCGCTGCCCCTGTCAACTATCAGCTCCATCTCGACGAGGGGACGAACAATCAAGAATTGCGGCAGGGCCGATCGGAGGTTCAGACGATCGACAGAGCCGGTCTTTTTTTGAAGGCCAATAGTTCGCTAGTGGGCCCGGGATCGCTGATCAGACTGGGCGATCCGACGCGAAGGCACGACCCCGAAGCCGAGTTGGGTGTTGTTATAGGTCGACGGGGTCGCAACATCCCGCAGGCAGACGCCTTGCAGTATGTCGCTGGGTACGCCGTTGCTGTCGACGCGGTTGTCCGTGGTCCCGAAGAGCGGAGCCTGCGGAAATCAATCGACACCTATTCCGTCTTGGGACCCTGGTTGGTTACGCGAGATGAGATTCCCGATCCCGGGGTTCTTGACCTTTATCTGAGCATAAACGGCAAGGAGAAGCAGCGATCGAATACGCGACACCTCATATGGTCGGTTCCCAAGCTGATCGCGTTCGCGTCCGCCTATTATACACTTCATCCCGGCGACATCATCATGAGCGGCACTCCCGAAGGAGTATCCGAAATTGTACCGGGCGACCGCGTCGTCGTTGGCGTACAGGATATTGGCGAAATGACGCTCCTGATCGAGGCCGGCGATTGGTCGGCGGACGAAATGCTCCGATCACCGCGCATAGCCAAAAATTAGAGGAGGCGCAGTCCTCGTCCTGCAATTTCATGCTAGCCGGCAGGTCTAATCAACCGCAGCGTGGCGGCAAGCTCGAACTAAAGTTGAGGAACCAAAATGTCGAACAGCACGGCTCAGCCAGATCCGAAACATGCCGATCCCACAGCCGAGCGGGCCGATCGTATGAAGCGGCTGAGTATCATTCCCATCTGGAATACCAGCGGGGTCGCCGAAGAGATGGGCTACAAGGCGCGCGGCCATGTATGGCGGTGGCGCGACTTGCACGCTGAGTTCGAGGAAGCTGTTAAGACATCATTGGCCGGGCCGGGCACTGAGCGCCGAATTCTTCTGTTTGAGAATCCCGGGATGCCACGGTCCGCAGCAGCAACGCCTACGCTCAATGGCGCGTTGCAGATGATCCTACCTGGCGAAGTCGCACCGGCGCACCGGCACACCTATTCAGCGCTGCGCTTCATCTTGTCGGGAAGTGGTGCGTTCACGGTCGTCGATGGCACGCGCGCGGATATGCACGAGCTTGATCTTTTGCTCACGCCTGGAGGGTGCTGGCATAGTCACGCGCACAATGGCGGGACGGAGCCAATGGTTTGGTTCGATGCGCTCGATACCCCATTCGTTTCATACATGCGAGCCGATTGTTTCGAGATGCATCCTAGCAAATCCTTAGAACCCTATACCAATACTGTGGGCTCTTACGAAGATATTGGCGCGCTCGGAATGCTACAAGGTCGGACGCGCGCGCAACCGCCGGCCTCGCCCCAGTTGGTGTACAAATGGGCTGCCGCCGAAGCAATGATACAAGCCGGACTGGACCGCGACGATGATGACCCGTACGAGGGTGTCGTTTACGAATACGTAAATCCTATCACGGGTGGGCATGTCATGCCGACAATCGCCTGTCACGTGAACGGATTCCGTAAAGGCTTCCACTCGAAGGCACGACGACGCACATCGAGTAGTCTTTGTGTTGTTGCGAAGGGAAGCGGTGCCACCATTATCGATGGCGTCAAGCACGAATGGTCAGAGCGCGATGTGATCGCAGAGCCGGCTTGGTCGTGGTGCGAATATATTGCGTATGAGAAATCGATTCTGTTCCGGACAAGCGATCAGCCTATATTGGAACCTTTCGGTTTGGCTCGCCAAGAAGATCATCCGAACGGACGTCAATAGGCAGCTTTCGCCTCTTGCAATCGTTGTGCCCGGCGTAGTTGTTTGCGCAGGCAATACCCGTTGGCTCGCTCCGCGTTTCCAGAAAGTTGCTCTTGTAGATAGCGCAGGCCTGATGCAGGCCGATCGTTCTATTTTGCGTGGACCGCGAGTACTTAAGCGCATCTGACGCACAGCATCGATTTGCTAGCCGGGCAAAAGGGGTGTTTGCAATTTTCTCCTATTGGGCAATGTCCGAGGTTCTTAACTTCCCAAAGCTCGTGTACGGCTCGCTCACCTCGTGAGAATTCAAGCCCCTTGGGACAAGTCGATTAGCGCCATGGCAAACAGCGAAACTCTGTTCGACAAGATCTGGCTGTCGCATGTTATCCGGGAGATTGAAGATGGCGTGTTTCTTCTTCATGTGGACCGGCACATGGTTCATGAATGCACATCGGCTGCCGCCTTCGAGGGCTTGAAGCGTGCTGGCCGCAAGACCCGTAATCCCGAACTGACCTATGCTGTTGTCGATCACATCCTTTCCACGGCGAAAGGTCGTACGGGAGAGACGTTCGCTGGTGGTCGGGAATTCGTGCAGCTGTTACGTGAAAATTGTCAGGCTCATAAGATTGAACTCATTGATGTTGACGATCCTCGGCAAGGCATTGTCCATGTAATCGCACCTGAGCTCGGCATCGTCTTGCCCGGCACAACACTGGTATGCGGCGACAGCCATACGGCAACGTGTGGAGGACTTGGTTGTTGGGCTTGGGGCATTGGCACCAGCGAGGTGGAGCATGTGCTCGCGACCCAGACAATCGTCCAGCGGCGGCCGAAACGCATGCGTATCAATTTCGAAGGCAAGCTCAACCGAGGGGTATACGCCAAGGATCTCATTTTGAGATTGATTGGTCAGATCGGCGTTGCGGCGGGACGTGGCTACGCTGTGGAATATGCCGGCAGCGTCATACGGTCTTTGTCGATAGAAGAACGCCAAACCATCTGCAATATGTCGATCGAGTTCGGTGCGAGAGCTGGACTTATAGCTGCCGATGACGTCACATTCGAATATCTCCACGATCTGCCTTATTCGCCCAAGGGAGAAATGTGGGAACAGTCATTGGCTTACTGGCGTTCGCTCCCGACCGACCCAGAAGCGGTTTTCGATCGAGAGGTCGATGTTGATTGCACGAGCATCGGCCCGCAGGTCACCTGGGGGACGACCCCCGAGGATGTTGGCAGCGTCAGCGATCCGATTCCTGATCCCGCGGCGGTTAACGACCTTGCGCGTCGCGCCGCAATGGACCGTTCGCTGACTTATCTCGGTCTTGAGGCCGGTCAGTCTCTCGAAGGGCTCACCGTCGACGTGGCGTTTATCGGTTCATGCACCAACAGCCGCCTTTCCGATATAGAGGCTGCCGCCGAAGTCGTGCGGGGGCGCAAGGTCGCTTCGCATGTACGCGCGCTTGTGGTACCCGGCTCAGCGCAGGTTAAACATGCCGCTGAATCTCTGGGGCTCGACAAAGTCTTCCTGGAAGCTGGGTTTGAGTGGCGGGAGGCCGGATGTTCCATGTGCGTCGCCATCAATGATGACTTTGTAGGACCCGGTAAGCGTTGCATCTCTACGTCGAACCGCAATTTCGAGGGGCGCCAAGGCCAAAAGAGTCGCACCCACCTAGCCAGTCCCGCCTCGGTGGCCGCCGCTGCGATTGCCGGGGCGGTAACGGACGTCAGAAGGTACTTAACCTAGGCCGCCGGAGAATTCGTATGGAGAAATACACACGTGTCGAGGGTGTCGCGGCCAGTTTCCCGCGCCCTAACATCGATACAGACGCGATCATTTCGGTCGCTTGGCAACGCAGCTTGAAGAGCAATCCGGGGGAAGGCCTGTTTGCGATCTGGCGGTATGATCTGCAAGGCCAAGAGGTGCCGGACTTTATCTTGAACCGCGCCCCCTTTCGCAAGAGCAAAGTTATTGTTGCGGGAGCCAATTTTGGTTGTGGCAGCTCCCGCGAGTTCGCGGTTTGGGCCCTGGTACGGTTCGGTATTCGCTGCGTGATTGCACCCACCTTTGGCGACATTTTTTACGAAAACTCGTTCAAGAACGGGCTGCTACTCGTCACGTTACCGCAGGCAGAGGTTGATGAGATCCATCACCACCTGGCGACCACGAACGATCCGACGATGTCGGTGGATCTCGAAAGCTGCACCATCGAATTACCGAACGACAGGACAATCGCTTTTAACATTCCAACTGCCCGTCGCGCAACGCTGCTAGAGGGCCTCGACGAGATTGGTCAAACGCTAAGATTCGTCGCCGACATTGAGGACTTCCAGCAGAAGAGCCGAGCGTGCCAGCCCTGGTTATACGCGCGACCTGAACCTCGGCATTCTCCCTGAGTGGGGCCGACGAACCAGAGTTGCGCGGTTAGGCGAATCTAAAGCGTTTTTGTCAGACCTGCATCCGCATCGATAGCAGCCCCTTGCAGGAGACGACCGCGATCTGACAAGACAAATCTAACCAGCGCCGCGATATCCTCAGGCTCGCCGATTCGCGCAATGCGCAACTCGCGGCTGAGCTGATATTCCATTTCGGCAGGGTCGATGCGTCGTTCGCGGCTCTCCAGCGTCAGGCGCTTTGTCAATCTGTCTGTCCTCACCAAGCCGGGATTGATACAATTGACCCTCACGCCGTCCCTAATGCCAAGCTCGGCGAGGAATTTGCTGAAACTATTGAGTGCGGCATTCACTGGCGAACCGATAGCGAAATAGATGTCGGGTGTTCGGCCGCCTGCACCGGCGATATTCACGACGGATCCACTCGTCTGAACAAGTGTAGGCCAGGCCGCCCGACAGAGGCGCATTGCACCAAAGAATTTTAGGCCGAAACCATCCTCCCAATCACTATCGGGCAGCTCCAGGAAGTGCCCCCGCGTGGTCGCACCGGCGTTGTTGACAAGAATATCAATCTTCTGAAAAGCGGCCAAGGCCCGGTCGATCGTCCAGGAAACGGTTTCCACGTTTCGCAGGTCGCCAGCAACGACCTCTACCCTTGTTCCAAATGATCGTGCGCGTTCGGCAACGCTGTTGAGCATGGCCTCATCCCGGGCGACGATAACGGAATCGACGCCTGCTTGCGCGAGCTCGAGCGCAATGGCAGCACCGATGCCTCGGCTTGCGCCCGTTACGATCGCAACCTTGCCCCGGAGGGACGCATCTTCGCCTCCCGCCAGGCGAGGCTCCTGTTTGGTGTGTCCTGTCATCGTGGAAGTCTCCGTGTCTGGTCGATTGAATGGGATTGTTGACAGAACCGGCCACACGCATCGGGACGCAACATTAGTCTGAGCTGCCCAGATGTGTGCCTTGCGAGCTCGGTTGAGTAAAAGGCCAGGCTCGACCGGCCTTGGCGCCTGTCGAGATCTACTCCATGTCGTCACGTCGGACACTGACCCAGCGAACCAAGAGACCACGCGCTTGGCTGAGTGCACTATGGCATGGCGCACCCTTTGGCTAGCTAAGGTGGCCACTCGTCATGCGACCTCGTCCATGAAAGAAGAGTGCGACGTTCTCCTCTGGCTTGAGCAGTACTAGCCCTGAGGCCCGCCGTGTCGCCACAGGATTTTGCGCGAGTACAGGGTTTTAGGCGCTGATCCGCTAGCAAGAAATTGCAATGCTATCGGGGCAGCCCATCGTGCAATTTTCTCCTAGTGATGCCGGCGCCTGTCGGTTGATAGTACACGTGCTTTATGAAACGTGCTGAGTCCAACGATGGTCTTCTGCACTGGAGCGACCTTCACTAACCGCTTTCACGGTTGTCGGACTCGCGTCGTTGCCGTACTCGCATCATTGGGTGTCTTTTGAAAGCTCGTATTCCTCTGCGCAAGGTCATGGAAGCCGGACGACCGCTCGTCCTTCCGGTTGCTCAAGATGCTTTTGCCGCCCGGCTGATAGGGCGGGCTGGGTTCAAAGCGTTTGCAATTGGTGGGTCGGCAATGCTTGCTGCCCGTTACGGGTTGCCGGACCTAGGCATTGCGGCGCTTGGCGAGATGGTCGCCGGTATTCAGGATATTGCGGCGGCCTCCGATCTACCCTTCATCACCGATGGCGATGACGGCTACGGTGACATCAAGAGCGTTGTTCGCATGATCCGCGCGTACGAGGCGCTTGGTGTTGGCGCCGTGATCCTGGAGGACCAGGCTCGCCCGAGCAAGCAACCCGGCGATAATCCTGCTCCTGCTGTTGTCGCGATGGCAGAATTCGAAACAAAGCTTCGGGCAGCTGTTGATGCCCGCAGTTCAGGCGACATGTTGATTATCGCCCGCACGGACTCCTTAACAACGCTTGGCCTAGATGGCGCCCTAAAGCGAGCGGAGCGCAGCTTAGCCGCGGGCGCGGATGGTGTATTTATTCCAGGATTGAAAGCACATGACGATCTCGTGACGGTTGGGAGTGCCTTCCGGGGGAAACACCAGCTGCTTGCCCTAACTGAAGATGGGAAAGCGCAACTGCCGCGGGCACAAGATCTCTTTGTGATGGGCTACGATCTTATCGCTTATCCGAGTTATTTGATGCTGCGGACCACAGAAGCGATGGCGAGCGCGCTCGCAGGGTTGTTGTTGTCCACGGCCGACGGGTCCCCTCTCCCGGCACTGGCCGATTTTCCGGCGGCTCGCGCGGCCTTTGCTGAGGCGGTCGGACTTCGAGACTGGCAGGCGCTCGACAAAGTTGCCCGGTCCCAGGCCTCTGCGCCCGCCACGTAACTCGTCCGCGGTTCCGCATTTTCGGACTGCTGCGATGGAAATCTCGGTGCTAGAGCAAGCAAGGATAGTTTAGTGCAGATTTCGCTGAAAAGCCGAACCGCAATCGTAACGGGCGGAAGCCGAGGCATTGGCCGAGCGATAGCTCTGGCGTTCGCCGAGGCCGGCGCTTCTGTTGCAATTCTCGCCCGAGATAAACAACAAGTGAGTGATACCGCCGACCAGATAAGTAGCACAACCGGTCAGCGCGTGATTGGAATCTCATGTGATCTCGGAAACAAATTGCAGATTGACCAGGCCTGGTCGAGGCTCTCCCCCGACTTCAGTCATGTTGACGTCCTCGTTAACAACGCAGGCAACGCTGCCCACGAGCCAATATCGGGAGTTGAGTGGGACGCACTCCAGTCCGATTTCATGCTGAAAGTCGGAGGGGCACTTTACTTAACTCAGCGTTGCCTCTCTGGAATGCGAGCAAGACGCTGGGGACGAGTTGTCAATATTCTCAGCATTGCGGCAAAGGCCGGTACCGGCGCCGCTCCGTCGGCGCTGAGCCGGGCGGCCGGCCTATCCATGACGAAGCTGCTGGCTAACGAATGCGCGCCGGATAACGTCCTTATCAACGCCATCTGCCTTGGATCGATCGAAACCGACCAGTGGAAACGAATGCACCGGTCCACCGCACCGCAAGCGAGCTACGAAGACTTCGTTTTGCAGAAAGGAAAGAGCGTGCGTCTCGGTCGGCTTGGAACTGTGACCGAGGTTGCGAATGTGGCCTGCTTTCTAGCCTCGGACCTAGCCTCGTTCGTAACGGGAACAGCCATTAATGTCGATGGAGGCAATTGTCCCGTACCGTAACCTCGGCACTGGTATCGTTGCCGGTAGGTATGTAATCGGAGGTCGTCTACCTCCCTAGCTGATGCCAACGAGGCTCGATAGAACGGACTTATTGCCCGCCAGATCGTTGCTTTTGCCGTTCCAAACCACTTGGCCTCGATCCAGAATTAGGGCCTGGACCGTTAGTGACAGCGCTAGATCAACATGGTGTTCTACGAGGATAAACGTCATATCGCTTTCTTTTCTGATGCGTTTGAGCGCTTCCACAAGCTGGTCAACAATGACCGGAGCCAATCCTTCGAACGGCTCGTCGAGAATAAGCAAAGCGGGATTGCTGACGAGCGCTCGGCCGACAGCCAGCATCTGCTGCTCTCCACCCGACAAATGATTTCCGAAGTTCTGCCGTCGCTCAGCAAGCCGGGGGAATAGCTCAAACACGGATTCAATGTTCCACTTTCCCCGATCAACCCTTGCAACGGAAAGGTTTTCCTCTACCGTCAGGGAAGGAAAGATCTCTCGTTCCTGAGGCACGTAACCGAGGCCCAGGCGAGCCCGCTCGTAGGTATCGATGCCTCCGATCTCGCCGCCGTCAAATGTGATCTTGCCGGAGGCCATTTGCGTTAGGCCCATAATGGTCGCAAGCAGGGACGTCTTGCCGACACCATTGCGTCCCAACACGGCCAATGACGACCCTCTCGGGAGCGAAAGAGCCACGTTTTCAATAGCCGCGGCGCCATAGCCATATCCTGCGGTGACAGCTTCCAGTCTCAGCAAATCAGTCATTGCGCGCCTGTCCGAGGTAAACCTCTCGTACCTTAGCATCTGCTCGAATCTCGGACGGGGTTCCCTGCGTCAGCACGCTTCCCTCTGCCAACACCGTGATACGGTCAGCGAAACCAAAAACGATCTGCATGTCGTGCTCGATGACGATGACTGCGAGGTCGGCGGGCAACCGCCGCAGCAATTCCGAAAGTTTTCCGCTGTCTTCTTTCGGCAAGCCAGCAGCAGGTTCGTCGAGAATGAGCACCTTTGGCTTGAGAGCCAGCGCCAGCGCGAGCTCAACGAGCCGCCGTTGACCATATGCGAGATTGGAAATCAATTGGCATGCCGAACCACTGAGGTTAAAAACGTCTAGGAGCCGCTCGAGTTCGATCAGAACCTGCTTGCGCCTATTGAGCGCGCCCCACAGTTTTGCGTCGATATGCATATTTGCAACGACCGCGAGGGCAATATTTTCGACCACCGTCATGGACGGGAATAGCGAGTTTATTTGAAACGTTCGCGCGAGCCCCAGAGAGACTCGGCGTTGCGGCGAATACCGTGTGATGTCACGTCCTTCAAGTCGGATCGACCCAGAGGATGGAGCCAACGCTCCCGTGATGAGATTTACAAGGGTGGTCTTTCCTGCGCCATTCGGACCAATCAGAGCGTGTCTTGCACCAATCTCAAGGCGGAAGTTGATATTACGCGTGACGGCGAGAGCACCGAAGCTTTTGTGCAGACCGACGATTTCGAGGACCGTATCATTCATGGTTTCCGCCTGCGATCGAGGAGATAGCCACCCATACGATCAATCCAGGGACCAACGCCTTGAGGTGTAAACCTGACGGCGAGAATGAGGAGTCCACCCAGCATAAACAACCAATTGAAGGGGTCTATCGCCGCGGCCCGATCAGAAAAAATGACGAAAATAATGCCCCCAATGAATGCGCCGGTCAGGCGCCCCATCCCGCCGATTAGCAACATGATGAGGACGTTTCCGGATAGCAGGAATGAGAGTGAGTCGGTTGCGACAAGCCCGGTGACTTGTGCGGAAATTGCACCGGCCACACCCGCTATTGCTGCCGAAATCGAATAGATGAGAAGCAACCGTGCGGCGACCGGTACGCCTAGCATGCGCATGCGTTGGTCGTTGTCGCGTATCCCACGCAGAACATATCCAAATGGCGAGTTTACCAAGATCCGGGCAAGGGCAAACACGAAGGCCAGCACGCAAAGCGAATAGAGATAGGCAGTATGGCCATAGAGGTCGAACGAGTAACGTCCCAAGATGGGTGCGACCTGATACCCCGCAAGGCCATCATCTCCGCCCGTTACTGATTTCCAGGTTGTCGCAACTTGGAGGACGACGGCACCAATGGCGATCGTGAGGATGACTTGAGTCAAGCCGCGAACACGAAGAACCAGCAAACCCGTGACGAAGCCGAACGCGCCGGCAGCTAGCCCTCCTACCACAAGGCCGGTCAAGGGTTCAGATAAAACATTGAGCGCAAAAAGGGCGGCGGCGTAGGCTCCGATACCAAAAAAGACGGCATGACCTAAACTTTCGATTCCAGAGTAACCGATGGCGAGATCGAGCGACAGAGCCAAGATGATCATGATGATGACTTGGGTGCCGAGCTGGTGATAGGCGCCCAAGAAGAAATAAGCGAAAATTGCAAGCGCCCACACCAGCGCATCGCTAAGTCCCAAGCGGTGGGATCCAAAGGACGCGGCGATGTCCCGTTTAGGTGTGTCCTTTGAGGGAGTTACCTTAAGCACGGCCATAAAGCCCAAAAGGTCGAATGGACAGAATGAGGGCCAGAAGAATGTAGATGCCGAAAGCGCCGGCCGCCGGAAAGAGATAGCGAAAATAGGTATCGAAGATGCTATAGCCGAGCGCGGCGATAAGCGATCCTTTGAGACTGCCAAAGCCGCCAACCGCAACGACGATCAAAACCATGACCATATAGTTCGTGGCATAGTATGGCTGCAGCGGCAGCATCTGCGTTCCAAGTACGCCGGCTATGGCCGCTAACGCGCACCCAGCAACGAAGGTCTGAGCGAACACCCGCCGCACATTGATCCCGACACAGCGAGCCATGCGCGGATTATCGACGGAGGCGCGCAAGCGGGCGCCAAAATCGGTCTGTTCGATGACGTACCAAATCAGGCCTGCGATTGTCAGGCTGACGATTGAAAGAAAGCTACGGTAAGCAGAAATCGATATCTCTTCAAAATGCCATGCTCCCGCCAGGAATTCAGGCGTTGGTAATGTATGCGTCAGCGAGCCATAACCGGCGTTGATCGAGGCGATCATTATGAATGTGAGGCCAATTGTCATCAGGATTTGACCGAGAGCACTCGTCTCATAGATCCATCGATATACGGTCCGTTCAAGAATGGCCCCGAGTATCGCCGTGATTGCAACAGCAATCGGAAGCGCGGCGAGCAAACCCAGGCCAAAATGATTGACGAGCGAGAGTGCAGTGTAACCGCCGATCATGGCGAAACCACAATGTGCAATGTTTAGAAGACGCATCACGCCGAGCGTGATCGTCAGGCCAGAGGAGATCAGAAAGAGGATCATCCCGAAGGACAGGCCGTCGATCAAAAGCGATATACCCGTCGTCCAGTAGCTATTCACTTGATCCCTCAAACACCGCCTGCATCACAAGCATGCTGCCAATGGCCATTACGTCCCGCCGCATTGGCCTGGAGTCATGCGGCCTGATTCTACTCCCCTATTTTCGCGCGCCTAAACGTCGTCAGCGCGAGGCAGGATTGGCCTCCTTCCAGGGATCTTTGAGATTCGGAATTACGGCGACCTGTTTATTTACGAGGACGCCGTCGATCTTCTCGACCTTTCGGATATAGACGTTTTGGATCAGGTCCCGTTCGACCGGATCGATCCGCGCGGGCTCTCCCAGGAGTACCCTTTGGCGGCCGCCAAGGCTTTTTCACCATCAAGTTTCCCGTCGGTTGCTTCGGTCATATGGGCGATCAGGTGTATGCCGTCCCACGCCTCAACGGTCCCGATATTAGGTATGGCGCCCTTCCCGTATTTTGCTTCCAGCGCATTGACGAACTCCTTATTCGCGGTGCTTTCTGGCGAATGAGGACCATAAAAGAGAGAGGAATATACACCGATGGCCAGTTCGCCGGTTTGTCCCAATGCCGCGAGGGGTGCCTCCTCGGTTTCACCGAGGCCAAAGTACTGCAAGCCCCGTTGTGCCAAGCCGCGCTCGAAATACCCTTTGAACAGTGCAACGGAGATGGGCCCGTTCGGGACGAACGTAAATAGAACGTCAGCGTTCGCGTCCTGCAGCCGCTGGAAGTAGCTGGAGAAGTCAGTTGTATCCAAAGGCACCTTTACGACATCGACGATCTTGCCGCCGAGCTTGCCGTAATTGGCATCATAAGCTGCAATTGCGTCGTGACCGGGGGCGTAGTCGACGGCAAAGACAACAGCTTTCTTCTTGCCCTGATCAATAGCATAGCGCGTGATGCCATACGCCAATTGCCAGATGGTGCAGCCCACTCTTAAAAAATATGGCGATTTACGTGTGGTATCTGCGGTATTTGCGTTGAAAATGACGAAGGGAATTTTCGCTTGCGTCACAACATCGGCAACGGCTACCGCGTTAGGCGTGAAGTCCATACCGCCGAGAAATTGTACCCCCTCTCGGGTGATCAGCTCTTGAGCGAGTTGTTTCGCTCGAGCGGGATTTGGGCCGCCAGAATCACGATAGAGGACCTCAACGGTGTGGCCTCCAAGCTTTCCTCCGTGCTTCTCGACATAGAGGTCAACGGCTCGTTTGAATTGGACGCCCCACTCGGCATAGGGGCCGCTAAAAGAGCCGATGATGCCGATCTTGACCTCGGCAGAATGCGCATCTGTAGAAATGGACAGTGAGGCAAGAACCGCCGCGAAGGCCAGCAAGCTGAAGCGCTTCATTGTTTCCGTCCCCCTATTTGTGCACCGCCATGCGCCGCAAGCAAGGCGACGACTGCGCCCATCGTTCGGCCCAGATAGAGGGCATTAGAGGAGTGCATTCTTGTATAATCTTGCGGGACGCCGGGACTGTTAGTCGCAGGTCGCGGAGGGCAGACCAGTTAAGGGCTGCTCACGCTATATTACGCGGATGTCACAAGGTCCATGTCCGGGGCTGAGAGTCGCTTCTTTCCCGTCCATTTCAGATCGATGGATCTGACGGTTGCCGCCGCCTCACCGAGCAGCCATTGCGCGGAACGCGACAAGTGCCGGCAAATCGCTCTTTTCGGTTGGATAAGCGAGATAGAATGCCATCTGGTTGCGGACAATGAGATTGAACGGTGCGATCAGTCGGCCGGTTTCGAGATCCCTTTCAATCAAGGGAAGATGCACAATTGCAATACCAAGGCCGTCGATAGCTGCTTGGCACGCGAGCCCCGAGTTTTCAAATCGTAGGCCCGTGTTGGCCGGGACCTGCGGCGCGCCTGCAGTCTGGAGCCATTGCCGCCAAAAATCCGGGCGCTGCAAGGAATGGAGAAGAACGTGATGATCGAGTTCGTGCGGATAGCGCGGGACCGGCATTCCATTCGCAAGCTTGGGGCCGCATACGACGATGAGCAGTTCGTCGAACAGATGTTTGGCCTCGAGCCCAGGCCACTGGCCCAATCCGTACTCGATCGAGGCATCGATGCCTTGCGCTTCAAAATTGGCAGGGGATTGTTGTGAGGTTGAGACCTGAATTTCCACCTGCGGATATTGCTCGCGAAACCTCGCGAGGCGAGGGATCAACCAGCGCATGGCAAAGGTGGGTAAACACCTAAGCTTTAGGACATTGTGTTTTGACGACGCGCAGATCTCGGACGTCGCGGACCTTATCTCGTCAAACGCAACCTGAAGCCGCTTATGATATCGTCGAGCCTCTTCCGTCAGTTCGATGCGACGATGCTTACGAACAAATAACTTTATTCCGAGGTGGGTCTCAAGTACCGCGATATGCCTGCTGACGGCCCCTTGGGTAATGCAAAGCTCTTCCGCCGCTCGACTGAAATTGCCATGACGCGCCGCAGCATCGAAGGCTCGTAGCGCATTCATGGGCAAGTATTGGCCCATAACCCATTATTCTCCCTAGGTTTTCGCTTATATCGCAAAAACTCATGCAAGTCATCAGTTAACTTGCTTTGCGCGGCATGCTGATCGCCTTCATCCTCAGCCCCGCGATGAAACTCGTCCACTGCAGCAAGAGTTGGACATGACTTGTGGGATGGAAACGGCAGTCGTATCGGCAGACGCATTCTCTGCTCCGCCCGGCGACCCTGACGGAAGCATTACAGAAGTTGCGCTCGCGTTTATTAAGAAGAGCCCTGAGATCAGGATTACGCTTCGCGATCTTGAGCGTCAGACGGGCGCAAGTATCTTTCAACTGATTAGGGCATTCCGAAGAGATTTGGGAGTAACGCCCCATGCCTATCTGATAAAACGGCGCGTCGCGCGCGGCGCTGATCTTCTTCTTCAGGGAGAGCCAGCGGCACAAGTAGCTTACGAGGTCGGTTTCGTTGACCAAAGTCACTTCACGAAGCACTTCAAGCGTGTCCACGGCGTGACGCCAAAGCGCTATGTTGCGGTAGCCACCAGCTAGCTGGCAAATCGAGCGCATGAGAAGTTCGCCACTGGCGACAGACCTTTTGCAAAAGCTTGTCTAGAGTTCTTGAGGGTCTAATCCGCTCCGGCGCACAACAAGGCGCGGTTGCCGGCGCAATCGGAGCAGTCAAGTGATCACGCGGTCAGTGGTGTACTTGTTGCGCGCGGCGTCGACGACATTCCGATGCCAGCAGCCGTCAACAGGATATCGAGGCCAGTCGTCATATTCACAGCAAAGAAAGCTTCCTTATGGCCCCCTTTCGAGGACTAAATCGCCGCATGGCCGAAAATGGCCATTTACTGAACGGCTATTGCGCGATCCCCGATGCGTTTTCGGCAGAACTTTATGCTCGACAAGGCTTCGACGTAATCACGCTTGACCTGCAGCATGGTCTCATCGGGTACGATGCCGCCGTCGCGATGCTACAAGCCATTACGGCCGTGGACGTGCTCCCGTTGGTACGCATCCCCTGGCTCGACCCGGCAATCATCATGAAAGCGCTTGATGCAGGTGCTCTTGGTGTGACATGCCCTATGGTCAACACGGCAGCGGACGCTGAGCGCCTCGTCCAATATTGCAAATATCCACCGATGGGCCAGCGCAGCTTAGGCCCCGTCCGTGCGGCGACGGCCTATGGCGAGGACTATGCTGCGCATGCGAACCGGGAGCTCAGCGTCATCGCTATGATTGAAACCGCTGAAGCCGTCGCCAACATCGAGAGTATTCTTGATGTGCCAGGTCTGGATGGTGTCTATATCGGACCAGGCGATCTCTCGCTGTCCCTGAACAGGAAGCCGCAGCTGGAGGAGTTTGATACCGAGGTGGACGCTGCCATCGATCGCGTTTTGAAGGGGTGCATTAAGAAGGGTCTGATTGCAGGCATTTTCGCACCTGGTCCCGAACAAGCGTGGCGCATGGTCACGCGTGGCTTTCGATTCGTCACGCTTTCCACTGACGCTCGCGCATTGGCGTTCCAGGCCAAGTCTTGGGTTGAGAAGTTTCGACTGCTCAGTCGAGAGCCGTCCCGTGTTACCGGTGCATCGGGCCTGAAGGGGTAAGGACTAAATATCAAAAAGTGGGCGACCGGACCATAAGCCCTCATCCGCTCGAAATTGCAATTTCTTACTAGTCGACGAGCTCCTCCTGCATCAAGACCGGTGTCGCCGATCACGCAATTGGCGTGAAGCCTACCCGCTCTTAGCGTGGGAGCAACTCGGCCATGGTGTAACATGATCCAACCGCGGTCTATCTTTGAAAAGATCTGGAACAGTCATGTCATCCGGGAAATGGGTGACGGCGTCTTCTTGCTCTATGTCGATCGCCACATCATCCAGGAATCGGCGAGCGGACAAGCATTTGATGGGCTACGGCGCGCCTCGCGATCTGTGCGTCGACCTGATCTCACTTTCGGTGTCACGGATCACATCGTTTCGACACGTCCTGGGCGCACGGTCGATTCGAACCCCGAGGGGCGCGAGCTAATCACCTTGATGGAACGGAACTGCAGCGAACACGGAATTGAGCTGTTTGACTTGGCTGATGCCAGGCAGGGTATCGAACACGTCGTGGCGCCGGAGCTCGGGCTTATCACGCCAGGGATGACTGTTGTTTGCGCAGACAGCCATACACCAACAAATGGCGCGCTCGGTGCCTATGCGTGGGGTTTTGGCACAAGCGATGTCGAGCACGTTCTAGCAACCCAAACCGTACTTCAGCGCAAGCCAAAGGCGCTACGGGTGACGTTCGCCGGACGTCTGGGAAAGGATGTCTGTGCCAAGGACCTCATACTTTACTTGATCGGCAAAGAGGGAACACAGGCGGCGCGCGGATATGCCATCGAATATTGCGGACCCGTCATTCGTGCGATGTCCATGGAAGGCAGGATGACGATCTGCAACATGTCCATTGAATTTGGTGGACGTGCTGGCATGATCGGGCCGGACGATACCACGTATGAATATATCGCTGGCCGCGACTATGCTCCCAAAGGTGCGCATTGGCAGGCCGCATTAGATCAGTGGCGCACTCTTAACACAGACGAGCAAGCTCTCTTCGACAAGGAAATCAGGGTTAACTGTAGCGAGATTGCCCCCCAGGTGACGTGGGGGACAACACCTGGCGATGTCGTAGGTATCGACGAAAACATCCCAGATCCCGTGTTGATTGGCGATCCTGTCCGTCGCGCCATGGCGGAGCAGGCGCTGCACTATATCGGCCTCAAACCTAATCAGCCTCTTGAAGGCATTCCGATCAACGTCGCCTTCATTGGATCCTGCACCAACAGCCGCCTATCGGACCTTCAGGCGGCAGCGGCCATCGTCAAGGGGCGCAAGGTCGCCAAAGGCGTGCGGGCGCTGGTTGTGCCTGGATCGACGTCGGTCAAGCGCGCGGCTGAGGCCCTCGGTCTAAACAAAGTATTTCTCGATGCAGGCTTCGACTGGAGAGAGGCCGGGTGTTCAATGTGTCTGGGGATCAACGACGACCAAGTCGCGCCAGGTGAGCGCTGCATGGCGACCTCTAATCGCAACTTCGAGCATCGCCAAGGACCAAATAGCCGCACGCATCTTGCAAGTCCGGCATCGGTGGCGGCGGCCGCCGTGACGGGTGTCATCACCGACGTTCGCAAGCTCGCGCACGCATAGAGGCGGCAAATGGAAAAGTTTGTGACGTTGGAAGGTGTCGCCGCAGTGCTGGCGGACCCGAATATTGATACAGATGCAATTATCCCTGCCCGCTTCATGCGTTCTGCGAACGCTAATTTGGGTAAGGCCCTGTTCGCCAACAGCCGATTTCAGGACGACGGATCCGAACGCGCCGACTTTGTGCTGAATATTCCGCCATTTCGGAGCAGCTCGATCCTCGTGGCAGGCGATAACTTTGGCTGCGGCAGCTCGCGAGAAGCAGCAGTCTGGGCGCTGAAGCAATTTGGTATTCGCTGCGTTATCGCGAGAGCTTCGGGGAAATATTCTTCGAGAACTGCTTCAAGAATGGCGTTCTTCCGATCACATTGCCCAAAGCCGACTATGAGCAAATCCTAGGCGCGCTTGCGAAAGACCCCGGGCGTGAAATTAAGGTCGATCTTGAGCGATGTGAGATCAGGATGTCGTGTTCGCTATCGATACCGTTTGTCGTGTCGCCTTCGCGTCGGACAGCATTGCTTGAAGGGCTCGACGATATCCAGCTGACGCTGCGTTATGTCAGCGATATCGACGCATTCGAGGCCTTCGACGGGGTCGCGCGGCCATGGATGCGTCGCCCCACGTCATCTTTTGGCCGATCGCCGTAGAGCTGATGACGTCAGTTTCGTGGTGGGAGCCTTGGCAATTCAAGGCTCTGTCGTCCGGTGAACGCTAGCGGAAACGAAAAGACGCAAATGGTTACGCATTCCACGACATTTGATGATACGAATCTCTTGGAGCGAGCTTGGGTTTAACGCGCATCCAGCCCGGGCTCGGCTTCTCTCCTATGCGAAAAGCCTCGCGACTTTCGCTGGGGATATGGAGCGCTGTCTTTGTTTGTGAACCCCACGGCTCAAGATTATGACATTGTCCTCCTGGGTACGAGGTCAGTTCTTCAGTTCAAGACATTCGTCCTCCAGTCAAGTTTGAACGAAGATCTTGCAGCAACGCCACGGGGAAGCCGACCGGCCGAAGATGTTCGAAGGCGACCAAGGTGGATGAAAAGAGGCCAAGATCTCGCAGAATTGCACTTCGACGCAACCTCTTGCCGCTGTTTTTTGCGATCAGCGTCGCTCCTTTGGTCGGCCAAGGGCTCGCCCGGCACACCGGCAGTGTCATCTTGAAATAGACCAGCGTACCGGATTTGCGCCTCCTCAAAACTCCAGAGCATTACGGACCGTTTGCGAACACGCCAAAGAGATTCCTCACGAATGGCCATTCGGAAGAATCTATTCGGTTCGAGACGCGCTCATCATCAATGTGGCCCGGCAGATTTCTCATCTTCGCGAGAGGCCGTTGTCGCCCCAGCAGCGATCGGAATAAAGCCGATTTGGAAACCGAATGCGCGACCTATTTTGTCTAGCGTTTGCGCAGTAGGATTGGCCGCTCCTCTTTCAATGTCGGCGACTTGGCGCGGTGTCAGCTTAAACAGTCGGGCGAACTCAATCTGGGTGAGCCCGAGGGCTTGACGCATCTCGGCGACAGCCTCCGGCAAGCGGAGAGTACCCGCGCGCGCTTTGGCTGCAATTGCGGCGCGACGATCTCGGATCTCCTCTTTCGTAGGTTTACGCCATCTGGCCATGAGGCTCGCCTAATCTGTCACATTGCGCAGTTTGGCAACACCGTTCGCCATATCTTCGTTGCGAATGATTGCATTCGTCACGACGGAGACCGGCACGCCGCACTTTCTTGCAATCTCTGGAAGGGCCCGGAGAAGATCTTCCTTAGCTGCCAAAGCGGACATCAATTTGTGGGCGGGCACCTTGGGGCTAGAAACTGTCTCACAGACGAGCCTCCAATCAGGATTGGTGTCCTGTCCTCCACCATCGAGCATGCACCCCCACCTTGTGGAACGGACGATGCCCGCTGTCGCGATCTTCATTGGTGCGAAATCGAACAAGGGGGCGAGACGTATGCTTCCATCCGGGAATTTTCTAAGCGCGGCGTTTCGACCATGATTATCGGGATTGCCCATAGCCAGGTTCAAGACATCTCGCAGCAGATACTCCGTCGTGTCCTCCAGCGGACACGACGAGACCTGTTGGATTGTTTTCAGATAAGTTTCGTGCCTGCTCTGAAATGCAAACTCCGCAACGCCAATCGCAGAGACCAGACTCTCTTGTCCGTAGCGGATTAGACCACCCGACGTCACCCTGCGGTCAAACCGTGGAATGACAAGCACACCATTGCCGTAGGTGCTCGTGCGTTCGACGTTGACGCCAAACTCTTTTGCGACCACCGAATAGCCCGATTCAGACTCCAGGATCCGCTGATCCACCGGCTCATCACTACGCAGAAGCTTTACGATGATAAATTCGAGGGCGTCCGCGTCCGGGACCATCGAATTCGGATACCAAAGTCCGTCTCGGGAGCGAGTCAGTGACACCTTGGGCCAGTCACCTTGCAGCCCACTCGAACCCGAGGCAAGCAAGGAAAAGCGATCAGCAACTTCGAGAAACGCATCGCTCCGATCGAGAATTTCTTCCATAGTGATTCCCGCGACCGATATGTCCTGAAGACGTTCGACCTCCTGATCATATGCTTCTTTGATGCGAATATTGCCGACGGGAGAACTCGCAGCTCTCATGAGAAGATGGACTTGGGTAGAAGGCGCCTCGACCGGAAGGTTCAGAAATCGCGCGATCCTCTCGGCGTGGTGACCTTGAGGAATTAGGTCCAGTAGAAAAGCTGGCCAGGTGCTTGCTGCGCGATCCACCAGATCGACTGGGGCGTTGATCGAGTAAGCATGTACGCCTTTAAGGGGACGGTCTTCCGCAAATGGAATGGCGCCGAACTTGGCAAAATAGCCCATTTCGTAGCTAGTTCTGGAAGGCGTCGTGTAGCCCTTTTCGGGGGCTTCCAAGTTGACAATGGCCGCCTCGTGCCACGTGCCTTCTATGAAAGTTTCTACAGTCAGGTCCATTTACAAATCCCTTTAGGGATGTATATGGCAGGTGAGCTCAAGAATCAACCCATTATAATGGAAGTATTAATAGCGGAGGATCCGTTCGGACACTGCAGTCGTTGCCCATCATGCTTTTGGCCTGCCGGATCTTTGCGCCGCCACCACGGACTGAGCGGCCCCTCAGAGATGCTCGCCCCGCGATCAAGTGCGGTGACGGCGCAGCCCTGTATTCAGCTCTCATTCTGATGGGCTTCATGCTGAAGAGCGGACCCGGCCAGAGGACCCAGAGGGCGCCTCCTTCGGCAAGACCTAAAAAGCGCAAAGGCTGGCTGTTATGATGGAGCGTCGCACGCTCAAACATCAAAAGCCCGAACGGACTTTTACCATCAACTGAGTAAGCGGCACTCGTACGACGAGATGCGCGCTATCCCGATCCAAACTGTGGTCTTCCCGGGCGCATGCATGTACGGTCCCCGATCTCACCACGGCCCGCTTCTCACTATCGTGCAAGACTGCTCGATTCCGCGAAAGCTGCGCGACATTTGCTGCCGTTACATAAAGGCTTCGAAATAGGAACGAGCCGCACATCAACGAGGATTAATGCGCACGCCCCCCTAGTCACGTGAATCTAAAGTTCGCCGCATAAAGTCTGCTGGGCTTTGTGGCAGAAGCGTTTGACGGAAGCCAAGATCTGGTCTGCAGACTTGGTCCATTTGAAGGGCCTCGGGTTATTGTTGTGCAGTTCGATGAAGGTACGGATGTCGGCCTCGAGCTGTCTGACGGAGGTGTGAACACCTCGCTGGATCTGCTTTCTGGTGAGTTCAGCGAACCAGCGCTCGTTCTGATTGATCCATGACGCGGAAGTCGGCGTAAAGTGGACATGGTTGTGCGGCCGGCGAGCGAGCCACGCCTTGATCTTAGGTGTCTTGTGGGTGGCGTAGTTGTCCATGACGATGTGGACCGCAAGCCCCTCGGGGATTTGAGCGTCGATTTCCTTGAGGAACTTCAAGAACTCGACCGCCCGATGACGCTTGTAGCATTTGCCAATGACAAAGCCGGAAGCGACATCGAGCGCGGCAAACAGTGTGGTCGTGCCATGTCGCACATAACTGTGCGTGCGACGTTCTGGCATCCCAGGCATCATCGGCAAGACCGGCTGCTCGCGATCGAGTGCCAGGATCTGGCTTTCTCATCAACGCTGAGGACAACGGCTCGGTTCGGTGGGGATAGATAAAGGCCGACAATGTACCTTGTCGACGAACAGTGGATCGCTCGACAACTTGAATGTCTGGCTACGGTGCGGTTGCAAGCTGAACGCCGACCACATTCGGCGGATCGTGGTGTGGGAAAAGCCAGTTTCCGCAGCCATCGAGCGGATCAACCAGTGCGTCGCGTCGGCCGGCGTCGTACGCAATGTCCGCTCGATTACCTCAGCAACCTGATCGTCGTCGATGGTGCGAGGGCGGCTCGGGCGGGCTTCATCAAGCAGGCCATCACAGCGATCCTTCTAAAAAAACCGACGGCGCCACTTGCCAACGGTGTGTTCATGGATGCCGAGTTCAGCAGCCACAGACTTGCTTGGCAGGCCATCCGCACATCGCAGGATCGCGCGGCATCGCTCAGATAGCACCGCGCGACACGATGACGACGAACTTGCCTCTCTAGGTACGTGCGCTCCTGCGGACTGAGCACTAACGGCGCGATCGGCCGGCCTCTCACACCTGCATTCCCCACAAGCGCTCTCCTCTACAAAGATTCGAGCCATCAACTAATGTGATGAACTTGCGTTCCAGATGACTAGTAAGGATACATCCAATAGGTCGCGTTGAGCTCGTTAGGCATCGAGCGCAAAGTTGGGGTCCGCTGCGGTGGCTTGAGGTGGCTAGATGAGGAGATGATCCGGCCGATATCGTCGAGGACCGCCCGGCTCGTTGAATAGGTACTATGATTGAGCGCGAACATTTCGCTTCCGACCGCAGAGACATCGATCGTCTCGATGCCCGAGACGAGAGTTGGACCGCTCTTAGTCACATAGCCCATTCGCGATTTCGACTGCGCCTTCTTCATCGAGGCGAGCAGAGCCAGATCAGTTGACGAGGCGTACACGGTCACCGCACCCGCGGCCGCTTTGATCTGGTTAGCCCGCTCCAGATAGAGGTCACGGTCGACGTCGGGTGCTGCGAAAATCAGCTCGGTAATGCCAAGCGCTGTTTGGCTCAGCGCTGCCTGCTGCAAGGCGCCCAATACCACTTCGCTGCCAAGGCTGTGTGCGATCAGGATGATCCGCGAAACGTTCCCCTCCGTCTTGATGAGCTTGAGAAGATCGAACAATCCATCGGTGGCATGCAAAGCACTTTCGCGGTCGTAATCGTAATCCGCCAACCCGCCTTTCGAGGGCCAGGAATAAATCATGACGCGGCCCTTGTAATTTGCATCGAAGGCAATCTGAGCGGCCTTGAACGCTGCATCCGAGAAAGGAACATTGTAGCCATGGACGAACAGCATCAGGCTGTCGGCAGGATTGGCGATCGCGGAGGCAAACTCCTCTCGTGAGAGCTTCGATAGAGTCTGGATTCGAAAGTGCTTTCCGTCCTGCTCGGCCTCTGTCCAAATGCCGTACAGATATGTCTTTGGCGTTTCGACTTCGCCCATCTTGTGAACGATCGGTATGCTCACAGTCACGCAGCCATAGGTATTCGTGGCCGAACGATCATAGGTGATCTGTTTCAGCTGCAGATTCGGGCCTCCCATCACCTCGCGGTTGGTCGCAAAATAAACGGGCACCAAGCCCTTGATGGCGGGCTTGTTGGGAGCCTCGGCGCCAGTTGGCGTCGGTTTCTCGGGAGGTGCTTCCTCACTTGCCTCACCCGTTGTGGGGCGATGATAGCCATAATCATGGCGTCTCGGACCATAATACCTCGGGCCGTAATACCTTGCGGCATGATGGTGATATCCTGTCAATGCACGCCCGTGGTGCTGATGCGTGTTTTGGGCTTGGGGCTTTGACGGTCTCGAGATAGGTGCTTGATGAGCGCAGCCGACGACAAACATGCAGACCAGAGCAATTAAAGCCGCGCGGAGCTGCCGGAACGACGAGAGCCAGTGCAGCGCATTTGAAGAATCGGCTCGCAATGTCGAGACGACCATGGCCCCTCCTCCTTACTTCGCAAGAACTTGAGATAGATTGACGGTAGCACCGAGCCATCCACGGTACCGATCGACGGCGGGTCCACTGGTCAGCTTGTAGGTGAAGCGCGCCTCTGCACCGCCATCGTTGATGGCGCAAGCAATGTTGCCGGCTCCGTTTGCCGTCTCGACATGCCAGGAGCAGCCGGTGATACGGTAGCCCGGCTCGGCTGGGAACGTCTCGGCGTAGTCGGCCGAATGCTCGGCAAACACGACGGGATGATCATCCTTGGTCTTGTCGACGGTGTATGAGCGCTCGATCTGCTTGAGCTCGACGAGTTGCGATAGCGGAACATTGACGATGAGCCGCCGGTCTTCTGGAAGCAACGTGTGAAGCGCGCCGGCCAGGATCTCGGGAATTTTCACGCCCTGATTGGCTTGCGTCTGCACATGGGTCGAGTTGAGCTTGCTCCAGTTCTCGAATGAGATTGTAGTGTCGACCCATTTGGTCCAGCAGACGGATGGTTGGGGGATAGCCGCAATCAGCTTGTAGAGCGGACTCGCGGCTATGACCGTGGCAGGAATGATGAAATTCACTCCGTTGACCTGGGCATCGTTCCATTTGACGATGCCGCCGACAGCGATACCGAGGAGCGCGCCGAACTCGTTGAACGCGGGACCTCCGCTGTTGCCGACGTTCATGACAGTATCGGTTTGCCAGCGCCCATTTGGGCTGGTTTGATTGCTGATCAGGCCGCTCGATATGCTCAGATCCAGGTCGAGGGGATAGCCGAGCAGATAGAGTTGGGTTCCCATTGGGGCCTGCTGGCTTTCATTGATGACCGGCATTGGGCAGCGCGATGCTCCGCCGCTGTTGCTGGCCGGCTGGGCCAACTCGAGAAGGGCAAGATCGTTGGCGTCGTCGCGGTGAATCGCGCTGACTTTGATTGGGTTTGCGTTGCGCGAGCCAAGGCGAGCATCGACCTCAAAGCTCTTGTAGTTTTCCTCGCGTCCGACCACATGGCTGTTGGTGAGCACGAGGTTGTCGCCGATCAGAAGGCCGGAGCCGCCTCCGACTTCCTGCTTGCCGTTGTACATAACGCCGACAAACTGGACATGAACAGTCCTGACGTTATAGCGCGCGGCGATCTGCACCGCGGCGCGATCGGCTAGCGCCTGCCCGGAGATGACAAAGAGCAAGGCGAGGGTCAGGACGGATAAAACGTTCTGACGGCTGCGATATCGAGTGGGCTGAGTTGTCCGCTTCCGTTCCATGCTGGATTACAATAGTTCATGATGGAATTGGGGTCGTATTTAGTGACTTTGTAGTCGCCGACCGATCCTGAAAATTTCTCGTTGCGGCACTGTTCCGGAGCATCGTCGCGGTTCTGCTCGTGAGTAAAGCCGAGCGCGTGCCCGAATTCGTGGACAGCGACCGCACGAATGCAGAATTCGCGCTTATTGATGCATCCTTTACTCCAATGATTGGAGCTGAAATTCAAGGTCATGCCCGAAGACTTGCCATCGAGATACTTGCCGACGACGTCGGTGTGCGCGCCCTCGTCGGCGATGCGCACATGGACGCCGGCTGCGCCCTCTTTACAGGCAGGCCAGGTCTTGGCGAACCAAACGCCTCCTTGTGCTGCGCTTTCCCAGGTCTCGGCCACGGCTTTTCGGACGAGTTCTGCATATTTCTGGTCATGAGGATTGAGGTTTTCCCAGCAGACCGGGATTTCCTTCACGTCCCATTTGGAGCTGCGGATCACAGTTCCGAAGAGCTCCATCTCCGACACCCCTGAGGGAAGCGCAGGCTGAGCCTTCGCGCTGCTGCAGGGGAGGAGCACGAGAAGAACCAGCAATCCGAGCAGGCAGTAACGAGTCATGTTTTATTGAGTAGGCGTTGGAGATGGCGGGAAGACTGGCACCGGCGCGAAGATAAAGCCGTTCGTCCGCGGGCCACCACCAGCCCTTGGCCGGCGGGCTGCGGCCCCCCCGCTCTCCGGCAACTCCTGCGACTTTTCCCCTCCCGGGATTGGTGTCGTGTAAATCGGATTGTCCTTTGATCCGAGCGCCGGCTGTTTGGCTGCATAGCTGGCCGAGCCAGACTTTGCTCCGTTGGCCAAGACGGCATTCGGCCCATTGATGTAGATACCGAGATTGCTGAATTGCTGCGCAGATGCGGAGGCTTGGATGGCGGCCGGTGTCCAGCGCGCCGATGTAAGGGAGTATTTGGCCTCGATGCCTCCGGTCACTTGGATCGAAAAAGTATAGGTCATCTGCGCTGGCTCAGCTATTTCCGATGGCATAGCCGGCGTCAGGTTGTTGGCGGCGATCAAAATTGCATTGTCGCGCAGCCAGGCCGCCAATGGCTTGGAGGCATCGACGGTGATGCGCTTGAAAGCGGCCCGTTCCGGATATTTGTTTTCGGCGAGAGCTTCGAGCTCGAGGAGCTCGGTCGGCGTTCCCCGGTAGCAGCCGCGCTCATATGTTGCCGGGCTAGATGCCAGCGGCAAGGTATCAGACGCAAGCTCGGCATTCTGTTTCAAGAGAAATGACCAGATCAGGTCGTAGGTGTCCTGCGCCGAAGCCGTGGGGCCGACATGGGTCACTTCGGCGGTGGTGGCACTTAGAACGCGCTTATAGTCGAAGGCGGTGCCGGACCCGACACCGCCGGTATCGGTTACTTTCAGTTCCAGGAAGAAGGTGCCGTATAGGAACGGGTCGATGTCGAAATGGGCGAAGCGGTCGAACGCCTCTTCCGGCCTGGTCTTGTAGATCTTGAGGTAGTGCTTCCGCCTTTCGCGCTCGATCTGATAAAAGGTGACGACCTCGCACCGGATCGATTTGAGAAAATATGGCAGTTCGCCGGCTGTGATCACGCCAGTCTGCGGATCGTGCACATAGTACAGGCTGGTGCATCCGCCCATCGCAAAGCAGGCGCCAAGGCAAGCCGCGGCCCGGCTGATCTTCCACATCGATTGTGCCCCCTGTCCGCTTCGCGTCGCTCGCGCGCGGATCTCCCGCCCAGATTGAAATGCTTTGCTCGTGCTTCGTCAAGAGTATCGGAAGCCATATGCAGCTTTTCGTTGCCATCGTATAATTCGATGCAGAGTTTCTGCGCGTTCTGACATTCAGAGCAACTGCGCCCGCAGCTAGATGATGAGACGCGCGTAAGTCACAGTCGGGCCGATTGCAAATAGCGAACCGTACGCCTATCAATGGCACATATTGGCGAAGTCGTTTGGACGAGTCGTTTGCCTGGGCCTGCGGACAGCCGCCTGAAGACAACGGAGTTCGGCAAGTGGAAGAAGGCAGCTGGTGAGCTTGCTCAATCACAGGCCTCGATGACGCATGCCAGAAGGGACGAACTGAGGAAGGCTCTGATCGAGCTCGACAAGTTGTTCCGCAAGGCGCCGCCGAGCGTGTACAAGGCTTACCGCAATCTTTCGGAGCGGCGTCTTGAAGAATCTGCCCGGAGTTTCGGTGACAGCGTCGGAGAAGGCCGCCTCCTTTGGTCCGTTTCCGAGGAGACCCCCGAGCAGGTTGCTGTGTCGCTTGGAGGTCTCATCCGGGCCATCGACCGCGTGCTGCTCGAGCGGCGGTCGCAATGGCCGATTGCATCGGGCGAGTGGCGCCTGGAGGCGCTCGGATGCTGGTTCATTCCGCGACAGGGCGTGAGCGCCGGCCGCCCTGCCCGGCGGAGCCAAGCCTATTCAAAGCGAGGCCTGCTATTTCATCGGATCCTGCCCACCTTCATTGACGGCTATGCCGTCGAGGTGGTCGATAGCCGTACCTTGCATAGTGCCGCTCAAGACCCCACGAATTGGAAAATGGGCGCCTGCCTTTTCGAGGCGCTCAAGCTTGAGGCGGAGTTCGCAACGGTAGACGGGGACAAGCGTTTCATCGTCAGCGGCGTCGATGCGCCGGCGGCGGGGAACGCGGTCTTGCTTCAGATGGCGAACGCGTTGCAGGAGAACTGCATCGCAATCGTCTGGCCCGAGCTCACGGTACCACCAGGACTGCGAGAAAAGATCGTCAAGTTCATCCGCGAGCGAGATGTGGCCGACCCGCTGGAGCCTCCGGAGATCGTCATTCCGGGAACGTGGCACGAGGTGGCAGGCAAGGAGATTGTGAATCGGGCCCGGATTTATGACGGTTATGGCGAGGAGCGGCTCGTCTACGACAAGATCGCCCCTTACGCCGATGACGACTGGGGGATCGAAAACATAACTGCTGGCGAGCGGATGTGCGTGCTTGCGACTGAAGGCGCCCTGATTGGCGTCGCAATTTGCCTCGACTTCTGTGACGTCTGCGACACGCCCTTCAGGGACCTGGATGTCGATGTGATGCTGGTCCCCTCGATGGGGAACGACCGCACCATGCAGGGCCACCAGACGACTGCGAGCCAGGTGGAAGTGAAGTTCGGCACGCGAAGTTTTGTCGTGCAACATCCCACCCACAACCGCTACGGGGATGGCCGGCTTGGTACTATATTACCCCTCCTCAAAGAGCCGAACGCTGTTTCCGCCCGGGAACTCGGTCAAAAGACCGTTTGGACTGCCTACAAATGGGGCCGGTGACACCCTAGATTCAGAGACTAAAATCAGAGTAAAGCGTTGTAAAATGATCTTAAGGGTTGTGACGTAGGGTATGGCCATGTCGGACGTAGCATTGGAAAAGATAGAGAGCGGCGAGGCCACCGCGACTGAGGCGCGGAGCGTCATTTCGGAATTCCTTAAAGAGGGATCCGAAAGCAGCCTGGAGCGTATTTACGCAACACTTGGGGCTTGGCTCTGGAATTCTCTGGAGAGCCGGCGCCGCGATCCGGAGCTGCGGGAATGGTTTGATATTCTGCGTCGGGTGAGCGCCTCGCTCGCGCCGAAGAATGCCGCCTATGCCGAGCGCTTCAGAGCGTTTTACGATCTTCTGCAGATGTCGATCAACACCGCCAAGGTTGCTCGTCCAAGCGAGGTCATGCACCGTCAGCATGTCGTCGAGATACTTCGGTTGTTGCGGGATGCACCGTCGCGTCAGCTGGAGAAGACGGTCATTGCTAAGAAACTGGATCTGAAGGATGCCAATCTCAGCCGCATTCTTCGCCTGATGACCAATGCGCGTTTTGTGGAACGAACGGCGGCTGGAAAGTTTGCTCATTTCGCGCTGACGCGCGATGGCCTTATGGCGCTTGAAAGGCACGAAGGGCCCACAGCAAGGGGCGCTGGCCAATTGGCGCAGCTTATGCGCAGGAAAATGGGTCTCAGAACCCACCCTGCCCTCACGGCTGAAGAAAATGTCGTTCTTCGCAGCCTGTTTGATTTGCCGAGCCCGATGCATCCTACGTTGCATGCGGCGGGACTAGTGATGCGTGACCCGCTTGGCGTCCGTCAGGTGATGGAGGACTACCTGCTTCATCCGCCGGCACCGACAGCTCCCGGCTATATGAAGGCGCGAACGAAGAGCTCGTATCATGGCTCGTCGGTGACGGTCGTGCAGGTGAAGAAAGCCGAAGGTCACGGCGCCTCCACATCGATTGAGGCGGTGAACAGTCCAAAGCCCGTCTCGTTCCCTTCGGGTATGCTGCACTTGAGCGCAGGAGAGGACTCCGAGCATGTCGAATGAGGATCTCGGGGCTTCGACAACGGAGCAGGCGCAAGGCGAATCGGAATCGCTAGTATTGTATGGAAACACCCTGCTCGATCGGTTGACCTTTGTTTCGACGACGTTCAGCTCGCTCATCATGAGCATGGGAAGGGTCGGGCGCGACAACCGCGAGGTGTTGGTGCCACTGGTCGAAGTCAGATTCGAAGGTCCCTCTGGCCAGGACGAAAGCGCCTTGAAGTCTTTCTTTTCGGAGCTCGTGCCGCTGGAAAACCTCGCCTTCGTCCTCGAAGACATCTCGGGTGATCTTGCAACTGTTTGCCACCAGCTGAGCGCTGTGAGCGAGGGACCGGTCAAGCCTGATCTCAGGCGGCTTGCCGAAACGAGCAGGTTCCTGCAGGACGCCAAAAGCAACCTGGACAAGTGTCTCGCCGATCTGGAGCGAATTGGTCAGCCGCCCAATCTTCCCTAGCGGAAGTCTTGAGAGCATCTGCGGCGAGACGATTCTTTTGCTTCTAACGCACAAAATTGTCCAGTCGCAATTGACCGCGTCATTCTGAGTTCGAAATGCGATTTTGATTTATCAACCGCGGGGCGTGCCTAGAAGCGTTCGCGGCGGGCTTCGGCTTCGCCGCGAAAGTGCGAGCCGATCGGATCGTGAATTAGCCCCGAGTGGCAAGACTATCTTACTGTCGGCGGGCGGCATGCGTTTCCCAAAAATGGAAATTCCCCTCTTCCATTTTTGGGAAATCGACGGTAGTATCCCTTCATGCTGGTGGTCGGCACGGACCTTGGTGAGCGCTATTTTGCCGAACGCTCTGGTCATCGGGGCATCGATGCAGCGCGCGCTCAATACAGGGCATGGCTGGCAATTGCTGAGGCTTCGGACTGGCGGACGCCGCAACAGGTGAAGCGATCGCATCCCAAGGCAAGCATCCTGAAAGGCGGACGCGTGGTGTTCAACATCAAGGCCAATGACTACCGCCTGATCGCCATGGTTCAATATCGTGATGGCGTGTTGATGATCCGCTTTTTCGGCAGTCATGAAGACTGTGACAAGGTGGACGCGGAGACGGTGTGATGAAGGCAACATTGATAATTATCCAGAACCAGGCCGATCATGAGGCGGCCAAGGCGCTTGTCGGCAAGCTGATGCAATCTAACGAGGCTGCCGATCGAGCGCGTATGGTAGCTCAGGCTCGCCTTATCGAGGCTTATGAACGCGCACGCTGGCCGCGCAAAGCGCCGCCGTTGCCCGATTTGCTAACCTATCTGGTGGAACAACATGGTTTGACGCGCGCTGATCTTGTGCCGCTTCTGGGCACTGCTAGTCGCGTCAGTGAGGTCATGTCCGGCAAGCGCGAATTGAGCATGACGATGGTGAAGCGTCTGCGCGAACGTTTCCATATTCCAGCGGATTTGCTGATCTCCGCGAGCGGAAGTGTTGCGGCTTAGGTCAATCGGGACCATGACTTTCGATAGGGGGCTACTTTGCTCGGCGGCCGTGAATATTTGCATCGACGCGAGAAAGTTCAGCGCATGCGATTCCAACGCCTTTTAGGGATTAGGGTCATCCATTGCTTGCAGCAGCTCGACTATGCACGGATACGAGCATCGGCGCCCCCGGTGGGCTTGATCCATTTGCTCACGATTCTCGCTCCGGAACAGGTCGAACGCCGGTATTGGACTGCGACTTGACGGCATTGAACAAAAAGTGAACAATCCCCTGACGACCCCTCTCGGATGGGCATAAAGCGCCAAAGCGCGCGAGGCGAGTGCTCGAAGGCTCTGCCGGACTTTCGGTCGGCGCTAGCTATGAAGGCTGGCTAGTTTTGTCAGAGGCAGGCAGTCAACAGGATGACGGGGAATGCTTGAGCAGGCAGAACAGACTCGACCAGTCATGACGGCGGACGAGAAGTCTTATTTGTTGCAGCTTTTCAATATGTTAATCCCCGCCGGATAGGCTCGCCGAGCGACCCCGGCAAGGAACCTTGGTTATCGGCGAGTTGTTCACAAGCTGGGACCATTTCTAGCAGCGTGGGCGCGCAATCCTGTAATAGGCTGTCTGTCATGGCCAAGAGCGACTTACTCATATCTCTCGTGCGCGCCGGTGTGACCGGCGATCGGCCAATGATGCGCTCGGCGGTCGAAGCGATTGTGGCTGATGAGCGCGCAAAGAGTCATCACGCGCTGGCCGATCGGCTTGAGCGAGCGCTGCAGACGATAGCTGTGACGCCGCCAAGTCTGGTTGCCTCTCAGCGGTCTCCGCAAGCTGCTGGGCGCGACACGATTTTAGAAGTTACGCCACGCATATCTCTCGATGAGCTGGTTTTACCCTTGCCTGCGCGCGCCGAAGGGATGCAGCTGATCGAGGAGCATGTGCGGGCAGACGTGCTGCGGGCAAGCGGATATGAGCCGCGGCATCGGGTTCTCCTGTCTGGTCCTCCAGGCAACGGCAAAACTTCCTTTGCAGAAGCGATTGCAGAGGGCCTTTCTCTGCCGTTTTTCGTGGTGCGGTACGACGCGCTCGTAGGAAGCTATCTAGGCGAAACAAACGCGCGTCTTCGCGCGCTATTCGACTATGCGCGAACCCAACCTTGCGTTTTGTTTTTCGACGAGTTCGATGCGATTGGAAAAGAGCGTGGAGATGATCACGAAACGGGCGAAATCAAGCGCGTTGTTTCGTTTCTCTTGATGCAGATCGATAAACTTCCCAGTTACGTGGTAACAATAGCGGCTACGAATCATGCTGAATTGCTTGATCGAGCCGTATGGAGACGTTTTCAGATAAAGATTGCATTTCCCGCTCCGCAAGTTGCGGAAATCGCACATTTCATAGAACGAATTTATATGGGCTGGCCCGAGCGCCCTTCGCTGTCGGCTTTTGAACTCGCGCAAAAGATTGACGCAACCTCCTATGCTGAAGTGCTTGATTTCTGTCAGAACGTTCGACGGCGACAAATTCTTGGTCTTGGTGAGATCTCGATCGATTCTGCGGTCAAGACTGAACTCGAATTTTGGTCATCGAGAGTAAAGCCAGAGAACCTGCATGGCGGCCGATCCAACGAAGCCTCTGCTGCGACTGACGCCAGGCAATCAGGCGGCAAGACCAAAAGGCAGGCCGCAACCGATCCCCAGGCCGGCTAAATTCACGGCTGCTGCACAGAATGCAGCATTTGGCCCCCGCTTCCGTCGCCTCGAACAAGTCTTGGGTCGAGACCCAAGCGGCTTAACTTTGCGATCAGACCCGTCCGCGCTGGCGCCAGAGCGGCTGCTGGTTTTTGAGGTTCGGGGGGCAGTTGCGAATTTTGCGAATGCGATCCGAAGAGTGCCTGGTCTGGAGCTCATCGATGAAGAGGAGCTGGAGGGCGATGAGAAGGACAAGTCGCCTGAGGCCTATCTTCTTGTGCCAGATGTCACGGCTTTGCAGAACATCCTGTCGCTCTGGAAGAGATGGGTATCCGGGCAAGCAATTGGGGAGGGGTTCGCACCCTGGCGGGATGTCTTTGCGACGCTCCGTGACATCAGAGTATGGGGGCCGGGAGATCGTGTTCAAGATGGTGATCGAGAGATCCTTGCGCACGAGATCGAGCTCATGGGAGATGAGGAAATTCTCCCCGTTGAGATCGAGCTTGTGTTTCGATCGTCGGAGGACATGGCGGCTTCGAACCAACAAGGAGTCATCAGCGAGATTAGGGCGGTCGGTGGCACTCTTGTGACGCAGTGCCGGATCCCGGACATCGCCTATCATGCCCTTTTGGCTAACCTGCCAGTTGCCGCGATCCGGCAAATTACCGAGCGCTCCGCGACCGGGTTGAGCGGCATGGACCCGGTCATGCACATTCGGCCACAGAGTATTGTTGCGCCGGTGCAAGTCGAAGACGCCAGTCAGCTCCAAGGCGGACTGGGACCGCTTCCTTCTGAAGGCCAACCAATTTTGGCCTTATTGGATGGCGTGCCCGTTTCCCAGCACCCTCTGCTTCGTGATCGAATGAATGTCGACGATCAATTCGATTTAGAGGGCGCAGCCGTCGTGGCTGAAAGGGCTCACGGCACAGCTATGGCTTCTCTGATCGTGCATGGCGACCGAAACACCAATGAGCCGCCGCTGGCGCGCCGCATCCATTGCATACCGCTCTTGGGGGCTGCTGATCAATTTCCTGAGGACCGGCTGATTGTCGACCTGGTTTATCAAGCTGTGGTCTCGATGCGGCGCAACGACGATCCGAGCGCTCCGTCAGTTGTGATCGTCAATCTTTCGCTCGGCAATGTCCGAAAGCCATTTCATGGGCGGCTGTCGCCCTGGGCGAGGTTGGTCGACAGATTGGCCCATCGATATGGAATTCTGTTCTGCGTGAGTGCCGGCAATCACGCCGGCTCATTCGAGATAGCATCCATCCCCACCATGGCTGCTTATGAAGCGACGGACCAGCCCGATCGGGCCAGACATACGTTGTCCGCGCTGTCGCGATTGATCACTTCTCGCCGGCTGCTTTCACCGTCGGAAACAGTGAACGGGATCACGGTAGGCTCCGCCAATATCGACGCCGTTAGCGCAGCCGATCGCCGTAGCGCTAGAGGCAGGGTCGATCCGTATCATCCGATGATCATCACCAATCCATCCAGCGGATTGGGTCCAGGATTTGCAAACGGCGTCAAACCGGATATTTTGATGCCTGGCTCTCGTGAGCATTTAACCATGGTGGCCAGTGGAACGGCGCTTGCTGTAAGGCCAAGTGGACCTGCTCGACCGCATGGGCTCAAGGTTGCAGCTCCGCCGCGCGAGGGCAGCAGCAATTGGGAGCATTACACTTCCGGCACAAGTGCTGCGGCAGCTCTGGCCTCCAGGACGGCTCACAGAATTCATGACGCTTTGGAAGACACGTACGGGCAGGACTTTCTGTCCCTGCCCCACCATCAGCGCGCCGCGCTTCTCAAGGCGCTGTTAGTGCATACAGCCTCGTGGCCGCAAGATAGCGCCGAGCTCATCAAGAGCGTGCTAGGTCCAGCTGATGCAAAGCAATTCGTCAGGCAGAAGGATAATATCCGGCGCTTCTTAGGCTACGGCGTTGTTAGTCCGGACGATGCAATTTATTGCGCTTCCGACAGGGCGACGTTTTGGGCCGTCGGAACGCTGGCGCAGGAGACAAGACGTTCGGTTGTTGTTCCGTTACCGGCTTGCATGAGCGGCCAATCTCTCCCCCACTCGGTGACCGCAACGCTTGCATGGTTCACGCCCGTGCATCCCGGTCGACAATCGTATCGCTCAGTGAAGCTTTCGCTTTTGGCGAGTTCAGATGAGATCGATCAGTTCCGCGTGCAGCCATCCAAGACGCAGCCTGATGTCAATCAGGCAAGCAAGGGGACCGTTTTCTCTCGGCGCTGGCTGGGCGACAAGGCGCCGGCTCTGACAGTCGATTCTGAAATCGAGCTGATCATTCAACGCGAGCCTGACAGAGGCAGCAAGATAGACGAGCAAGTTCCGTTCGGCGTTGCTGTAACCGTAGCCATGCCAGGCATCATTGAGGTCTACAATGAGGCTCGAGCGCGGATTGCGCCGCCCATTGCCGTTCCGGTCCGCTAGCTCGATTGTGCTCGACCTTTGAAAGACGGATCTCACCAGCGATGGGCCTGCCTAAGGTGCCCGGAGGTGCCGCATCAATCCAAGAGGTTGAAATCCCGGGCCAAACGGCGCAGCTTTTGCACCTTTGAAATTCTCAGGTTCTCAGGCAATGAAGCCCAAGGTCTCTGGTTGCTCGCCTTCGATTCCCGCAGCGTGGACGGTTTCGTGTTCGGCGCGAGCTATCCGGCCTTGAAGAATCTCATCTCGTAAGATCGGCGACGTCCGCCTCCTCTAATGCCGCTGAACTTTCGGGAATATGTCGTTGAGCGCACAGTTTTCAGGAGCAGGGACGATTTTTCATGACCGGCGTTTGCCCGAAGCCGGTGCTCCGGCCGGCTATGCCGCCCTCATCGACGCTTATCACCTCTCCGCTCCAATTCCACGGACGCTCTCGGCGATCGGGACCAAGCATCGTATCCTAGAGCAGGATGGCTGGCGCCTTTACACACCTCGGCACGCCCCAGAAGCTTCCCTTGAGGCGCATCTAACATTGCGCTGAAATACGAGGGCGTGGATCTTGCCGTCCTGAAGCGGCTTTTTCTTGCTGTGGCCGAAGGCGAAATCGTCGAGCTGGTCAAACAGAAGCTGACCGGTCTTTACAGGCGTCGCATCTGGTTCCTGTATGAGTGGCTGCTCGGTCGAGAGCTGAACTGAGAAAGATCTTCCGAATGAAGCCAGAGTTCTTCAAGGGTTCGACACGTTCTGCGCCGGCGTCGAGCGTTTAGTCGATATGCCCGAGAGGACGCTGAATAACCTCTTCGGCTTTCTTCGGCAAAATCAAGGTAAGCTATCAAACCGCGCACGAGCCAATGAGTTCGCGGCGCTGACCCAAGAGGAAGTCGAGAGGATTGAACAGTTATACGCAGGTTCATTTGGCAAAGCAGAGCCGTAGCCAAGTCTCTGCCGTGCAGCGAGCGAGTATCGCTTTTTCAGATCCTGGAATCTGAATATGACTGCTCAAGTGGATCAGACTCGACGCGAGATCGGCTACCCCAGCCCGGATCGGGGGAGGCACGGAAGCAATCGAGAGCTTAGCGTATGTCCCTGGCTTACGCAGCTTCCCACGGGTTTGCCCAAGCAGGAAAATCAAACCCCTCGTGCTGCTTCTGAGGACGACGCCATAAACGTCAATGGTTCAGTCAACGAGCGAACGGTGGCGTCGGCCACAAGTGGAGGCCAGACCTGATTACGTCCTTTGCCTTTGGCGGCATACAGGGCGTGATCGGCCGCAGCAATTAATTCCAGAGGAGACAAATCCGACGGCGAACAAGCTGCGACGCCAAAACTGGCGGTGACGATGCCTAAGAGGCTCCGGCCTTCATTGGGGATCGCAGCAATTTCGATCGATCGGCGAATGCGTTCGGCCAGCCGCACGGCATCCATCATCGCCATATCCGGCAGGATTATCAGGAATTCTTCGCCTCCATATCGGGCGACGAGGTCACCCGTCCTTCGTATCTCTGCCTGAAGTATGGCGGCGACTCGTTTCAGGCAGAGGTCGCCTGCAGCATGTCCGTAGCGATCGTTCAAGTGCTTGAAATGGTCGATATCGATCATGACAGCTGAAACGGGCGATGCTCGGCACTCGGGGCGAGACCAAACTCGCGACAGTTCATCATCAAGATGCAGCCGGTTTGCTAACCCCGTCAATGGATCGCGGCGTGAAGCGGCGTCCGCATCGGCGTGCCTGAGCCGATCTCTCAGCGAATAGAGGTAGGCTCTACGGAGATCGCGCTCCATTGTATAGTTTGCGATCAGAGTGATGTAACCGCAGATGAGGAGCTGAACGATGATGGTCACCGCTATCGGGGCGGAGATGTAGCTTGCGGATATGACGAACGCGGTGTGAAGCAACAGGATCGCGGCAGTCACGACACGAGCGAAGCGGAATTCGAGTCTGTGCAGTGAGACATTGGTGTAGAGCAAAGTTGGAATCACCACGTACTGGTAGTGCGCAGCGCTCTCGCTCGCCGTCAGGGCAAAACCGAGGTCGATCTGCAAGATGATGAGTAGCGGAACACTGGCTGCTAGGAGCTCCCGTACGAAGGGCCTCGGTTTGCGCGATACGAGCCAGGCGACCAATAGCATCCACGGAGTCACTATTGAGAAATGTACCCACATGGCCAGCCGCACGACGTCCGGGACCAGCAGCCAATCTCCGAGCAGAAAAAGGTTATAGAGGGGAGCCGAAACGAGCAGTCCGATCGTCAAGCGCTTACACCGCTTGTCGTGCATGTCGGCTTCAAATTGCCGTTCGATGTCCGGGGGGAATCTGATCGATCGCGTCCGTCGCCCGTTCACGCAGGCGTCGACGGAAGCTAATGTTACTGCGATCTCGTTCATTCCAACCTGCCACTCGGACAAGCGGCAGTATAGTTTCTATGCGTTACCGGACCACTTCGGCGAAGCGTAAATATTCCGTTTGATTTCCGGTTTGATCTTACCCTCTCCAGAATCTTGGCCATTTCAGCAGGAGATGAATGCCGTCGGTCCCGTATTTTCCCGGTGAAAGATCAGCAGACCAGTGGCGACTATTCGGCTGCTCCTCACCGTGGCTCGCCGAGCCGACCGCCCCTTCAGGCGTGTGCGTCCGCGGAGGGTTGTATTTGGGGCGCGGTGAGACGCGCCCGCGGGTCGGGCGGCATTAAGAATGGCAGCCCAGGCCAGAAGTCCATAGACGCAACCCAAGCTCCGAGGACGGGTGCAGCCGAACCAGATGGTTGACATCCTCAAGTCCGCTTTCCTGGAACGACAGCTCGGGATCTGGCACTTTCTTGGCGATCTTGCCGCAGCAATACCCTTCCGGGAAATAGCTGACGCTGCTCGCAAAAAATTAGGTTACGTTGAGGGGTGCCATGAGCGCAGCCGGAAGTACCGCATCAGAGGACATCGAACTGGAACGCCGGCTGTTCTATCTGCCGACGCTTCATCTCGATCCATGGACGAAGGCTTGTGTTGACGGTCGCGCAATCTACCTCGATGGGCTTGAGGCGTTCAAGATTAGGAGGGCTATGCCAGCATCTCGCGCATAAGATTGTTACCGAGTTTGTCGATGCATCTACGTAGAAAGGAGGACGCGAACCAGGAGTACGCCGGATCGAAGTGCGCCTCGACGAGATTGAGCGCGAAATCAGACGCGTCCATCCGAAAGCCGCAACTGGCTTCGCCAAACTTCGCGTTGCGCCTCCTTAAGTTGGAAGGCGGCGGACTTGGAGCCTTGCCACAGCGGCAATGTTCGCATCCTTAGTACAATAGCTCCAAGTTGACTTCGCTCTTGGCCACGAGTTACATCCACATGCTGGCAAACGGGAAAGAAAGACCTTTGAATCGAGATGCTCGGCCGTTGTCGCCCATCTCACGACGGCCCAAGAAAAAGAGCCCGCTCGGTCGTGCCGAGCACTTGGCTGGGCTCATTTTGTCCGTTGTCCGTCGCGATGGGATGAAGACCGGCGATCGCCTCATCGAGCAAAAGCTTGCCGATGCGCTTGGCCTGTCGCGCGCGCCAATTCGCCTAGGCTTAAAGGCTCTAGAAGAGGCGGGGTTCGCGCGCGGTGAATTGCACCGCGGCTTTGTCTTGACAAGAGACCCTACGAGCGTAGCCGCACAATCCACACTGGCGGCGGTAAGCCGCGCGGAAGAGGCCTACGCGACGATTGCAACGGACGTGGTCGCAAAGCGCCTTCCCGCCGATGTCACGGAAGCCGAATTGCTGCGCCGTTACGATCTAACACGCACCGAATTACAACGACTGCTGGATCGGATCGCAGCGGAAGGGTGGATCGCGCGCTCACCGGGCTACGGGTGGCGTTTTGCTGAAACTGTATCAAGTCCCGAAGCGCAGACACAAGTTATGGCGTTCCGCGCGGTGATCGAACCAGCAGCAATTGCTCAACCTGGTTACGCTCTGGCGCCAGAGGTCATCGAGCGACTTCGCGAGCGCCAGCTGCGCATTTTTGATGGCGAGCTGGAAAAATTCACGATAGGTGAAGTGTTTCAATGGGGATGTGATTTCCATGAGGAGATCGCGCGCGGTGCCAAGAATCCCTTCTTCGTCGAGTCACTTAAGCGCGTAAATTCGATTCGTCGCTTGTTTGCATACCGAAGCTTCGCTGATCGCGACGGCATGCGCCGGCACGTGAAGGAACACCTGAGGCTGCTCGACGTCCTGGAGGCCCGCCGGTATGCTGATGCATCGGCTCTGATGATGCGTCATATTCGACGCCCGCTTAAGGTGTACGTCTTCAGATAGGTGCCACAGGCGGATCCGTTTCCGAGTTGCATTTCGACAGCTTAAACTGCTCGCCGGACACTGTCGACAAAGCGTGGCACGTCGTCAGTTGTAAGGCCGGCCAGATTGATCCTGCCGTTTCCAACGATATAGATCGCATCATCCTTGCGGAGACGGTCGATCGTGGCAGAATGCAAGGGTAAGGTGGAGAACATTCCCTTTTGCGCCCCGAGCTGAGAAAATTCGGGCATACCCCGTCCGACGGCCGCACGAATTTTTAAAATTCTTTCCCGCATCGTCGTGAGCTCGCGAAGCCAATCCTGACGAAGGGCGGTGTTCGACAGGATAGTGCCGACGACCGCAGCACCATGGTCGGGCGGCATGGACCAGTTAACTCTCGCTAGGGCAGCCATGGCTTGAACAGTCCGCCCTACTGAGACCGGGTTCGTGCCATAGACGAAGAGCGCTCCGGTCCGCTCCCGATACAGTCCGAAGTTTTTGCTACAAGAATAAGCGACGAACGCTTCGCTCACGCTGGACAGCACTATTTCTAGTCCTTCTCTATCCTGCTCTAAACCATCACCGAATCCCTGATAGGCAAAGTCGATGAGAGGAATGAGGCCTCTCTCCTCCACAAGTTGCGCGATCGCCCGCCATTGATCAAGGCTAAGATCCGTGCCCGATGGATTGTGGCAAGTCGCGTGAAGCAGCACGATATCCCCTCTCCTTGCGCTCTTGAGCGATGAGAGCATTTCGTCGAAGCGAAGCGTTTGAGAAATGACGTCGTAATAGGTGTACGTACCTATTTCCAATCCCACGGCCTCAAAGATTGGAATGTGGTTGCCCCATGTCGGCAGGCCCACAAATATCCGGCTAAAGGGTGCCGCCAGCTTTATGACCTCGCAAGCTAACCGGACCGCACCGCCGCCGCCAGGTGTCTGAACGCCACCTAGTCGATCCACCTCGATGTTTCCGATCGCGAGCTCGCGGATAAGGCTGACGAACTTTGTGTCACCGAGTGGGCTTACGTATGATTTGGTGTCCTGTCCCTCGACCAAGAGATGTTCGGCGGCCTTCACCGCGGACAGGACGGGCGTAACGCCGTTATCGTTTCGATAGACCCCCACACTCAGGTCGATCTTGTCCCGCCGAGGATCGTTGCGGCATGCCTCGGCTAACGCCAACACGGCGTCGGCCGGCAGATCAGGCAGGGCTTGAAACATAGCTTCTCCTTACTGAACGATCGTTTGTGCGGCTCATTGGCTCTATGCAATGAGGGCTGGAGTTGGCGCGCCTCTTCAATCGGGCACGGGCGTGGCTTCGTGGACGAAAGGCATTCTTGGTGCGGCGCTTCCGTTTCACCAAGAACGCTATTTGGCTTACGCCAGAACCGCAGGGCGAAAGGATTCCGTCGGGATGCACCCCTGAAGCGGACGCCCGATGAATATCGCCGCGCGGCGCGCGAACAGGCAGCGCCAGGCAGTTCAGCCAACAGGATAATCCATGCAAACCTCACCCGAAAATAGAATTCCGCGGAATGCGAGCGGATCATGTCCTGGCCGCCCACCGGCAGAGCCTCGTTCCGGGGCCCCCGAAGCGGTTCGGAATCTTCATTGACAGATGATGTCACATATTGTTCTTTAATGCAAGAATATACAATAGGGCGCCAATGGACAATTCACCGGATGTGCACATCTGCGAAGTTGCACCGCGCGATGGCCTTCAAAACTTGGATGTCATTGTGCCAACAGGCGCAAAATGCGAGCTGATCAGTGCGATCGTCGCCGCGGGGGTGAGCGAGGTCGATGCGGGCTCATTTGTACCGGCTACGGTCGTGCCGCAATTCGGCGACGTTGGAGCAGTTGTTGCGCACGCGTTGACCCATAAGTCTACGACCATCGGCGCGGTCGTACCGAACGTTAAAGGTGCTGAGCGCGCGCTCGCGGCCGGAGTCAACAGCATGTATTTCGTGATCTCGGCGAGCGAAACGCACAACCGGGCGAATGTGCGCCGCACGATTGAGGAACAGCTCGAAGCATTCCGTGTAGTTCGTGCGAGGATCAACGCGCAAAAAGCTCCTGAGCGGCCGCATCTTGTGGGCGCTGTAGCGACAGCTTTTGGCTGCTCAATGGAAGGCGACGTCAGTGAGGCCGCGGTGTGTCGCCTTGTGCAGGGTTTCGCCGAGGCGGGTGCGGACGAGATCGGACTAGCAGATACCGTCGGCTACGGCACCCCAACGCAGGTTAAGCGGATCGTACGCGCGGTTCGCAACGAGACCGGCCCAAAAATGATGCTCAGGCTACATCTGCATGACACGCTTGGCGCCGGTCTTGCCAACGTCGTCGCGGGGCTCGAAGCGGATGTCCGGCGCTTCGATGCTGCTGTTTCGGGGCTTGGCGGCTGTCCCTTCGCACCGGGCGCACGGGGCAATATTGTGACTGAGGATCTCGTGTTCATGCTCGAACGGATGGGCCTCTCCACTGGGATCGATCTGGATCGGTTGATGGCGACACGCGAAATTCTCGCCCGGCACGTTGAGCAGAAGCACCTGACAGGTCATCTGCACGAGGCTGGAATTCCAAGGGTGTTGCGGAGGGTGGCATGATGGGCGGCAATCCCACATCAGGGCCGACAATTCCCCGCCCCCTCGAAGGCGTGCGCGTCGTTGAATTCAGTCAGATGGTCATGGGCCCTACCTGTGGGCTCATCCTCGCCGACCTGGGCGCCGATGTGGTCAAAGTCGAGCCGCTCAAGGGCGATCGCACTCGCTATTTCAAGGGGCCTGCCGCGGGTTTTTTTGCGACATACAGCAGGAACAAACGCAGCATCGCGCTCGACACGTCGAGCCCGGGAGGCAAACAGGTGGCGCGCCGGCTCACTGAGCGCAGCGATGTTTTGATCGAAAACTTCCGACCGGGTTTGATGAAGAGGGTCGGTCTCGACTACAATTCAGTGGCCGCATTCGCGCCGCGGCTGATTTATTGCTCACTCAAGGGATATCTCCCCGGACCCTACGAGAACCGTCTTGCGCTCGATGAAGTCGTTCAGATGATGGGCGGGCTCGCCTACATGACCGGCCTGCCGGGCCAGCCAATGCGCGCGGGCGCCTCAGTGAATGACGTCATGGGTGGCATGTTTGGGGTGATCGCGATCCAAGCCGCGCTCGCCGAACGACAGCGCACCGGCCGCGGTCGTTACATCCAAAGCGCCCTCTTCGAGAACAACGTCTTTCTAATGGCACAGGCGATGATGTGCGAGGTCGTCACCGGACGCCCTTCAATTCCGTACTCGGTGAAGGACAGTCCTTGGCCGATCTATGACCTGTTCGATACAAAGGACGGATCAAAGCTTTTCGTCACTGTCGTTGGGGAGGAGCAATGGCAGGCGTTCTGCCTCGCGTTTGATCGGGCTGCCTGGCTGAGCGATCCGCGTTTCATCACGGCTCAAGGTCGAGTTGATCATCGCGACTGGCTGATCCCGGAAGTCGCCAAGATATTTGGCGGCTGGAACAAGGCCGAACTTGCCGCGAAGCTGGAAGAACTTGAGCTGCCCTATGCGCCCGTGAACAAACCGGGTGATTTGTTCAGCGATCCCCACCTCAATAAATCGGGTGGTTTGACCGAGATCCGCTTGCCCGATGGCCGTAACACCAAAACCCCCTTGCTGCCGATATCGCTCGACGGCCGCCGCCTCGCAAATGGCAATGACCCGCCTCAGGTCGGCGAACATACACACGACATCCTCGGCGATATCGGGTTTTCGACAAACGAAATCGCTGCGTTAGAAAAAGCGGGGACAATCGCCTCGTCGGCCGTATGACGGATCTTAAGCGCCTGGTTCGCAACAAGCAGCAGGGGAGTAATGCATGACCATCACACGGCGCCGAGTCCTTGTTTCGGGCTCCGCATTTGCGGGCACCTCGTTGCTGCCGAGCCAGTCGCGCGCTCAAGGCAAGCCGGTCACCCTCGCCTTCGGCCCCACAACGCCAATCTATGCCATCGGCATGATCGCCGAGCTCAAGAACTATTTCAGGGATGAAGGACTCAATTCGAAACTGATTACAGGCAACTCGGGCAGTTTCGGTCGCCAGATGCTCGCTTCGGACCAAGCGATGTTCGCCCACGGTGACGCCAGTCACCCCCTTCAACTCACGGCGCGCGGCAAGGCATGCAAAATTCTGCTCGCAACTGAAATGGCGTGCTCGTACGCCAATGTTGTTGTGCGGCAAGACCTCTATGAAAGCGGCATCACGTCGCTCGAGAAGCTAGCGGCCTACAAGCGCCCAGACGGGGCCAAGCCGATCATCGCGGCCACGGCCATCGGATCGGGCAGTTGGGTCTATGGCACTTATCTGTTTGAAGCACGAGGGCTTGGCGGAAAAGTGAATTGGGTCGCTGGCGGCGGGCAGGAGATCATGTTTCCGTCTCTCGAAACCAAGCAGTTTGATGCCATCATGGCACCGCCAAGTTGGATCATCGAAATCAAGAAAAAGGGCTTTGGCACTCTGATCTACGATACCTCCCAACCGGGGATGTTTGAGAAAGATTTCGGGGGCACGGTTCCGGTGCTGGTCGTCTACACGCTGGCGGACACGATCGAGCAGGACAAGCCGACGGTACAGGCCTTCGTGAACGCGATTTATCGGGCGATGAAGTGGGTCAAAACGACGCCGCTCGCCGAAGTCCAGGCACTGGTTGCGCCCAAGTGGTTTTCTGGAATCGATCCCACCGCCGTTAGCGCAGAGCTTGGCTTTGACAAATTGACTTGGGCATATGACGGAAACATCGACAAAGCCGCCTATGATCGGGGCAGCAGAATTTGGTCCCGCAAGGGTACAGAAATTCCGGAGACTGCATACGAGGACGTTGTCGATATGAGCTTTCTCAATGTAGCGAAGGCAAAATACAAGTGATGTCCGCGCCTGGCCCCAGCCTCGCCGTTGCCCGAGAAACGACGAATGCGGACGCTGGTCGCACTCGGATTGCTGTGCAAGGACTAGTTAAGCGCTTCAGCGCCGGTCGAGGCGATTTTGCTGCCGTCGACAATGTATCATTCGAGGTTCGCCAAGGCGAATTCGTTGCCTTGCTCGGCCCCTCCGGCTGCGGAAAGAGCACGATCCTCAACATGGTGGCCGGGCTCTTGCCACATTCAGGCGGCCGAATTCTCGTCGACGGCGACTTAGTTGATACCGGCAAGGTAAATTCCAACGTCGGTTACGTGTTTCAGCGCGACACACTATTTCCTTGGCGAACGGTCGAGCAGAATATCGGCTACGGGCTCGAAATCTCCGGTATCACGAAGACGGAGCGTTCCGCGCGGGTTGCCGATGCGATTGGAAAGGCCGGGTTGACTGGCTTCGGCCAGAGCTTTCCTCGGATGCTTTCGGGCGGGATGCGTCAGCGGGTGGCCTTAATGCGCACCCTCATCCTCGAACCTGAAATTCTCCTGATGGATGAGCCTTTCGGCGCGCTTGATACTCATACCAAGCTGGAAATGCACAAGACATTGCTCGATATCTGGGAGCGCGAACGGCAGACTGTGCTGTTCGTAACTCACGACCTCGGCGAGGCGCTTACACTGGCCAGCCGCATCATCGTCCTGTCCGCAAGGCCCGGACGGCTGAAGGATGACTTCCAGGTGCCCTTTCCTCGTCCGCGAGATCCAGTCGGGTTGCGCGAAACGGCCGAATTCGGCCGCCTGTATTCTCACATCTGGCATTCGCTTGGCGAAGAGTTTCGCCGTACCAAGGCCGATTGATCATGGCTACCCGTCGTCAGGTGATCGTGCTCTGGCAGATCGCAATTTTCGCTTTTCTGCTTGTGATTTGGCAATGGGGCTTTGAATGGAGCAAAGCAGTTCTGCCAAGAGCCTATGTTCCCAAGATTCTCGACCCGTATTTCGTGGCGAAGCCGTCATTGATCTGGCAGAGCTTCTTGCGGCTTAGCTGCCTCAACGACCCATCGGATTTTCTGGTCTGCTTCAGGAATGCCGATAACAATCTTTGGATAGCGACGCTTGTCACGCTGAAGAATACTTGGTGGGGATTTCTGTTCGGCTCGGCCGCCGGCATCGTCGTTGGCCTCCTCCTCGGACGCTCGGACGTTCTTGCGCGCATATTTGGACCGTTCATTCTGGCGTTCAATTCGATCCCACGCATCGCGCTCGTGCCACTGATCATTCTCATGTTTGGCCTTGGCGATGTGTCGAAGGTGGTGACCGCCGCACTCGTCGTGTTCTTCATCGTGTTCTTTAATACGTTCGAAGGCACGCGGGCGGTCGACAGAGATCAAATTGCCGCCGCCCGCCTATTGGGCGCGAGCGAGCTGACCATCTTGCGTACCGTTGTCATTCCGTCTGCGCTGGCCTGGGTGTTCGCGTCTCTGCTCCCTGCAGTGTCGTTTGCACTTGTCGGCGTGATCGTCGGAGAGTTTATCGGCGCTGAACGTGGCCTCGGCAAGCTCATCATTGAGGCAGAGGCACGCGCCAATGCCAGCGAAATGATGGTCGCGATCTTTATAATGATGATCGTCGGAACCATGCTGGCGCTGCTTGTACAATATTTGCAATCATACCTCTTGCGTTGGCAGCCGCAGTTCGAAAGATCTGCATAAATCGTCGACCGGCAGATGATGGAACAGCGACGATGAATGCGCAATTTGGCACGCTCGCAGCGCGGGTGGGCGGCGGTGAACGTCTCAGCTTAAGTTGCCAAGCCGAGCTGATGGGGGATGTCCGGATCAGGCGGGAGGTTCCGAGTCGTCTCGTCGTCGAGCCAAATCGCAACCCCTGCAGGCGCAGTCGTCCCACTAAGAGATCCCTGGTCAGAGCTCACCCCTTGTCTGATCGGTCTGACTAAGGACGCCCGCGATGGCCAACAATGACTACGATCCAACAGCAGAAGGCGCAGAAACGAATTTCGCTGCGCGGATGTCCTATAGCGATTATCTGCGATTGGAGACCATTCTCAGCGCGCAGCATCCGCTGTCGGATGCGCACGATGAGATGCTGTTCATTGTGCAGCATCAGGCCTCGGAGCTCTGGATGCGACTTGCCATTCATGAATTGGGTGCGGCCCGCGACGCGATTGCACGCGACGCCGTCGCGCCGGCAATGAAAATGCTGGCGCGCGTCTCACGTATCTTCGAACAGTTGAACAGCGCATGGGACGTGCTGCGCACGATGACGCCAAGCGAGTATACGCATTTCCGGGCGAAGCTCGGACAGTCGTCCGGCTTCCAATCCCGTCAGTACCGCCTCATCGAATATGTTTTGGGCAATCGCAATCCAGCCATGCTGAAGCCGCACGCGCATGATGCGGAGGCGACACGGCTTCTTGAGAGGGAGCTCACAATCCCAAGCCTGTACGACGAGGTGCTGCGCCTCGGCAACCGCAAGGGGCTTGCGATTCCGCGCTCCGTACTGGAACGTGATGTCCGTGAAACGCATCGCCTCAACGATGCAGTGGTCGAGGCCTGGCGCTGTGTCTATGAGGCGCCGGAAACGCATTGGCTGCTCTACGAGCTTGCTGAGAAGCTCGTCGACTTCGAGGACTATTTCCGCCGTTGGCGCTTTAACCATGTGACCACCGTGGAGCGCATCATCGGCTTCAAACGAGGTACGGGAGGCACCGGCGGCGTCAGCTATCTCAAGCGAATGCTGGAGGTCGAACTATTCCCGGAACTCTGGCGCGTCCGAACGGTCCTATGAGCACTACAGAAAACAGATTGCGCGTTTACGAACAGACAAAGCCGCTGTTCAACATTCCGGACGGTGTGACATATCTGGATGGCAATTCGCTTGGTCCGCTGCCGCTTAGCACGGCTGATCGAATGGGCCGCGTCATCCAGCAGCAGTGGGGCGTCGAGCTGATCCGCGCCTGGAATACTGCCGGCTGGTATGTGCAGCCGCGCAAGCTGGGTGATCGGATTGCACGGCTTATTGGCGCTGAAACTGGGTCTGTCACCGTTGGCGATACGCTGTCGTTGAAGGTCTATCAGGCGCTCTCCGCCGCGCTCGAGATGAATCGTGATCGCAAAATCGTGTTGTCGGATACCGGCAATTTCCCGACCGATCTTTATATGGCCGAAGGCTTGATCGCGACCTTGGGACGCGGGCACCAATTGCGGCTCGTTCGGCCTGAGGAGATAGAGGAATCGCTGTCCGAGGAAATCGCGGTGCTCTATATCACGGAGGTGGACTATCGCACGGGGCGGCGTCATAACATGGCCGAGCTCACCGCAAGAGCCCACGCACTGGGCATCGTCACTGTCTGGGACCTCGCACATTCTACCGGCGCGTTGCCCGTCGATCTCGCACGCGTTGGCGCCGACTTCGCGGCCGGATGCACCTACAAGTATCTCAACGGCGGCCCTGGGGCGCCGGCGTTTCTCTACATTGCGCCGCGCCATGCTGATCACGCGCGGCCTGCTCTGTCGGGCTGGATGGGCCACGCCAAGCCCTTCGCCTTCGATCTCGGCTATGCACCAGCAGTTGGCATTGAGCGCATGAGGATCGGCACTCCGCCCGTGCTCGCTATGGCAGCGCTGGAAGCCTCGCTCGATATCTGGGACCGCATCGACATGCATGAAGTCCGCGCTCGCTCGCTCGAGCTCGCCGATCTGCTGATTGGCGAAGTCGAGCGTCTCTGCCCGCAGCTCAGGCTGGTGACGCCGCGCTCGCATGAAGAGCGAGGCTCACAGGTTTCGTTCGCATTTGAAAGGGGCTACGCAGCGATGCAAGCCCTGATTGCCCATGGCGTGATCGGCGACTTTCGGGCGCCCGACATCATGCGGTTCGGTATCACCCCGCTTTATATCGGCAAGGCCGAAGTGATGAGAGCAATCGAGGTGATCGAGCGGGTATTTACGCGGGAGCTTTGGCGGCGGCCAGAATATGACGTTGTGCATGCCGTGACATGAGCGCTTAGCAATGCGTGCGTCTCCACCAAGTCTGCTCACACACAATACCCTGCTGCGAGATAGCAGGTACTCGTCTGGCGGGTGTCCCTTTCCCCGACACAAAATCGTGTTACAGTCTGTGCATACTAGTGCTCGCTGGGATTTTGCATCACCTTCCCTTGGCTGGCTAAACGCCGCTCGCATCGGTTTTTCAAGCGGGCGGCGTTTTTGCCTTTTTGTGTTTACCGCCTTGAGCCAAACGAAAAAGCCCCGGTTTGCCGCCGGGACCTCCCTTTTCCGATATACGCATTTAAGCTGTGTCGGGTGGGACTGAGGAAGCACCCGACGATCTCCGCCTAACCGCGGTGTCCTAATTCATCGTTACGGAGTCCGAATTAGGATTGAACCTACAGATAGGCATGCATGCCGTTCCCGAGCGCCCCCGGCGAGGAGCTCCGCTCCTCGTTCCGCGACGGATCGAAGCAGGATGGAGTGCGTCGTTTCGGCGTAGAGAAGAAGGGAGTGTTCGAATGAACGGTGCCTTCTGGTTATTGCTCTTACTAGCCCGGCTTATCGGTGTCGGAAACGACTGAAACTCCGAAATTTGAGCGGGATCACCCTAACGTTTTTTGGAACGACTAAAATGCGCGAGCACCTAGTGGTTCAGCTCAGTGATTTTGACTCTTTGCGGTGGCTGGATAGGCGCGGCCGAGTTTGGCGCGTGCTTTGTCAGGTTGCGAACATCCACTTGATGCGAGCTCGAGTTTTGCTTCGCCGGCTTTGCCATGCTGCGATCTCGTTTCGGGACCTTTTGGGGTCGTCGATGCGGCGGCCAAGACACTGGCGCTGAAACACGCTGATCTCGCACTCGACCATGATGAGCCAACTGGCGTGTTTCGGGGTGTAGTGACCTGCCGGCCAAGCCGTCTGGCCCCCTCGCCCGCAACCGTCGAATTTTTTGGTCGCGCGCCTTCCGGCGCCGTCGTCGCAATGCCCACTTCCCGATCGAAATTATTTCGAAAAATGATAAGAAAAGGCGCGTCACGGAAAGCGACCAGAAAGATCTGCTGTCATCGGCAAATCAAGCAGACTTCATGATCTTCACGGTCCCGAACGGTATGCTACAATGTGCATTACACGGAGTGCCCAAGCCCCATCTTTCGTCGACGTGACCTGCCACTCATCATGTGGGACAAAACGGCGTGTGGCAGTTTTAGCCTACCGATCAAATAGCCTTGTGCTGCGTTGCAGCCGAGTTTGGGCAACCACGACCATTGCTGCTCCGTTTCGATACCCTCGGCCAGCAGCGGTATTCCAAGACTCCTGGTCCTGCTCACGATGGCACGCATGATCGCGTCGGAGCGCTGGTTGGTTCCAAGCTCCGCGACGAAGGGGCGATCGACTTTGATGCGATCGAATAGGAAAGCGTGGAGGTAATCGACTGACTTGGCTTCACGAGGAATACCACGCCTATCTGCAGGCTGCTGACGAGCCGCGTCGCGGCGACCTCGATAGCCGAGGCAATCTTACGATGGCAGGGCTTCTTGATTTCTGCAAATTCTTCCTGGCCACCTGTGTTGACCAGGTCAACTTCATGGCCGGGCTTTTGGAGCCGGAAGAATTACTGAGGCGGATGGAGATTTGGACCGAGGAGGAGACGCGTGCAAAGCGCCTTCCAAAGGGTTCATGGCCTTTGCTGCGCGAAGCGGTCATGGCGGGCGAATATGCTCGGGGCCCTGCGCGCGGCCTCACCGGCTACAAAGAGCGCCAGGCGCGGGCGGTGCTCAACTCCCTTATTGAAAAGGGTTACCTCGTCTCGTCCACAACACGCTCGCCGGTGAAGCTCGGCTTCCCAACTGCGGTTGTCGATCGTTGGTTTCCAACACTGTATCAGCCAACCGCTTAGAGCCACACGCCAGCCCGCTGCAGATTCGGTCCTGTTACCGCCGCCTCAGAAATTCCGGTATCGAAGGCGGAACCCTGGGGTCAACATTGGGTGTAACCGGCATGAGCCCCCCACCTGGGCATCGCGCGAATGAGCTGCGATACAGCCTGGCATGAACTGTTTTTTGGAGGTGGGCTATGGCAGATGCCATGCATGAAGCCAGGCTTGATGCCAGGCAGGAAAGCGGCTCCTATCGTCGGATCGAGGTGATCACAGGGCAGCGTCGACGACGGCGCTGGACGGCTGAAGAGAAGGCTCGGATCGTGGCCGAGAGCTTCGAGGAAGGGGCCAATATTTCCGAGGTCGCTCGGCGCCATGGCGTTGTCCGTGGGTTGCTGACGGTGTGGCGGCGCAAGTTCGCGACGGCAGTGAGCTTTCAGGCGCCAGGCTTCGTGCCGGTCCGGATCGCTTCCGAGAGCGGTCCGGCGACGGCAGACGAGTCGGACCGGTTAGCGTGCGCGCATAAGGTGCCGCCGCAGATGGCATCGGCTCCAGGCAAGCTTGGCGGAATGATCGAGATCGAGCTGGGCGGGGCACGCATCCGGGTCGAGCCCGGAGTGGAGCTGGCGACGCTTTCGACAGTGCTATCGGCGCTTCGGGGCATCCGTTGATTGCATTACGGTCTGACCTCAAGGTGGTGCTGGCGGCACAGCCAGTCGACTTTCGCAAGTCGGTGCACACGCTGTCGGCGCTGGTGAGCGAAGCGTTGCACGCGAACCTCGTATTGCGGCGACATCTTCGTGTTCCGCAGCAAGCGCGCGGACAGAGTGAAGCTTCTGGCATGGGATGGTAGCGGCATGGTGCTGGTGACGAAGTGGCTGCACCAGGGACACTTCACCTGGCCGCCGGTCCGCGACGGCGTGGTGCATCTGAGTGCGACACAACTCGCGATGCTGCTCGACGGACTTGAGTGGACGCGTGTTTCACACAAGCCTGTGAAGCAGCCGGCCGTTGTCGGCTGAGAGGCGAAGATTTTGCTGGAGCCTGTGATGGGCGGATATATCGTTCGATCATGGCGATTCGTCCCGAAGCTCTTCCGACCGATGCAGCGGCTCTGGCCGAGATGGTGCTCGCGCTTGACGCCGAGAACGAGAAGCTACGTGTGGCGATGCAGACGCTGAAGGAGATGATCTTCGGCAAGCGCTCAGAGCGGCTGGCGGCGATCGTGGCCGAGCAGCTCGCGCTCGAACTGGACGATCTCGCGACTGGCGTCACATCACCTGCGCCAGCCAACGACGATTTGCCTGCGACGAAGCCGGCTGGGAAGCCGCGCAAGAAGGCGAGGCGCAACATCGGCGCGCTACCCAAGCATTTGCCTCGCTGCGAGCAGGTGCTCGAGCCAGACACGACAGCGTGCCCGTGCTGCCAGGGCCTTCTGCACCGGATCGGCGAGGATGTGAGCGAGGTACTGGACGTGATCCCGGCGATCCTGCGGGTACTGCGCACGATTCGTCCCAAATACGCCTGCCGCGGCTGCACCGACGGCGTGGTGCAGGCGAAGGTGCTGCCGCGTCTGATCGACAGCGGCATGGCATCGACGGCACTCGTGGCTCACGTGGTGATCTCGAAGTTCGCCTGGTATCTGCCGCTGTACCGCCAGGTGCAGATCCTGGCCGGTCAGGGCCTTCATCTCGACCGCGCGACGCTCGCCGGCTGGGTGAAGCGTGCGGCATGGTGGCTTAAGAGTCTTTATGAGCTTCAGCTGCGGACGATCCAGGCTTCGCCGCGGCTGTTCTGCGACGAGACGCCGATGCCGGTGCTCGATCCCGGACGACATCGCACTCGTATCTGCCAGTTCTGGGCGCATGCGATGGATGATCGCCCATGGGGTGGCCCATCGCCGCCGGCGGTCGCCTATGTGTTTGCGGATGGCCGCGGCACCGAGGAGATCGCCGGGCAATTGGCCGGCTTCTCCGGCATTCTGCAGGTGGATGGCTATGCCGCCTACAAAGCGCTTGCCCGCGGTCAAGGCGGGGCGATCCAGCTGGCTTTTTGTCTCGCGCATGCCCGACGCAAATTCGTCGAGGTGTACAAGACGATGCAGTCGCCGTTCGCTCACGAAGTGATCGAGCGCCTGCAAGCGGTCTACGCCATCGAGGCCGAGATCCGTGGCTTGAGCGCCGAACAGCGGCTTGCCGCCCGCCGCACCAGGTCCGCACCGCTGATGGAGGTGCTGAAGGCGCGACTGACCTCGATGCTCGACCACCTGTTCTCCCAATCGAAGCTAGTGGAGGCCATCAACTATACGCTCAATCACTGGGACGGACTGACGCTATTTCTCCGCGATGGCCGCGTCGAGGTCGACAGCAACACCGTCGAGCGTTCAATGCGCCCGATTGCGATGGGGCGCCGTAACTCATTGTTCAGCGGCAGCGAGGGCGGCGCCGAGAGCTGGGCAATCCTTGCGTCGCTGGTCAATACGGCAAAGCTCCACGAACTCGATCCGCAGGCCTATCTGGCCGATGTGCTGGAGCGCATCGTCTCCGGTCAGACCAAGAGCCACCAGCTGCACGAACTTCTCCCCTGGAACTGGAAGGCGACCCGCGAGCTCAGCGCACGGGTGGCCGCATGACCCGCCGCCGCCGTTCATCATCTTCATCATCGATGGCGGCAGCCGCGATGCCGCTCGACGAACTTGAGCCTTGGCTACAGGCTCGTGCCGAGCAGCATCCCGTCGCCACCAGTCTTCCCATGCTCGACGGCTATGTCGCCGCGATCGTGGCCGGGCCGGTGTCGATGAGTCCGCTCGACTGGATCTGTCCGCTGCTCGCCATCGACGCCGACGCATTCAACCATGGCGGCACGCCGGAGTTCGCCGCGATTTCGGCCGTCGCGCTGCGCCACAACGACATCAGTAATGTTCTTTCCACCGCACCACATCGGTTCGCACCGGTCCATGGCCGCAAGCCGAATGGCGACGTTGATGCGCGGCCGTGGTGTCAGGGATTCCATGCCGCCATGCGGTTGCGACTATCAGCCTGGGGCCCACTGCTCGACGTCAGCAACATACACCACGGCTTGCTCCTGCCCATCCTGCTGCATTGCGTCGACGATCAAGGGCGTCCACTGCTTGGACCACCAAGGAAAGGCCGCGAGACCGAGGAATTCCTGCGCAACGCCCATGCCGACATTCCGGACGTCGTCGAGGCCATGCGTCAGTACTGGATGCCGACCCGCTACGCTCGCACAGGCTGATCACTGCAGACGTGGGAGCTCATACCGGTTACCATTGGGTTGACAGTCTACACATAGTGTGTATAAATACACACTATGAAAAGCCGGGAAATTATCTCGATCCTTCAAGGGGATGGATGGTTTGAGGTGGGCCGGAAAGGCAGCCATGTGCAGTTCAAACATCCATTCAAGAAGGGTCGCGTAATTGTTCCGCACCCCGAACGGGATGTCCCACTCGGGACACTGAAGAGTATTGAAAAGCAGTCAGGTCTCAAACTGAGGTAAGCGCCATGCGTAACTATATTGGTCTTATCCATAAGGATGCCGACAGCGATTTCGGCGTCTCATTTCCAGACTTCCCCGGAGTGATCACGGCAGGCAAAAGCCTTGATGACGCTCGTGCTATGGCAGAGGAAGCCCTCACCCTTCATATCGAGGGTCTTGCTGAAGATGGAGAAGCCATTCCGGAGCCCTCTACTCTAGAGGATGTTATGGCAGATCCTGATCATCGAACTGGGGTAGCTATTTTGGTGTCGGTCAAACCCGAACAACCAAAGGCTATACGTGTGAATGTCACCCTTCCTGAGGACGTTCTGAATCAGATCGACAAATATGCTGAAGCGCACGGCTTTACGAGATCGGGCCTCCTAACTCAGGCCGCGAAGAGACTCATAGGAGAAGCAGCCTAAATCAAGGCTCTGAGTTCATTCGAAAAAGACCGCAATACGATCAGACGGACGCATTGCGGAATGGGCACCGCTATGTGGGCCGATGCGATGTTGACGCTGTTCAAAGCGACATGCCGAGACGCAGGTTGAATTCTGCCGATCGGCACGAGCGTGGTCCCCGGCACTGTTACGTTGCACCCCCGGACTCCTCGGCACTCCGAGCCTGCGCGCCTTGATCTGCGTCGACAGCACCGTGAGCCACGTTCGATGGAACGAGGCGTGGGATTGCAGTTTGATGGCGAAAGCATTTGGACGAGGTGAATTCCGGCTCCGGCAGCAATTCGGTTGCGGGGGCCGAGTTCGTTGTCAGACGGCCAGCCGTAGGCTCAACGGATAGCCAATACCGAATAAAGGCCGGCGGCGTGGACAGTGGTCGGCCAGTTGCGACGGATGCGAAGAAGGCCGCGGTTGAACATGACGCGAGCATCCATGGCCGTGGACCACCTGGACGATCCGCTTAGCTCTCGCGGCATAGTTTGCCTGCCCATAGTTCCAAATTTGCCAGTTCTAAATTTTTCATCCGCCAATACCGGCATAAGAGAACGGATTTATTTCGATGAAGCAGCCGGAGCGCCTCTTCGATTCTGAGCCGCAGCCATCTTCCGGAATTCGCTCTATGGCCCCTTGGGGCCGACCGAGATCTTGTCAGGACCGACCTCGGGACTGACGTTTGCGAGAACCGGCTCTTCGCCGAACGGGCGGTTGATGATGGCAAGCGCCTCCGAGGCGGCGTACGCGGTTGCGCGCGTAGCCGGTCCGCTCCCGTAGGATGCCCACCTCTTCCAGCTGCGCGATGCCCTGGTTGATCTGGGCGGTAGAGATGTCGAGAAGTTCGCGGAGCCGTTTCGCCGTCACGACCGGATAGTTGTGAAGCTCGTCCAGCGCCCGAAGAGCCGCAGAAACCCTTACGGAATTTCCGGCGACCCCTCCAGCGTTCGGACAACTCCGACAGCGCCTGCCGGGTGCGGATGAGCTCTTCAACGGTGGCGGTCACGGCGTCGGCCATGAACGTGATGATCGGCTCCCAGTCGAGCCGCTGCTGGGCGTTCTTGAGGGATGCGTAGTACGTGCCCTTCTTGCTTTCGATGTAGGGAGAAAGGTACAGCGGTACACGCTTCTCCGCCGCCATCATGAGCGGGAGGAGGAGACGACCCACGCGACCGTTGCCGGCGCGAAAGGGGTGTACCGCTTCGAAATGGGCGTGCGCAATGGCCATGCGCGTGATGAACCCTTGAGTCATCTGCTGCATGCCCTCGTTCCGGAGGTAGTCGACCGCCTGAGCGAGGCAATCTGGCACGTCGGGTGGGGGTGGAGGATTTATACTTGAATATGCGATGTCTTTGTTCCCGCCGATCCAGACTACGCGCGTTCGGAAGTCGCCGGGATCGTCCTGATAATCCGGGTCGTCCTTCATCACGCGCGATGGAGATCCTTGATCGATCAATAGTGAAGACGCCGTAGCCAAGCTCGGTGGCCCGCGGGACAAACCTATCGAGGGCGACGGCGTAGCTGCAGACCTGGCGTGCCTCGTTGCGGGCGCCGTCATCGCCCGTCTCTTCGACGGAAAGCAGTTCGTCGAGAGTGCTCTGGGTGCCTTCGATCGACGAGGAACTGACCGCCTCGCGCCTGGTAAGGATGGCGTTGACCGTCCCGAATGCCGCTTGTGCCGCTTCCAGGGCTTTCGCTGCACCGGGGGCGAATACGCCGTCCTCTGGAGGTGCCGGTGGAACGATCCCGTAGTGGGAATCGTAGGGTGGCGGAAGCCGTTTTAGGGTTTCCCGGATGGTGCGGCTGAGATCGCTACGCTTCATGGAACCCAAACTAAGAGGCTAATTTTGCTAGTTATATTTTGGGTTGTTGCAAAAAACCATAACACACCGCGATCGCTGAGGCTTTATTTTGGTTCGCAAGGAAGCAATTCCCTCGTGTTTATGAGTTCCGGCCTTTGCAAAGCGGGTTGATGGATCTGAGGCTCTCAAAGTCTCTTTCGTTATCGGTCCACGATGGATCCGTTCGCCTCTCGGCTATGGCAGCGATGATCGTCTAGGCAGCTAGGTTTTTCGCAGTTTCTTGCGCGGGCGGGAACGCCGCAGGGCCTGGGCCGGGCGGCCTAGTCAAGAGCCGGCCCGGCGAAGGCCGCGCGCAAGCGAAATTCGTCCGCGCTTCATCGATAATTTTACTTATCATGATGGCTGCTTGATAACAATACTGATCGGTCAGCTTGAGACATGTCGGCGTTTCGATATATAATACAGATCGAATGACTTATTTGATCAGGATAATATATTGTGACTTACCAAAGTGAAGAGCTCATCAAAGCCGCCTCCGCTCAGCGCGCAAAGGCGGGCATGAGCCAACGCGCGCTGGCGGCCCGCGCGGGTATGACCCAGGCGCACATCTCGCAAATCGAGACCAGTCGCCTCGAACCGGGCCTGTCGAGCTTCATGCAGATGGCGCGGGCGCTCGACCTGGAGCTCGTCCTTGTGCCGAAGAAACTTCTTCCCGCGATAGAGGGCTTACTGCGATCAAACGCTGCCGAATTCTCGTCCGAACAAGGATCGTCGGATGTCTTCAGCAAGGCCGAACGCATCGTCTCTGGTCAAAGGAAACGCTATGGCAGTTCAGCCACCCTCGACCGCATCGCCGAATATTTTCGCTTTCTGAAACAGGTCCATCTTTCAAAAACCGACCTGGCACTTGTCTCAGATATCGTCGAGAGCCTGCGTCCCTATAGCGTCGAACCTATACCCAGGGCTCTGCTGGAAGATTCTGCAGGCGCGTTACAGGGTGTACGCAACAGGGTCGCTCATCCCGAAGAAGCCCCTCGCCCCGCCTACGCTCTCGACGATGAGGACGACGATGCCTGACGTATCCGTTCTAAATGTCCACCTGCACGATACCCCGATCGCGACTCTCACACTCGTGCAGGGCGATCGTTCGCTGCTCGCCTTCAATCAGACCTACATCGATGACGCCCACCGTTCCACCTTGAGCCTGTCTTTCAAGGACTCGTTCGGGAATCTGCTCACCTCGTTCAAACCGTATCAACAAGTTCTCGCGCCATTCTTCTCCAATCTTCTGCCGGAAGGGCCGCTTCGTCGCTATCTTGCGGAACGGGCGGGCGTGAAGGAACGGCGCGAGTTCTTCCTCCTGTGGATGCTGGGCCGAGACCTTCCGGGTGCCCTGTCGGTCCACCCGGCCGATGGAGACGCGCTGCCCCCCCAGGTCGAGGAGAATCTTACGCCCGATAAACGGCAGAACATGATGCGCTTCTCGCTTGCGGGCGTGCAGCTGAAGTTCTCCGCGCTCAAGAATGATCCCAAGAAGGGCGGACTCACTATTCCGGTCGAAGGTGTCGGCGGTTCATGGATCGTCAAGCTACCGTCACATCAGTATATCGGCGTGCCTGAGAACGAATACTCCATGATGACCCTGGCGAAGGACATCGGCATGGATGTGCCCGAGCTTCAACTGATCGACGTCGAGGCAATCAAAGGTCTTCCGGACGGAATCGGCGAACTCGAGGGGCGGGCGTTTGCCGTGAAGCGGTTCGACCGCACGGCTGATGCTCCGGTCCACATGGAGGATTTCGCTCAGGTATTCGGCGTCTTTCCGGATGAAAAATACGACAAGGCGAATTACCGAAGCATCGCGCGTGTCCTCGGCATTGAGACTGGTGAGGCCGACCTCGCCGAGTTCGTCCGACGACTCGTATTCAGCACACTGATCGGCAACGCCGACATGCACCTGAAGAACTGGTCATTGATCTACCCTGATGGGCGGACACCCGTCCTGTCGCCCGCCTACGATCTGCTCTCGACTATTGCGTACATCCCGGACGACAAGATGGCGTTGAACTATTCGCGCACGAAGAAGATGGCCGAATTCTCAAAGGACGAGCTGGCGCATCTGGCTGCCAAGGCGAAGATGTCGGAGACGCTTGCGCTCGAAACGGCTGCGGAAACGGTGCAGCGCTTCAAGAAACTTTGGAAGGAGCGCAAGACAGAACTCCCGCTGCAACGACAAGTCATCGAAGTCATCGATGCACATACCGAGACGATCCCGATCTACAAGGAGCTCTAAGGCTTGAATAGCCGGGGTTTCTGACAGAATAGAGTGAGAGACGCTTCCTTCCCACTGGTTATTTGAATTCGATGAAGTCCCTGCGCGCGGACTGTGGGGTCAGGCGAGCCTCGCCCGGCGCTGGATATGAAATTCTTGAGTTGCGAGTAGACCGTCATTGACGGTTTCTATCAGATCTATGCGTCGATCCCAGCGAAGTTGCCTCCATCGCGTTACGCACCTACGCCGCAACGTTAGTCGCATTGATGGCGGAGCGGGAGCGAATGCATGCACTGTCCTCAATGCACAAAGAGGAGGTAGCTGCGATCAGCGTTGCGCCGATTGCTCGTCTCGTCGGTCCAGCCGACGGCACGGCGATAGCTGCCCATCACCCCGGCCTCCTTGACGGTGACAAGATCGACCCGCTCTGTCTCATCGGCAAAAGGGGAGACGTAGAGCGCGTCCTCAGGACAATAGAGCTCGCAGAGGAAGCAGGTCTGGCAATCGCTCTGCCGCGCGATCACCGGAAGCCCGTCCGTTTTGTCGAATACGTTGGTCGGACATACCGCGACACAAATGTCGCAAGAGGTGCAGCGCTCGCTATCGATGACCTCGATCATTCCGCAGCCTCCGCGTAAGCCGCCTCGGCATGGGGCCGGACGGCGGTCCAGACTTCGTCAAGGCCGCCCGATGTCAGGTAGTGGCGCTGCCGATGGTCCTGCTCGGGGAAATCGTCACGACGATGCATGCCGCGGCTTTCCTGACGCGCCAGTGCGCTGCGGTACATCCATCGCGCTGTGGCCAGCATCGCCGCGCTTTCACGCGTGCGGAGCAATTCGGCCGCGCCGGCAGCGCCTGCTTCCGAGACATCGCGCCAGGCGGCATCGAGGCGCGCCAGCGCACCACCGAGCCGTGAGGCCTCGCGGAAATAATTCAGCTCATAGGGGAAGACCTCGTCCTGGACGGCTCGCGCCAGCGCGGCCGGCTCGAATGCGCGCCGCGACCGGCTCCGGAGGCCGACCGTTCCAGCCGAGGACAGCTCTCGACCGTCAGCGGCTTGCCGCGCGTAGTCCGCGGCGCCCTGCCCGGCCAGCGTCCCCGACGTCATCGCCCAGGCGGCGTTGTGGCTGCCGCCGCCGGTGAAGCCACCGCAGATCAATTCGCGCGTCGCCGCATCTCCGGCGGCATAGAGCCCGGGGACGGTGGTTGCGCAGGTCTCGTCGACGATGCGAAGGCCGCCGGTGCCACGCACGGTGCCTTCCAGTCGCAGCGTAACCGGAAAACGATCCTTGAACGGATCGATTCCGGTGCGGTCGAAGGGCAGGAAGAAATTCGGTTGCGAGGCCCGCATGTGCAGCTGGACGTCCGCGTCGGCCTTGTCGAGCCGCGCATAGACCGGCCCCCCGAAGCAGGGCTCGGGCAATCGCGGAACGACCGCCTTTGGATGCAGCACCAGCTGCCGTCTTCATAGGTGAAGTTGGCCCAGCCATAGAACAGCGTCTTGGTGACCGAGCCGAACGCCGGCGAGATCGCGTAGGGATTGGAAAACTCCATGCTGCTGAATTCGGCGCCGGCTTCGGCGGCCATGAGATAGCCGTCACCGGTGAGCACGTTCGAACCTAGCGTCTTGCTCAGAAACGCACAGCCGCCGGTCGCAATCACCACCGCTTTGGCGCGCACGGTCCAGCGATCCTGCTTCTGGCGACGCAGGCCGCTCGCGCCCGCAACCGCCCCGGCCTCGTCGAGCAATAATTCCAGCGCCGGGCTGTGATCGAGGACGGTGACGCCGGCCTGCTTGGTCCGCTTGCGCATCAAGCGCATATATTCGGGGCCTTGCAGCGAGTTGCGCTGCGACTTGCCGTGGTCATCCACGGGATAGGGATAGCCCCATTCGGCGAGGCGATTGCTCTGCTGAAAAGTGAGATCGAGCGTGCGGACCATCCAGCGGCGGTCCTGAAGATATCCGCCGAGCTTCTCGCGGCTCGCCATCGACGCCTCGCGGTCAGTCGGCGTGGGATCGACGTACCAGACGCCGGTTCCCGCCGCCGCGGTCGAGCCCGAGGTGCCGCAAAAGCCCTTATCGGCGAGAACAACACGCGCGCCGCGTTCGGCCGCGCTTACCGCTGCCCAGGTGCCCGCGGGCCCGCCACCCAGCACCAGCACGTCTGCATCATATTCGACCGATCCTGAAGGTGCGGACCTACGCTCGGCGCGATGGATTTGGTTGGTCATTGAACACGTCCCCAAGTTCGAACCATTACAATTGGCGCGCTCACGCCGAAACCGGCGCCTTCCAGCGCATGAAGCGCCGCTCGATCACCTCGAGCACAGCGTTGAACGCCAGCCCGATCACAGTGATGCCCAGGATGCCGAAATACATCTGCGGGATCAGGAAGCTGTACTGGCTGTTGATGATGAGATAGCCGAGCCCCGCCTTCGCCCCGACCATCTCGGAGGCGACCAGCACCAGCATGGCAGAGGCGCTGGCGAGGCGAATGCCGACGAAGATGGTCGGAAGCGCTGCCGGAAGAATGACCTTGCGGAACAATTGCTGCGGGCTCGCGCCCATGGTGCGCGCCGACTTGATCAGGAGCGGATCGACCTGCTTGACGGCGGCGATCGTGTTGAGCAGCAGCGGCCAGGCGCAACTGTAGATTACCATCGTGATCTTCGACATCTCGCCGATGCCGAGCAGCAGGATGAAGACCGGCAGCAGCGCCAGCGGCGCGGTGTTACGGCAGATTTCGATGAACTGGTTCAGGAGATTGCCGAGCCGCGCGTACCAGCCGACGAGAAGGCCAAGCGGAACGATCAAGGCAACCGAGATCAGAAACCCGCTCAAGGCACGCAGCAGGCTTGCTGACACGTCGTCATAGAGCTCGCCGCTCTGTGCGAGCTGCCAGCCGGCGGCAATCACCTCGGAGAACGGCGGCAGGAATACCGGATCGACCACCCCAAGTCGCGGGGCAACCTCCCACACCGACAGCAGCACGATGAGCAGCAGCGAGCGATGCCCCAATGCGCCGAGCGCGCGCAGGGCAGCATGAAGCCGGCCGGCGATCCGTGGGGATGCGCGATCTCCGCCTGACAACGCGTTCGGACGCCCATGCGCGAGCTCCAGCAGCGTCAGCGTTTCAAGGCTAGACATGCGCGATCTCCTTCACGTCACTGTTGCCGCGACGGACATCGGCGGGGCGGCTCGATTGTCCCTGCTGCGCCTTCTGCACCTCTTCCCGGAGCAGGCTCCATATCTCGTGCCTGACCTGACCGAACTCCGGCAGCGAACGCACGTCCTCATCTTCGCTGCGCAGCGAGGCCGGAATGTCGAAGATTTGCTTGATCCGGCCCGGGCGCGAGGTCATCACGGCCACGCGTTGGCCAAGCGCTACGGCCTCGTCTATGCCATGGGTGATAAAGACGATGGTCTTGCCGGTGGCGCGCCAGATCCGCAGCAGCTCGGTCTGGAGCGTCTCGCGCGTCTGGGCATCCAACGCGGCAAACGGCTCGTCCATCAGCAGCACCTCGGGATCGTAAGCAAGACTGCGGGCAATCGCGACGCGCTGCTTCATGCCGCCGGAGAGCTCGTGCGGATAGCGGCTGGCAAATCCGGACAGGCCAACGAGGTCGAGGAAATGCCGCGCGATCTCGCGTCGCTGCGCGGCCTTCAGCCCGGCGATGTCGAGCCCGAACTCGACATTCTCCAGGGCGGTGCGCCAGGGAAACAGCGCGTATTGCTGGAACACGATGCCGCGGTCGCGGCCGGGCCCTTTGATCTGCCGCCCGTCGAGCAGGATGCGGCCGCTGGTCGGCGTCGTCAGCCCACCCAACAGATCGAGCAGGGTCGATTTCCCGCAGCCGCTGGGACCGACCAGGGCCAGGAACTCACCAGTGCGAACATCGAGCGTGATGTCCTCGAGGGCGGTGAAACGGCCCAACGGGCCGCCTCCCTCGCCGCGCGTCACGAATTCCTTGCGGACGTGTTCGAAGCTGATTTTGATCGGGCTCGCTTGGGTCACTGGGCCTCCGCCGTCTTGCCGGGACGGAAATAGTTGAAGGCGTTGGTGTAGGTCTCGGAGGCCTTGACCTGGCCCGGCTTGAACAGACCGTCCTTCTCCAGCCAGTCGATCCACACCTGGATCTCGGCATCCGAGATCACCCCGCCTTTGCTCGCGACGCCCGTGCTCTTCCAGTATTTGATCGGCGTCGCGTCCTCATTACGTTTGCGCTCCGCGATGATGCGCCCGAAGCGCGCGCGCACCTCCTCGGGCGGCGTCGACTGCGCCCAAGCGATGGCGCGCGAAATGCCCTCGATCAGCTTGCGTGAGGCCTCCGGATTGTCCTTGATGAACTTGTCGCGCAGGACGTAGGAGCCGCCGGTGAAATTGCCGAACAGACCGGTGTCGTTGAACAGCGAGTGGATGCCGCCACGCTCCAGTGCCTTGTCGCGCAGCACGCCGCTAAGGGTGCTCACTTCGACCTGGCCCTGGCGTAAGGCCTGTTCACCGCTGACCGGCGGGATCGCGACCAGCGTCACCTGCTTGGCTTCCGCTGATGTCAAGCCGTTGCGGGCGAGATATTCGCGGAGCACAAATTCCAGATGGGCACCGAGCGTATTGACGGCGACCTTCTTGCCGATCAGGTCGCGCGCGGTCTTGATTGGGCTGTCGTCCCTGACGAAGTAGCCGTTATAGGTGTTGGCGTCCGAGCCGTAATAGCCGACCACGGCCTTGATGGGCGCCTTTGCCGCGATCAGCTTGAGGATCGCGCCGTAGAAAGCCCCGCCGATGTCGATATCCCCGGTCACCACGGTCTGGATGTCCTGTGGGCCGCTGATGGTGTTGCCGACCCATTTCAGCTTCAGGGGCGCCAGATAGCCGAGGTCGTCGGCGAGCTCGATGAAGGTCACCTGCCCCGCCCAGCCCTGATACCGGATCTCGCTCTTGTCGAGCGGCGGCTCGGCGAAGGCGGGAGCGGCAAGGCCCAATGCCAGCGCGCTGACAAGCAGCCGCCGTGCGGCGCTCCGTGCAGCACGATGCCGCGCTTGAAAAAATTGAAACAGAGAGTTCATGTGTCAAACCCGGTCAAGTGTTGGAGATCAAGCGGCCTTGGGCGCCTGCGCCTTCGGCGCCTTGACGCGCGTCACGCTGTGACGACCGTCGACGCTGACAGGCACTTCCCCATCGATGGTGGCGCGGCGGACGACGCGGTGCTGATCGCCATAATCGTTGACGGCGTAGTGCTGGGTTGCCCGGTTGTCCCAGATCGCGAGGTCACCGGCCTGCCAGGTCCAGCGTACGGTGTTCTCGGGCGCGGTGATGTGGGACTGGAAAAGCTCGAACAGCTTCTGGCCATCATATTTCGGCAAGCCGACGAAGCGCTGCACGAAGTTGCCGAGCACCAGGGTGCGTTCGCCGGTTTCGGGATGAACCCGCACGACCGGATGCTCCGTCTCATAGATCGTGCCGGTAAAAACCTCGTCGAAATGCTTGCGATCCGCTTCGCTCGCGGGCGTCTTCACCGCGTAGTCGTAAGCGTTGCTGTGGACCGCCCAGAGCTCGTCGGCAAGCTTGCGCAGCGGCGCCGGCAGGTCGAGATAGGCCGCCGCCGTGTTCGACCACACGGTATCGCCGCCGTATGGCGGGATCACAACGCCACGCAGCACCGAGATTTTCGGATAGGCATCGACGAAGGTGACGTCCGTGTGCCACTGGTCTGCACGACCGCCGCCACGACCTGAATCGAGCTCCAGGATCGATGAAGTGCCCTTGGTCGCACCGACCGTCGGATGCGGCACGAGCTTACCGAGCCTGATAGCAAAGCGCTCCTGCTCGGCATCGTCGAGATGCCCCTGGTTGCGGAAGAAGGTGACCTTGTGCTCCAGCAGCACATGATTGATGGCGCGAATGACGTCGTCGGACAAATCGCCTGATAATTTGACGTTCCGGATTTCGGCACCGAGCCGGGCCGCACGTTTGACGATATCGGCGCGCGGAATGACGTTGTCGATGGTGATCGGGTTGCTCATGATCGTATCTCTCATTGAATTCGTGGACAAAGCTCCGCCATACGCCGGTCATGCCGGCGGCGGCGGACAGTGACGGGTGGTTTCCTGGTTGGCCCTAGGGGATCACGTCGGCGGCTAGACAGTCGGCAGCAGGCGGATCCCGGCGGTACAGCTCTCCGCCATCGCCGCAGTGCGAAGCGATGCGCACAGCACCATTAGCCGGGCCACATTGCGAACGATGTTTGGATCGGATTGCCGCATGGTGAACGACCTCGCTTGGACGTTGCCGATGGTAAAAGCGATGGCGCTCCAGTCAATGAAACGAAACCAGCGTTGTTTTCGGCGCCGCGCAATGATCGCTTCGTTGGGACGGCGAGCACGGAAAGATTTGCGATCATGACGGCCCATGCGAGCGCCTCACATGCGCGAAGACGAGCAAAATCGAGCCAACGGACGCACGAAACGACGCGGTTCATTTGCCTTGATCACCAGCACGAACGCACTCATCTCCCGCTAGCGACGCGCTCGTATCGTTCATGCTCGCTTCGCCGACAACAACGCAAATTCATTACATCGACAGCTTTGCGAGCATCGACATAGAGTCAACTGCAACGCGCGCGGTGACGCCGCGATCCGGAGATAACCAACCATTGCGAGCCAGATGATGAGCAAACGCCAGCTTTCCCTCAACTTCTTCATCTATCCGGACGGTCATCACGAGGCCGCGTGGCGGCACAAGGCCTCGACGACGGACCGCATTCTCGACGTCACCTACTATCAGGAACTGGCGCAACGCGCCGAAGCGCACAAGTTCGACGCGGTCTTCTTCGCCGACGGGCCGGTGCTCTCGGATAACGTCCGCTACGCGCAGCGCTTCCGGCTCGAGCCGATCACGCTTCTCGCCGCGATCGCGTCGGCTACCACGCACATCGGCCTGATCGCGACCGCTTCAACCACCTACACCGAACCCTACAATCTCGCTCGGCTGTTCGCGTCGCTCGATCACCTCAGCCGCGGGCGTGCAGGATGGAACATCGTGACGACAAGCTCGCCACAGGCAGCGCAGAACTTCGGCCTGCCTGAGCATCCTCCGCATCACGAGCGGTACGAGCGGGCGCGCGAATATCTCGATGTCGTCACCGCGCTATGGGACAGCTGGGAGGACGATGCGCTCGTCAATGACCCCGTCTCCGGCATTTTCGCTGATACCAGCAAGATCCACGCGATCGACCATATAGGGAAATACTTCCGCGTGCGCGGCCCGCTCAACGTCTCACGGACGCCGCAGGGCCGGCCCGTCTATGTCCAGGCCGGCTCTTCCGAGGACGGACGCGCCTTCGCAGCGCGCTTTGCCGAGGCCATCTTCACGGCGCACCAGACGTTGGCGAGCGCGCAGGAGTTCTATGCCGACATCAAACGGCAGGCGCGTGCGTTCGATCGCAGCCCTGACCAGATCAAGATCCTGCCCGGCATCTCGCCGTTCATCGCCAGCACACAAGCGGAGGCCGACCGGCTTCAGGACGAGTTCAACGCGCTGATCCAGCCGGAGTTCTCGCTCGCCCAGCTCCGCCAGATGACCGGGCTCGACCTCGCCGGCTTTGATCTCGATGGCCCCTTCCCACGTCACCTGATCGATACCGACGGTGCGCATGGCGTTGCCAGCCGCTTCAAGCTGATCGTCGACATCATCGATCGCGAAAAGCCCACGATCCGCCAGCTGGTGCAGCGCCTCGCCGGTGCGCGCGGGCATTGGGTCATCGCCGGCCCCCCGGAAAAGATCGCCGACAACATCCAGACCTGGTTCGAGAACGGCGCAGCCGACGGTTTCAACGTCATGCCTCCGTGGCTGCCGGGCGGGTTCGACCTGTTCGCCGAACAGGTCGTGCCGATCTTGCGCAAGCGCGGCCTCTTCCGCCGTGATTATGCGGGCAGCAGTCTGCGCGATCACTACGGTTTGAGCCGCCCGGCCAGCCTGTTCTCGGGCGCCGTGCGGGCCATTGCGTGAGGGTGGAAAACCAGTCGGGCCGTGCGCACGTCGTCTCTTCAGCAAGGTGCGTTGCCGGTTTTGAACAGAATGTCCGCCTCAGAACCGTCCAGCCTGACCAATTCGCAGCGCCGAAACGCCAAGCCAGTCGTTGAAAGCAGCAAGAAAAAATGCCGTGATCGCAGCACGTCTGGCGATCCGTCGATAAGAACGCGGGCGCCAGTTTCGGACGCCTCGATTAGTATACAGTTGCGCCACCATCGCCCGTCCGCTGCCAGGAGGGTCATCCGATGTTCATGTTCAAAACGGACGAATCGGGTTCCTCTCTTGGTCGGGAGCATCAAGACTCCGCCTGACGGCGCCTTCAAACAAAATCATTGCAATTAGAAGTCGAAGAGCAGAAGGCCAGCGCACGTCTCTGCCCAGACCGAAACATCAAAGTAACTGTGGCTTGATCCGCGCCGGCTCCGATCTAGCGGTTCTCTATAAAAAGGTGAATGCAAACAGGCTTGCGCACAGGAGGACAAATCCCGCTCCAGTCAGGCCCAGGAAGCTTCCTGAGATGAGATCATGTTCGCGCATGAGTGCCTCAGCTGTCTCTGCCAGCTTCGAATCAGAGCAGGTTTGGAGCGGCTGTTGTTAGCCCGCTTGCTCGCACTTTTTCGGCTATTGCGCGTTGAAAATGCATTTTTTGGACACTGCTCGAGACGACTGAGGCGTGTTGCAGCAGCAGGCCTCGTTTAAGGCTTGGCATACGACTTAAGCTGCTTGGACGTTGGCCGTACAAGATGGTCCAGAACCTCCGTCCAGGTAGATGTGAGCGGCTTCATAATTGCGATAAGAGTTCGGGAGTATCCTTTCGACATGCGTGGGTCTCTGATTGTCCTTGCCATCTTTGCAATTATCTTGGCCGTGCGCGGACACCAGCGTGAGAGTGTCGCGTTGCGTCCGACGGAAGCCATGCCGCCTGTCAACGTACCTTAAGGCTTGGCGGGAGCAAGGAATGCGTTGGCAAGATGCTGATCATTTGGGGCGTTTATCTCGTCAGTCAGATTCGAAGAACTATCCGCCGGCGCCGGTCGAGGGCAGAGCGCGGTGAGCAGCGCTATCGGAAGCGTTGAGACAGCCCAATCCGCGGAAACGTTCCGCCGTGCCCGCGAGATGCGGCGAGAGCCGACACAACCATCTGTTTGACATGCGATGCGTTTTTTGGAGGTTGCCGTGACAAAGCTTAGAGTTCTACTTCCCGCCTGCATTACCATCCTGGCGGGCAGCACGTCGACTGCGCTCGCGTGGGGACAGCTCGGGCATTCCGTGATTGCTGAGCTCGCGCAGCGACATCTCACCCCGGCTGCCACGACCAAGCTCAAGGACCTGATCGGAGAGACCTCGTTGGCGTCGATCTCGAACTGGGCTGACGACTACAAGTTCACGGCAGAAGGGAAGAACACGTATCGCTGGCACTTCGTCGACATCGATGTCGCCCGCGCCACTTATGATTCCGCGCTGGACTGCAATGAGGCAAACAATCAGGGCACTTGCATCGTGCGGGGCCTGCCTGAGGCGATTGCGGTGTTAAAGGACACTTCGCGCAGTAAGGACGACAGGCTGCGTGCGCTCAAGCTGGTGGTTCATCTTGCGGGTGATCTTGAGCAACCGCTTCACGCAAGTGAACGGGATGGCGACCAGGGTGGTAACAAGTTGCACGTCATATTGCGTGCCAAACGCTCGGATGGAACGTCATACACGCGCGCATCGACGTTTCACAGCATGTGGGATGATTCTCTGATCGACCTTCAGGCCTATTCGTGGGGAAGCTATGCGGACGCAATCGACGGTGCATCGTTGCCGGCGGTTGAGCCCGCTCCCTATGATGAGGCACGCATCGCTGCTTGGGCCAATGACACCCATGCGCTCGGGATAAGGGCCTATCAGCTTCTGCCTCAAGGTGCGCCGGAGCAGAACGACGCTGGTCATCCCATTGAGCTCGGAGCGGAGTATGCCGCTGCCGTCAAATCAGATCTTGATGGCGAGCTGGCAAAGGGAGCTGCGCGATTGAAAGCCATCCTTGAGGATGCACTTGGAGATTCGTGATGTGAGGCGAGCGTTGACCAACAGACGCGTCCGATCACAACTTTGTTCATCTCTCGAAGGCAACGCGAAACGCCGCCGTTGATTTGATATTTCTGCGCCCTTATTTGCGTCCTAGAGGTGGCGTCGGCTGCTACAGCACCGCCAGCTCGTTTGATGAAACCAAGGCTGGAAATGCAGTCGACGACGAAGCATTTGGACGAGATGAGAGGACCGTCGGCTCCAGCTCTCGGGGACGGTTTCGTTGTTGCGCTATTTGGACGGCGGCCACAGCGGGCTATCCGCCCACTTCCGCGCAGCTGGATCGTGCAGGGGATCGCCTCCGCAGGCGAGGCAGACGTAGCCCGGCCGGCCGGGCGCCTCGTCGTCAGGCACGGCCGTCATCGGCTTGCCGCAGGTCGGGCACAGGGTTTCGGCTTGCGTAGAGCCTTGTGATCGGATTTCCCCCCGTGTCGCGCGGCGATCAGGATGGAAGGCGCTTCCTACCCAGATTGCCGCGCTACACCTCCGCTGTGAGCTTAGTTTCTCTGGCGCCGTGAGCTCAAGCAGATCCTTTAAATCCGTCCGACGCATCAGCAGGCCCTTGACGGAACGCGCATCCGGCAATGATATTCGGGTTATCAGTGATGTTGCGGGGGGGCGTCGTGGAAGAGTTCTATAGTGGCTTTGCGCAGCGGGCGCGCGATCTAGCAGAGAAAGCCGACCCATTCACCAAGCGGCGGCTTCTCGACCTCGCCCAGCGTTACGATCTGAAGAGCAGACCGGGATCGCCAGGCGTTCGGTCCCTCCCGCCGCCCCGCGCAACGCCGCCGACGGTGCTCTTCTCCGGCGCTGGCGAAGTGTGATCCAACCCTTCGAAGCGATTACCGCCCGCCCGAGACGGTTATCTTCTCCGGACTCTCATTACGCAGGTCCCCGAATTCTCTTGCTGAGATTATGGCAATTTTCTCATCATTTGTTGCAGAGAATAGCTTGTCAGCGCAATGATTAGCTTGCATAATCTCTGCAAGAGATGATGAGATTATGGCCTACATTCATGAACTGCCTGCTTGGCCCACATTCACTTGGGATATGCAGCGGATTGCAGACCGATTGGCGGCGGTCCGTCATAAGCAGGGCCGCCTGCTCGGCCGGATGGAGCGGCTCGGATTCCCCCTCAAAACTGAGGCTACTCTTCAGACCCTCACTGAAGAAGTGGTGAAGTCGAGTGAGATCGAGGGTGAGATCCTCGATCATGCGCAGGTTCGGTCCTCCATCGCTCGTCATCTTGGTATGGACATTGGGGGCCTTATCCCTGCCGACCGGTACGTCGAAGGCGTGGTCGAGATGATCCTCGACGCCACCGAACACTATGCCGAGGAGCTAACTGCCGAACGCCTCTTCGGCTGGCATGCCGCGCTCTTCCCCACTGGGCGCAGCGGTATGACCAAGATAGTCGTCGGCGCGTGGCGGACGGTCGAGACTGGACCCATGCAAGTTGTCTCGGGCCCGATGGGTCGCGAGCGCGTACACTATGAAGCTCCATCGGCCGAGCGTCTCGATGCGCAGATGCAGACCTTCTTGGAGTGGTTTAACCGTAATATCGTTAGCATCGATCCCGTGTTGAAGGCCGCTCTCGCTCATCTTTGGTTCGTGACCATCCATCCATTTGAAGACGGCAACGGTCGTATTGCGCGTGCGATCGCTGACCTTGCGCTGGCAAGATCAGAGCGGAGCCCGCAAAGGTTTTACAGTATGTCCGCGCAGATTCGGCGCGAGCGGAACGACTACTACTCAATTCTCGAGCGGATCCAGAAAGGAAACCTCGACATCACCGATTGGATGGCGTGGTTCCTGGATTGCTTAGATCGCGCCTTTGACAACGCGGATGCCATTCTCGGGAGAATTCTCCAGAAAGCGGACTTCTGGGATCGTCATGCGGCTCGCCAGCTCAATGAACGTCAACGAACTGTGCTTAATTGCCTGTTCGATGGATTTGAGGGCAAGCTAACGTCCTCAAAGTGGGCAAAGCTAACGAAGGTCTCCCAGGCGACGGCGGCAAGGGACATTGAGGAATTGATCGAACATGGCATCCTTAAGAAAGATGCCGCCGGGGGCAGAAGCACCAGCTACTCGCTCGTTGACACACACAGCTGATGGCGGAACGGGAAGGATGAGGAGGAAGAAGCATTTGAGAAGATCCTCTCAACGCAACTTAACCGCAACATCGACGTCGTTAATTCGTCGAGACAAGAACTCTCGTTGCTGAGGCTTCCTCAACACGGGTGATCGGCTCTATCAACCTGCTGATCGAGTAGGCCGGCTTGCCTGCTTACGCTGTGATGACCTATTGTGCAGATGTCCATCGATGTGCGGATGCCAAGCGCAAGTTCGTGTTCACGGCAATCTTGATCCTTCGCCGCCGCCGATCTCCTAGGGTGCTCGCCATTTACTGCGTTAACCTCGGACTCGTTCATCCTCGTCCTTAAGAGAGACTGTCGTTCTAGAACGCCGAAGTAGGGCAATTTGAAAGGCGTTGAATGCGATGATTGGCACCGAGACACGAACTGCAGCCGGCATTCTCACACTCACCGCTTTGCGCGGTATCGGCCCTGCTACGGCCGAGCGTCTCGCTGAACGATTCTCGCTTCTTGAAGCGATTTTGGGCGCCGAGCCTGCGAAGCTTCGATCGGTCGTTTCGGCCGCGGTGGCTGAATGCCTTCAGGAGCCCGCCGCCATTGTTAAAGCCAGCGAGAAGGCACAGCGAGTGCTCGACGAGGCGGATCGGCGTGGGGTGCGTGTTCTGTCGATCTTCGATACGGATTATCCAGTGGCTCTGCGCTCTCTTGCCGATCGCCCGCCCATCCTGTTTGTGAAGGGCCAGCTTCCGCCGCGCCGCAGCGTCGCTTGCATCGGCACGCGCGAGCCGTCCGAATTCGGCGAAATCGTCAGCGATAGGATCGTGGAGACACTGGTCGGCGCCAATTGGGCGATCGTGAGTGGCCTTGCGATCGGCGTCGATACGTTGAGCCACCAAAGCGCATTGCATCACGGCGGGCGGACCGTCGCTGTGATGGCGGGTGGTCTTGAGGGCATTTACCCGAAGCAGAATAGCAAGCTCGCCGAAGAGATTCTGGAAAAGGATGGCGCGCTGATCAGCGAGCAGCCTTTCGGCGTGCCGCCATCCCCGCGCAATCTTGTGCAGCGCGATCGCCTGCAAAGCGGGCTTTCGATAGCAACCTTTGTCATGCAGACAGACATCAAGGGCGGCTCGATGCACACGGTGCGCTTCACGATCCAACAGGACCGCGTGCTGTTTGCGCCAGTGCCGCAGGGCCGTCATGCCACAGAGCCTAAGAGCCAGGGCATCTTGGCCATGACGCAGTTGCCCGCGAGCCGCTTCGCCGAAGCTGTGCGGGCTGAAGGTGACTACCGACGCATACTCGCCGAGAGGTATGGCAACCGCCCGGTGGCTGTGCCGCTAGCCAGCAAGGAAGACTACGCCTCCATGCTTGGCTTATTGGAAAGCCGCTTGGCTGGTGGCGAAACCCAAACAGTCGCTCCGCCGTCGTCACCCACGCAGATGTCGATGCTCTAACGGCTGGGATGTTCCTGTTTGACCTCGACATGACGCTTTTCGATAGCTCGGCCATTGCGCAGCAACGTCGCTTTCAGATGTGGGACAATGTCCGGCAGAATATGCATCTGATCCGGCCGTTCCCCGCGCAAGGCCGCGCGGCGCCTCATGAGCTTCCCGCCCTTCTCAGGGCGGACGGACAGAGGATCGGCATCGTCACCTCTTCGCCTGAATGGTACGCGACTTCAGTCCTCCAGCAATTCCGCATCCCTTACGACGTGCTGGTCAGCTACGGCAATACCCAGAACCACAAACCCGACCCCGAGCCGATCCTGGAAGCGCTACGTCGTGTCGGCGTGGCTGCGACGACGGAAACGCTCTACATCGGTGATGATGTCGGTGACATCGAAGCCAGTTACCATGCCGGGGTGACTTCTGTTGCGGTCCGATGGGGGCCTACGTCAATCTTCGAGCTTTCCTCCAGTGCACCGGACGTCTTCATGTCGAAGGCATCCACCTTGCTGAGACGCGAACATTCCTGGCCGCGGCTATATTGGCGAAGCGTGAGCGCAGCCGTGTTGTCGCTGAAGAGTGATGATACCCACGCCAAGATTCTCGGTGAGGCCGTAGGTCGAGCCATCGCAACCCTCGACTGGGCACCGGACTATGTTGTGCCGGTTCCGATGAAGCCTTCTCAACAGCGCAATCGCTTTGAATTGCTGCTCAATGAGGCAGCAGATCATTTCGATGAGGACATCGAACTGGAGCTGAAGGGCCTGCGTGTCGTCAAGGAAATCGAGGGCTACAAGCAGATGAATTCGCTGGAGCGCGCCGAAGCAATCAAAGGCGCTTTCCATTCTAATTTCAGATGGAACAATAACAAGATCTTGCTGATCGACGATGTCTACACGACCGGGGAGACCACCGGGGAATGTGTCCGGACACTCGCCGCCAGCGGCGCCGGCGAAGTCAGGATCATGACGCTGGCGAAGGACCAGCGGGTATTTGCTCGCAAGACCTGCCCCGCCTGCGGTCGCTCTATGAAAATCCGGGAGAATCACACAACCCATTTCAAATTCTGGGGCTGCTCGGGTTATCCTCACCACTGCCAAAACACTGAAAACTTCTAGAGCATGATCCCGAGAAGTGTGCAGCGGTTTTCGGAGGCTCAAACAATAACCTAAAGCGCGACGAGGATTCATCTCATTCTCATCGCGCTTTAATGTGCGCGTGAGCGATTGATCCGCGCTCCAAGCCAGAAAACATGCCGAGCGAGCGCGGAACGAACGACGCCATCGACAACGACCGGCATTGAAGAAGAGGAAGACGGACGTGGATCTGAATGGCCAGCGGTTTGAGGCCCGTCCAATCAGACGTGCAGAGCTCACGCGAGATGAGAGTTGACGTTGACGAATAACCCGGCCGAACCGTTTCCACCCGTCTGCTCGTCGCTCACTCCGCTCGGGCGGTCTTGCGGGCACGCACAACATGATCCCGTGTAGAGAGTGCCAAACGGCGGCGGCTAAATCGCGTCAGGCGAGCCATTTTCCGGAGCGCCGCGCTCTGCCTGCTCCTGCAGCTCGCGTTCGGCTTGATGCCAGAATTCGAGTTCGCGCCCTTCCGGCCTGCCTGCTTTCTCCCAGAGCTCGTGGGCCTTGTTTTTGATCTGCTCTTCGGTCGGGAATGCCATGGCGGACTCCGCGGGGGCACGGTCCCGCCTTTGGGGGGCTTTGGGGGTATGCGGCAGGACCGTGGGGGCACAAGGGCCCTTTCATTGAACCGCCCAGAAGCCAGCATGTTCCAATAACCAGGGCGAGGCATGAGATGCGCCCGAGCAAAATTAGCGCGCTCCAACCTCAGAAGGCCGGAAGGCCTAGCTAAATTTCCCCTCAGCACGATCTTACCTTCACGAGCGTATGATGCGTTTAGATGCAGACGTGCGGGCCGCTGCCGGCCGCCTTGGCGACCGGCTCCATCCGCGTGCAGCCAAAGGCGTCGCTAGAACACCGGCTTGCTTGTTGTCATGCGCTGCGGCTCGCCAGCTACAATCGCATCGAGAAAAGCGCTGTTGATATTGGTGCCCTCGCTGACAGCAGGCGACTTTACTTCCATCGCCTCCAGGGCACGGGGCTCTGTTCGGTGACGCGCTATCTCGATCGATGCGCTCGATCAACTTCTGAGAAAAGGCTAGCTCAAGTATGCGATCATTCTTCTCGAGCGCTTGGCCTAATCGGATCCACCGTAGCTAAACCTGGTATATTTGCTTGAGATCCGGCATCTGTGCGAGGCCGTCTTTGCCGGTGGCCAGGATGTTCAACACGAACCTTGAAAGTCACAGCCACGCCCTTCCCTAGCGCCACATCGTCGGCGTCGAGCGAAGTGCCTCAAGCGCGACCTGCCTTAGGCGCTCCGCTGTTGTCTCACCCTTGGTTGCGGCTTCGATCAACTTGGAGGCGACATGGGCACGAAGGCCAGTTTCACTGCGGGAGATCTCCTGGCAGACCTCATCAAGCACGGCGCGGAGAAGGACACTCGTCGCTGGGTCCAACACGGGCGACTCCGAAAACGTGAAGGAAAATAAGGGCACGAGCAGGCACGTTGCAAATTTGATCTTTCGTCTGAAAGTAGGACAATATAAACTGTTAGCCCGGATGACGCACCCAGGCCGGGTGTCAACGAACACGGACGACATTGCGCAACTAGGGGCAAGAACGGACCCGGCTGTCCTGGCGGAATTCGGCGTTGAACTGGGATTTGTTGATGATTTTCACCGCAGCGGGATTGCAACAGGCCGATCCAGCTGTTCAGCACGCCCCCCAACGGTTGGATGTGAACCCATCCGCTAGGCAGGCGCGGCCGAGCGGGTGGTCCGGAACTCGCCGCGCGCAGACGAACAATGGATTCGATGTCCGACCGTTTTCCCTATTATGAGATTTTGCTCACTCGCCGTGGCCGCGGCTGGTTCTGGTCGCTCTCGACGGATGAAGGGATGCTGGTCATGGCAGGTTCAAAACGTAGCCGGCTGGCCGCCCGGTATGAGGCTAACAGGGCTTTGTTTTTGCTGCTCAGCGCGCCAGGCGGCGCGCGACATCCAGCTTCACCGCCGCGAGCTGGCGAGCGGCCAGGTGTGCGGCGTTAGCTGCTGCGGCGCCGTCCCGAAATCAACCAGATATGTTCGGAGAATGATGATGACGAAGCGCGGACCGAAGGAGCTATCTCAAGCCGGCATCGTTTTTCCAAAGAAACCTCGCCCGGCAAAAGCAAAAAAGCTGACGGCGACAATGAAGCGTCGTGCACTCAAGGTGCAAAAGGTCGAACGAGCTGCAACATCATCGCAGTGAGCGCGGCTGGGATCAGCACGCGCGCTGGAGCACCGCCCTGCCTCCTGGCGCGACGGAGATCGTGCTCGCTTATCACCGCGCGGTCAGCCTGCGAGCCTCCGTGGTATCGAGCAGGATGTTGTCGATCAGCCGGGTTGAGCCAACATAACCTGCGACACAAATCGCAGCAGGACGCGTCAGCTCGCTTGTAGCTGGCGTGAGCGTTTCGGCATCGACGATTTCCAGGTATTGCAGCTCGTCGATCTCTATAGTCTGCCTGGCGAGTGACAACAGCCGGATGGAATCGCGCTCGCCTGCCTGAAAGACAGCCTTTGCTGCGAAAAGGCCGCGGCTGATGGAAAGGGCGCTGCTGCGTTCAGGAGCGCTGAGATAGCGGTTCCGGCTGCTCATGGCGAGCCCGTCCGGATCGCGAACCGTCGGGACGGTGACGATTTCGATCGGGAGATTGAGATCGGTGACCATCCGCCGCACTACGGCACATTGCTGAAAGTCCTTTTGTCCGAAGAACGCCAGATCAGGCTGCACCATGTTGAACAGCTTGCAGACGACGGTCGTAACACCCCGAAAGTGGCCGGGCCTGAACGGGCCACAGAGGGGCTGTGCCGGTGCACCCGGTTCGACAAAGGTGTCGAACCCCGACCGATACACTTCCTCCGCCCCGGGAGCAAAGATAATATCGACGTCAGCCTCGCGGCACAGTCGTTCGTCTCGGGGGAAGTCCCGTGGATACACGCTGAGATCTTCCTTCGGGCCAAACTGGGCCGGGTTGACGAAGATGCTGACGACCGTGGTGTTGCAGCGTGCCCGGCTCGCTTTAACAAGCGCGAGATGACCATCGTGCAGGTATCCCATTGTGGGCACAAATCCGACGCGACCATTCGGTTTGTGACCAGCGAGGGCGCGGCGCAGCTCGCGGACGGTTTTTATGGTGCGCACGACGCTAAATTCCGTCCCGCTCGCCTGGCGTCCAGTTTGCGACGACCTCCGCCAGGGATTCCGGCAAACGGTAGGACTCCTGAGCGTCCGGAAATGTGCCCTCCCGGACATCGGTCGCCCAGCTTGCGAGGGCATCCTGCAAGACCTGAAATCCGTTCGAATAGGGGCGCACGAATTTCGGCCGGTGCCCCTCCGTCAATCCGACCACGTCGTGGAACACGAGTACCTGGCCCGAACATTTCGCTCCCGCGCCGATCCCAATGGTCGGAATCTTCAGGATCTCGGTCACACGCGCTGCAAGCTCGGCCGGAATGCCCTCGAGCACGAGCGCAAAGCATCCCGCTTGCTCTAACCGGTGCGCGTCCTCGAGCAGTTGCAATGCAGCCTCGCTCGTGCGACCCTGCACCCTGAAGCCGCCCATGACGTTGACGCTTTGCGGGGTGAGGCCGAGGTGTCCCATCACCGGGATTTCGCATTGGACCAGCGCGCGTATCATGTCGATGCGCTTGGCGCCCCCTTCCAGCTTGACGGCATCTGCTCCCCGTTGCAGGAAGCCACCTGCGTTGCGGATAGTTTCCTGCGGGCTGACATGGAAGCTGAGAAACGGCATATCAGCCACGAGCAGCGCACGAGGTCTTGTGCGCGCGACAGCCTCCAGATGATAGTTCATCATCGGCATGCTGACCGGAAGGGTATTGTCGTAGCCGAGACAGACATTGCCGACGCTGTCGCCCACGAGGAGGATATCGACGATGGAATCGGCAATCCGCGCTGTCACGGCGTCATAGGCGGTGGTCATCGTTATGCGCCGCCGTTCCTCCTTCCATTGTTGAAGGAGCGGAATCGTCACTCGCGCACTGGGCGCTTGAGATATGTGGCTCATCTGCGATCCCCGGTTGTGTTCAATCCGCATTCGTTGCAGCTGCGCTTCTTAGGGGAGACGACAGAAATGGGTCAATGGTCAATTTAAGAAAGAGAAAATGTCTCTCTGAATGGCAACATCAGCAGGCCGGAGGTTTTGATGATTGCGCGATCATGGTGTGAGTACTTCTTCGCGTAACCAAATCCCGCGGCGTTGAGCACGTGGAGGGGCGCAACTGTTCCGGTGATGGACGGCTTGCGGCGCGCGGCCGGGGACATTGCAGACGAGGTTAGGCAACAGAAACACGTCTATTGCACGCCGAACCAAAAATGCCGCGCGGGTCTTAGGGACGTCCGAAAGGCAGCAGCGTCCCTTGGGCGCCAATGGCTTGATCTCGGAAAAGGCGACACGGGAGTGGTCGTCAATGTAGACGGGCTGGGAGCGCCGGGTAATGCCGTCTCCGATCCCTCCAAAAACGCCACAGCGTTATGATGTCGATGTGAATGATCTCGCCTGGGCTTTCACGCTCATATCGGCCTTCCCCGCTCAGTCAGCTCCTCGCGATCCGGTTCAATTCTAAGCGACGAGGATGGCTGACGGCGGCCGTCGACACTTCGACCTGGTCGGCGATCTGCGTGCCGGTGTAGATGTCGGCGCAATGCGTCGAAGCCTGCACATGTGGCTGGCGGGACTTGGCGACGAAAGGGTCTGGAGGAGCGATTGCGCAACCAAGCAACACCTTCCGCGCGGAACCGCTTGACCTATTTTCAATCGTCTTCGGCAAGATGTTTCACAGGTCAGCCATCGGCTTGCGGCAGCCTACTCCTCCGCAGCATCGCCTATCGACCTTTGGGCATCAACGGCGCATTCTTGTGGGTGTTCATCCGGTCTCTCCCAGAACACTGCAGCTTCGGAAACTCAGCTTTCTCGGTTCAGAACGGATGGGCACTTCCTGAAAGATCACAGCTACGTTGAGCCGAATTATTAGCCAAACTTGAACAGTACGCCGTAACCACCTCGCGGATAGCTCCACTCGATGTCACCTCTCTCCTCGCAGATCACGCGGCAAGTGCCGCACTCGATGCAGCCGTCCACGGCGACTTCTATCTGGTGCTTGTCGTTAGCTACATAGCAGTGAGCCGGGCAGGTTGTCAGCATGCTCACGAGCTCCGAGGATGGCATCGTGTGTGGCCGCACCTTGATGTGAGGGTGCCCAGGATCAAGCAGGTAGCGGTTGTAGAATAGCCTGTCCTCGACGCGCGCGGATCGGTCGGTCGACATGGTTAGCCCTCATGGGGGTGTGAGAGAAGCGTTACCGCCAAGCGCGCGCGAGGCGAACGGCATCACCGAGCAGGCCGCTCCACGAACGGCTCTTGACGAAGGAGTTTAGTGATTGCTTTTCCTTTTCGGCCTTTGGTGTCCCGTCGACCCGCAAGAAATTCTGCATCGATTCCGAGACGAGCTCCGGATATGTCAGAAAAAAGTTCCGGGAGTAGGTGTGCATCAGCGCGGGCATGTCTTTGTACTTCCTTAGGTCCCTAATGACAAACGAATGGTCCAACATCGTCTTGTAAATTGACAGATTCGTCGCTGTCATTGGGGCGCCGCGCGACTTGACTTGGATGATCGCTTCGGCCGCGAGTCGCCCCGATGTCATTGCGAGGTTTGAGCCCTCGCGATGCATAGCGTTGTTGAGTTGAGCGGCGTCGCCTACGACGACCCAGCCCTCGCCATATAGCTGCGGAATGGCCTTGAAGCCACCCTCGGGAATGAGGTGAGCGGCATATTCCTTGACTTCCGATCCCTCGATCAGCGGAGCGACCGAAGGATGCCGCTTGAAGCGATCGAGCAGACCATACGGTGTTTCCCCGGTGCTTGTGAAGTGCGCGACCAGGCATCCGATGCCAAGGGAGATGCATTCCTTATTGGTGTAGATGAAGCCCATGCCTGTCATGCCGCGGGAGATGGTGCCCGCAGCCTCAATGACGAGCCCTTCATCGCCCTTAAGATTGAAGCGGGCCTCGATAACTTCGCGCGGTAGGAAGTGCATCTCCTTCACGGCGAGTGCGACCGTGTCCGGCGTAGGCCGCTTGCGTACGCCGGCCCGCGTGCCAAGAAGGCCGTTGACGCCTTCCGCGAGGACCACCGCGCCAGCATGGATCTCGCCATCGGCGCGGTCAGTCCGCACACCCACCACCTTGCCGTTAGCATCTTGCATTAGTTCGGTTGCCGTTGTCTCGCATAGCACCGTGGCGCCAGCTTCGCGAACTTTCTGCGAGAACCACCTATCGAACTGAGCGCGGATGATAGTATAGCGGTTCGGCCTTTCTTCGTTGAAGTCGTCGGAGCGGTAGTGCAGGCCGGTGTGAGAGCGGTCATCCATCATCCAGAAGCGCTGTTCGACCAGATGCCGCTCAAGCGGCGCGTCTTGTCGAAAGTTAGCGACAAGCGCCTCCAGCATATCGGCATAGAGGATCGCACCCTGCACGTTCTTCGACCCGGGATATTCGCCACGCTCGAGCTGAAGAACCTTCAGGCCGTGCTTGGCAAGCGTGAGCGCCGCTGCATTGCCGGCCATACCTGCCCCGACGACGATGATGTCAAATGTTTCCGCGGTCACGAGGTCTCTCCTTGTCCTATCCTGCGATCCGGTCGCGCGAATGCGGCGACAGCCGGGCGCGAAACGCCTCGGTCAGGATTGGCAGCAACCGGATCGCGTCCTCGACAATGCCTAAATGCGAGAACTCGAAGATAGGCGCGTTCCTTTCGGTGTTGATGGCGACGATAAGGTCGGCGCCGTCGACACCGACGCGGTGCTGAATGGCTCCGGAGATTCCGGCGGCGATGTAGAGCTTTGGCCTGATGGTTTTGCCGGTTTGGCCAATTTGCCGGTCGGATGTGACCCAACCCTTTTGCACCAGGGGGCGCGAGCAGCCAAACTCGGCACCTAGCACGTCGGCGAGCCGGCGCACGAGCCGGAAGTTTTCAGACGAACCAAGGCCGAGGCCTCCGGCAACGACAACATCGGCATAAGCGAGATTGGATCGTGCGGAATCGCGATCCGGTAGGAACGACAGCACCTTCGTTACGATATCGTCCTCGACAAGTCCAAGCGGGAGGGTGATGATGCGGCCGATCGGGCGCGCGCAGCGTTCTGGCACAGGCATCACGCGCGGCCGGACTGTAGCCATCTGCGGACGGTAGTTCAGCGTATAGATCGTGCATAGCAGCGAGCCGCCAAAGGTCGGACGCGTCGCGGCGAGGGAACCGTCGGCATCGACGTCGAGCTCTGTGCAATCGGCAGTCAGACCAGTGCGCAATGTCGTTGCGACTGAACCTGCTAGGTCGCGGCCTAGAGTGGTCGCGCCTAGGAGCAAGATCTCGGGCTTGTAGCTATTGACGAGCTTGGTGAGCGCCTTGATATAGGATTCGTTGCGATAGTCCTTGAGCAGATCATCGGCGACCATATAGACAAGGTCGGCTCCGTAGCAGAACGACTCGGTAGCGGCGGCCTGCGATGCCTCGCCCTCTTGCCCGATCACCACTGCGGCGAGATCAACTTTGAGCTTGTCAGCAAGCTTGCGGCCAACGCCCATTAGCTCCCAGGATACAGAGTGGACCTGGCCGCGTTCTTGCTCGATGAAGACCCACACATGTTTGTAGGTCTTGAAGCGGTCAGACAGCTGCTTCTTAGCCGCGGCGCGACTCGAAGGGGAAGCGCCGATTTCAGATGCGGTATTCATGTTGCGCCTTTCTTTAGCTCAATAGCCGCGCGCCAGTGCCGCGAGCTCGATCTCGAGGGCCGGCCGGCACCTGAAAATAGCGTTGATCAATGCCTCCGCGGGCTGCTCGTCAGGCTCTATCATCGTGGCCTTCTCGTTGCGGGCGGCTGGTGCGAAAACGCGCTTGACGACGGTGGGCGAGCCCCGCAAGCCGCATTGTGAAATGTCATCAACCCCCGCCTGTTGCGCGCTCCATTTCAGGATCGTCGCGCGGGCAGCGCGCAGCGCATCAGCCATCGCACCGCGGCGGATCTGGTTCGTCGCTTCGAGCATCGTGACCAGGCAGGGGAGCCGTGTCCGAAGCAACTGGACGCCACCCTCAGAGCGTCGCTCGACGTCGATGGTGCGGGCATGCAAGTCCAGTGCGCTGATCTTGCCAACATAGGTGAGCTGAAACAGGCCAAGCCGTTTTGCGATGCCAGGGCCGACCTGTGCGGTGTCTCCATCGATGGTCTGCTTTCCTGTGAAGACAATGTCAGGGGCGCCGAACTCGCTCGAGATCCTACGGATCGCTGTCGCCAAAGCGTAGGTTGTGGCTAGGGTGTCCGCGCCCGCGAAAAAGCGATCGGTCAGGAGCACCGCACGATCCGCGCCGAAGGTGAGCGCCTTGCGAAGACTGTCCTCGGCAGAAGGGGGGCCCATAGTCAACACCGTGACTTCGCCGCCGAACTGATCGCGTAGCTCAAGGGCAGCTTCCAATGCAAAGAGATCGTACGGGTTGATGATGGTCGGCACGCCCTGACGCATGATGGTATTTGTCACGGGATGCACGCGGATCTGTCCGGAGTCTGGAACCTGCTTGATGCAAACGAGCAAGTGCATGATCTTCTCCAAGACTAATCTCCCCAAAACAGTTCAGAGTGGAATGGCAATCACACCAACGAGAACGAGAACGTTTCAGTCGGCGGAGGTTTCGGGTGTAACCGCTAGGCGCCCGGAGGGCAGTACGCCGCTGCGACTAGGCGTAGCCAGTCCGACAGAGGGCAGTTCAATTTCGTTACCAATCTGCACTAGTACGGGTACAGGCTTGGTGTCGGGCGCGGCGTCCTTTAAGACCTTGAACACGCGCTGTTCAATCGGCGGTGACGTGACGAAATCTGAATATGCGCGCTCAAGCACGAGTTTGCACCGTTTAGCAACGCTGTCGTCCGCCAGATCGCTAAGGCTCTCCTTAGCAAGATATTCGCCCATGCGCCTGAGAATGTGCAGCCGCGCAACGTTGACCACTTTAGGATCGTAGTCGACGCCTAACAGAGCGAAGAACTCTTCGGCAGAAGCGGCTTTGCTGAGGCGCGCGATAATTCCATCAGACATTCAAGTTCCTTCATACTCTGCGGTCTCTACCGGCCGGGTCTGCTTCGCGGGTGCGCTGATATGCCGAGCGAGCGTTGCGCCTCAACGTCCGGCCCGGTGCGATCTAATTGGTGGCGATCTGCACGCCGCGAGTCCGCATCGGCGCGCTCACTCCGGGCGTCGGCAACAGTGGCCGATGCTGGTAGTCCGGAGCCGACCGTCGTCGGACGAGTTGGCTGGCACGACGGACCGGTGTTCGCGCAAGGCCGTCACTTCCCCATGAAGCTGTGGCGTTGTTGATGCTTGCGGAAATTAGCGCTGATGCGATCGGCACCGTCTTGCTTTCTGGAGGTTGGCGCTTGGTGTGCCATCGGTCGAGATGATGTTGTTGGTCGACGAGAGATCGGGACTGATCAAGGTCTGATGGTGTCGGGCGGGGTGCCGTCATCTGGGTCTTTCCATATTCATTCCAATCATCGAAGTGAGCAATGCACGTGCCACCTCAGCTACAGCTTGCGTTCGACCAGGCGGCTCTCACCGCTCTCTTCGCCAAAGCAACGACCAAAATCGGCGCATTGGGTGCAGACTGGCGCCCTGCACATACCTAAACTATCGCGTTCGCAGAGCACGCGATAGAAGAAGCGCTTCCAACGCATATTCCCGGTGTTCCGGCGGGCCAGTGGCGCGAAATGGCGCGTCAGGAGACGGGACAGCTCCGTACGCCCGCGCAGCCCGAGATCCTGCCAGAGGTGGTGAGGCTCCATTGCACGTCGCGCTACCATTGCCGCGAGCCAATGGCCGACGTCGCCGGCAGTCGAACGCTGCGCGAGCAGGAGCTCGCGCAGGACAGCGGTTTCGTCATGGACGTCGGAGGATGAGTTTGGTATCCATGTGAAGGCGCGGGCCGCGGCCGCCGGGAAAAAGCCGGCGAGCAGTTTTCTCAGGGCATGCTCTGGAATTCCAACGCGTTCTACGATCGAGCCGCCATCCAACGCGGCAGCGACCAGGATTGAGGCCAGTGCATGACGATCGAAATCATCGTCGGCGCTGATTTCGGCTTCCGCTGGGTTGCTGCCCGTGAGCAGTCGATAGAGCGCGATTCCGACCTGTTGCACAACGGCGCTCGGCTCAGCCGATCGAGAGTTCGACACTTCCATGTTACTCGCTTGCACCTCAGCCAAGAAATGCCCCGCCGCTATTGGAAAGACCGCTGGATAGCCGGCCCCATGAGACGAGGAGACCGGCAGGATCCTTATGGCGTCGCGGGCTGGGCCGCGGTTTTGCCGATCTGGCTCTCGTCTACCGCCTTCATGATCCCGTGTTCCATCAGCATATCCTCCAGCTCGTCCATGCTGATCGGGGTCGGAACAACGCCCTTCCCGCCGTTGTTGTGTATCTTGGATGCAAGGTTGCGATAATGATCCGCCTGCTTGGAGTCCGGCGCATACTCCAGCACCGTCATGCGGCGCAGCTCAGCATGCTGCACGATGTTGTCTCGCGGCACGAAGTAGATGAGCTGAGTTCCCAGCTTCTTCGCCAGCGCGTCCGCTAGCTCCAGCTCCTTGTCGGTCTGACGCTCGTTGCAGACAAGCCCCCCAAGACGGACGCCGCCTGAATGGGCGTATTTCAGAATGCCTTTGGAGATGTTATTGGCGGCGTACATGGCCATCATCTCGCCGGACATCACAATGTAGATTTCCTGCGCCTTGTTCTCGCGGATCGGCATTGCGAAGCCGCCGCAGACGACGTCGCCGAGCACGTCGTAGGATACGTAGTCGATGTCCTCATAGGCACCGTTGTGTTCTAGAAAATTGATGGAGGTGATGACCCCCCGCCCAGCACAACCGACGCCAGGCTCTGGACCACCGGACTCCACGCAGCGGATGTCCTTATATCCGATTTTCATGACGTCCTCGATCTCAAGGTCTTCGACGCTGCCGACACTGGCGGCGAGGCTGAGAATGGTGTCTTGCGCCTTAGCGTGCAGGATCAAGCGCGTAGAGTCCGCCTTAGGATCGCATCCCACGATAAGGATTCTGTGGCCCATCTCAGCAAGCGCTGCGAGCGTGTTCTGGGACGTAGTCGACTTTCCGATACCACCTTTGCCGTAAAATGCGATTTGCCTCAGTGACGACATGTTCATCTCCATTAAGCGGGTGCCAAAAGCACCGCGCAGTCTCGCGTCGCATTGAGCCACCGTCAGAAGCGGCGACCCGAGGATTCGGTAGGGAGAGTTTGGAGCCGCCAGCCGAGCTCTCAGCTCCCACCGTGTTGCTGTATGCGAAGTGCAACTGGTGTGCCGTTGGCTCCGCGCGGACTAAGGCGCTGAGTACGCTCGCAAAGTGGTTCGCCCGGAGCCGAAGTTGGAAGGGATGTCGCCTCTACGAAAGTCAGGCCAGTGTGAGGATCCAGACAAAGGAGCGCCGCCATGGTAAGATCACAGCGTATCTGCGCCGCCATAGGCGGGGGAAAGGTTGCTTCAGGTTGGGCGCTAGCGTTTAGACGCGTCGGTGCAGATCGGTATTGCGACAGTTAAGGAGCCATTGTCCAATGTCTGTGACGGACGAAAGTGGATCAGCTATGCCGCCCAGAGCCTGTCGCATGCGGGAATCGAGAGCGACAGCCTCGCCTCGGGCGGAGGCCGACTCTCCCGAAAGGGGCGTGGGCTGGCTGAACCCTGCTCGGCTGCTGTTCGGCGCCTTCTTGATGGAGCGCAGCGTTAAACCGATCGCCTAAGGCAGGAAGCGCGCTCCCGGCGCGAACATCTCGCTGTCGTCGACAAGTGCGACGAAGCCACGGATAAGCGATGAATACTGGCGCTAACGGCTGTTGCAATCATGCAGGTGCTTGAAGACGTTCGGGCAACCTGAACTGCAGGCGCCTCGCCAAAGCGCGATAAGAAGGAGCTTCTGGCGCGAGCAATGGACCGCACAGCGATGGTGCGGCTTCCTTAGGAAGACGCCTGTCACGTTATGGCTGGACTGGCCGCGGCAGGGAAACCCGAGAGCCGAGATAGAGCGAGCCGGGTCGGATGCGGCGGCGCCTAGTTACGCCAATGCTCTGGGATATTCTGGTCTTACCCCTGGCTGACGAGCGCTGAAGCGAGCGTCGATCGCGAGGCCTCAGGCCGGCCATTGGCCAGCGAAGAGCCGGAAGTGTGCACCGGCCGCCGTTGTCCTGCCGTGCAGAAGCACCGCCGTGTGTGCGATCTTCCATAAAAGCACGTTCTCACTGGAATAATCGTACGTAGATGCGTCGCTCGTGTGCCCTCTCATGTTTCGATGTGCATCCGGTGATGCCTTCGTGCCGCAAGCGCATGCGTACCGCCCGCTTTCTCGCCTGGGAGGCGACCGACCGCCACCCGCGGAATCAACGATTTGGATCGACAGGTCTGCATAGTGTCGGTCAGCAACATAATGCGCCTAGTTGGTCGGCGCGCGCCTAGACATCGTCGGTCGATTCTTGGAAAAGACGCGGTCGTGGTGCCGATCGACTGCCCCTTACGTGCCGGCGACTAACAATTGTCAATCCAGCGCGACTATCAGCACTCGTCCGGTAACTGGACGTGCCTGATGCCGTCGCGCGGCGCAACGCGATCAAGCTCCTTGCGCTTCATCCCGACGCGGCGACCGCTTTCGATGAAATCGACGCCATAAATGTAGAATCGCTGGAGGAAGGTGCCAATCGAGACGACATAGCCGATCTCGCCCTTCACAGCGAGAACCTCGCCGATCTCCTTGCCAGCATACGTCCCATCATTTCGAATGGTGCGCGTTGCCCGCACTTTCTCTCCATAGCTGAAAAACGGCTGGGCCGTTAGCTCGATAAAGTCGTCGTCGTTCACGTGGTCGCTCATACTCGCATTTCCTCGCTCCAGCGGAGGGGTGGCCGGCGGCCGCGCGCGTTTTGCACGAGGCTATCATGGCTTTCGCCCCGCACCATGAGCTCGCCAGCCACGGCACGAGCCGTAACGCTGAAATGGATGTCGGATGGCGGGCCGTCAAGTGCACTGCAGCGTGGCGTTAGGTAAGCATGCCGGGTAGCCATGCGTAAAATGCCTTGGGCCACGACCGGGTGGACATTGGCCTCGTCTTGATTATCCCTCCAGGGAGCTCCGGTGTTAGCCGGTACATGCTAGCATCTGAGTTTTCGCCGGCCTCGCCGGCAACGATCGGCTGCAGGCTGCCATTCTCGATCGGCTTTCGAACTCGCATCTTCGTCGCGCGATGCGGAGCGTTTCGCGACGGCACACCAAATTGCTCGGCCAGGCGTTGAGGGGATGCCCGCGGATCTGTTGACGAGATCGCCCAGCAGAGGTGACGCAAGACCAGAATGAGAGCCCTACTGCGATTGCGCAGCGACGATACGCGAATATGGCGGGTGGGCCTCGTCGAGGCGCTGGGCGAGGAAAAGGCGGTGCGGTGCTAGCAATGGTACACCTAAGCGCGACTGATCTGGTAGGCGCCCGCGCCATGGACCGCCAATTCAGACAACGATTGCGTCGACCTGGCGTTCCGGTCGAGAGCCTCGACGCCGCCATAACTCATCATAGTGTCTGTCCTCTCGAACACGTTCAGCAAAACCTTGGCGTCGATTGTATCGCTGGGGTCGAGCTCCAGTAGCTCCTGGATCTCGAGCCGCCGCTCGGCGACCCGGCCCGCCGGTCGGGGCTCAGCGGTTACGCTCGGGCGGCTGCCAGGCTGGGAGCAGTCGCCCGAGCAGAAAGCTGCCTCCAATGCCGCGGTCGCTGCGGGGCATTCTTGACGTCGATTGGCGCGTTGTCGGTATGACCATGAAGGTCATGCTGTTTCCCCTCTAGCAGGCGCTTGGTAGCGCGGTAGCGAGGTATCGATGACGCAGGTTCTGTCCACAGGACAAACGGCCACACATTGCGGCTCGTCGAAGTGCCCGATGCACTCAGTGCACTTCTTTGAATCGATTACGAAAGAGCCATCCCTCTCAAAGATTGCTGCATTCGGACATTCCAGCTCGCAGGCGGAGCAGCCCGTACATTGCGAAGAAACGATCTTGAATGGCATTGATGTCTCCTCAAGCTGCAGAAATAACCGTGGCGTTGCGACTGCCGGCCTGAATGCGCTGCACGTGTGCAATCTCGCCGCTGTTGACTTTCTTCAGATAGGCTGTGAACCACACGATCGCCGACTTGACGATGAAGTCATGGGCGAATTGATCGACTGGCGTGATGCCTGCCTTGATCAGGGCCTCCCTCGGGCAGGCGCCGATCTTAGCCACGAACACTGCGTGGCAATCATTGATTGCGCTGATAATCGAAGCCAAGCTGCCCTCCTCGCCGTAGCCGCCCTGGCAATAGACATCGACGCGGCGGTGGCCTACGAATTTCGCCCCTGCCTTCGAGAGCTCGTAAACCTGGAACTCCGCAGCGTGGCCAAAGTGCTCATTGATCAGACCAGAGCCCTTAGTCGCGACCGCAGCCAGCACCTTGATGTCGCTTGACACATCCGCCAGTCCGACAAGCGCGTCATGCCCTGCCACAATCATAGCGGCGCGCTCCTTCTCGACCTTGGCTCGGTAAGCCTTACGGGTGTCCATATCGTAGTTCAGCTCCATTGACATGATCCTCTCGATGGTGAACTCGGCGGTGCGGCTCTCGCCAAGCAGACCGACAGCGTCAGCGCGGCACTGACGGCAGTGCCGCATCATAATCATCTCGCCTTCGCAGGAGTCTTGAACGGCTTTCAACTCCTGAGGGCTCGGGCCACGCTGACCGCTGGCGCCGAAAGCAGTGCCGTGCTCCGGTGAGGAGATAAGCGGCATGATGTTGTGCAAAAAACCGCCGCGCGATTTCACTACCTTGTTGACCTCCGCAAGGTGATGGTCGTTAATCCCCGGTATCATTACAGAGTTGACTTTGGTGAGGACACCGCGCTCGGTGAGCATCTGAAGCCCCTGAAGCTGGCGTTCAGTCAAAATCTTAGCCGCTTCATGGCCGGTGTAACGCTTGTGCTTATAGAAGATCCAAGGATAGATCCGAGTGCCGATCTCAGGATCGACCGTGTTGATGGTGATCGTGACATGGTCGACGTTGAAATTGGAAATGGCGTCGATGTAATCCGGCAGCATAAGCCCATTTGTGGACAGGCACAGCTTTATGTCGGGGGCCGCGGTCTTGACTAGCTCGAAGGTTTTGAACGTCCTTTTGGGGTTCGCCAGCGGATCGCCCGGGCCAGCAATGCCGAGCACCGTCATCTGCGGGACGGCCGAGGCGACCGCCAGTACTTTCTTGACAGCTTGTTCGGGCGACAGCCTCTCGCTGACCACGCCAGGGCGCGACTCGTTTGCGCAGTCGTATTTGCGATTACAGTAGTTACACTGAATATTGCAAGCGGGTGCCACCGCGACATGCATGCGCGCGTAGTGATGATGCGCCTCCTCGCTATAGCATGGATGGGTCTTCACTTTGTCCCAGAGTCCGGACGGCAGATCTCCCTGCCCTTTTTGCGATCCGCACTTTCCTTGACCGCAACAACCTGAGGTGCTGCAGCTCTTGCGCCCGACCTGCTTGGTATCGCCGAGAGCGGTGAGGATATCGCTCCTGCTAGCGCCGTGTTGAGCTGAAGCGTACATTTGGTCATTCTCCCTGGAGACCGAATAGATTGGAAGCTCGGATCTTGCCAAGCGTCTGATGCGTCGTTCTAGAACGGCCTTCAGCAACCTCTATGCCAGCGTTGGGTCCATGCGCTGGTTTGCGCCTGCAAGATTGGTCGTTACAGAAGTCGAGTATGTCGGGTAGCCGACGCACGTTGGAAAATGGACGAATTTGGCGTTACCAGAGAGCGCTTTTACGAAAATGGTCTGCGCATCCCCGGTTCGACCGATCGTATCTGGCTATCATGAGCCAGAGCGTCAGCCCGAACCTGGCCGCGCGCGCAAATTAAAATGAATCGAATTGAAGCCCAGGGCGCAAAGAGGAGTTCGCTCTAAAGACAGCGTTTGGTCGCGCGCCGAAGGGGGACGCCCGCCAAGCGTAGGGGCGTCCGTCGCGTTCTAGCAGGCCGTTGAAAAAAAGTCGCTCGCCGCTGATGGTGGTACCGTGATCCATTGGCGGCTCCGACAAACTTCGGAGATGGTGCCTGGGTCGCGGCGATAATCGAATGGGCGAGCTGTATAGCTAGCTTGATCTGGAGACGCGGGTGCGGCGTGATCATCCGCCGCGATTCTAACGATTGTGAACGAGGCGCTGTCGGCGTTGGAGCGGGACTGCGCTGCGCTCTATTCGACGATTGGACGGGCTGCGATCTCGCAGAGTGAAGCTGCTGCGGGCGACGCTGTTGCAGGCGTTTTATTTGATCCGCGCGGAACGGCTTGTGAAGAGCGGCTGGAATACCCGCCCGCTGTCCGCTGGTTTGTCGCAATCGGGGGTGACGACGTGGTCCGGGATGTTCGATGTTCTCGAAAAACGGCGGCCGGGTGCTCAATCGGCAGTCCGAAGGACGACTCTGGCGAGCCGCCGGCCCGACTTCCATAGCCAAAACACGCTGGAAGGACCTCCATGCGTCGACCACCAGTCCCGATGCTAGGCGCTACCGCGCTGCAGGAAGGGCAAAGGCAAGAGGACGCCACTGTGGACACGGGCTGATGCAGAACCGCCACGACCGGCTGGCCGACGCCTGCCTCATGCTGGCGGGCATGCCGAATGCATCGCAGCGCTGCACATGATGGAGCCGCGTGCTGAATGGCCGGCCCACGATGCGGAAGAGTTCGTCAATGAGCCGCGCTCGATGAACGTGACGCGCATGTTTCACAGAATACCAGCGGCCGTAGCTCTGAGTTTGGGTCGGTCACTAGCCGTAAGCCAGCGCATCTGCAAGCGGGTCGGGAGGCATTCGGCGGGATCAATACGGTTGCCGGGCAAGAGACAGGTTTCATGGTGGTGAGCGCGCCAAATGGGCCTCTATCTTCGTTGCCACCGCCTACAAGCTGGTGCGATTGCCGAATCTTATCGCGGGACCGGGCTGAAGGCTAAGGTGCACGGCTTCGGCTGGGGCTTGGCCGGTCGCTGACGAACATTGTCAAGATGGACAACCGGGACAGAGAGTTTCTCGATCTTGTCGAAGAGGCGCATCTCACCTTCGAGGACAAGCCCGACAACAAATGTGCCTTCGCTGCCCTGAAGGGCTTCCTTGATGGCTGCCAAGTCACCCGCCACGGATCGCCCCGCACCGAGTTGTCATGTGTCGGCGATGAGCCACTTCTAGATCCACATTGGCGACGACTTTGCGTTCGCTGTAGACGCGGCTGAGTTCTTCAACAGCCCGGTAGGTGCGCAGGAGTTGCCCGTTTTCTGCTGCAGGCGAAAAACGTGAAGACCGTAGCCGATGCAGCACGCCTTATGACTGTGGTCCATCCTTCTTTCGCGGCTTGCCATAAAAAAAACCGTACCAGCGATCATCGCCGAGATCGGTGCGGGCTACGCCAGGTGGGCGGGGTCAAATGGCAGCGCCCGGCGAAGAGGGCTTCCCGTTGCGCAATTTTACTAGCCTCTTCTGATTGGCGGCAACTTAAGCGGCGAAAACGAATGTGGCTTGGCGAAGGCGCTTGCAGGGGTGCCTTCTCACGGGGCATGGGCGGACTTGGTGAGGTCTTCTGATGTGCTTCAGCGCCGGGGTGGGGCCGGCGAATTCGTGTATGGGGCGAGCGCATTCATCACTCCTATCCCTCTCCGCCCCGCTTCCTGGCGCTGATCGTGATGGGCAACTGGGTGTCGGAGGCCATGTGCGGCAGGTCGAGCACCCAGCCATTGGCGATCTTGATCCACCCGCCCCACAGCGTCTCGTGCTCGGCTTCGACGATTGGCTCCTCGAGATCCTTCTTCGGCACGTAAATCGACAGACCGGTCTCCGTTGAGCGGCGGATCGTGACTTTCATGATCTGAACTTCTGGTTGCGGGAGCCGCTGCTCGTGCGCTCTTCGCACGGCGGATGCGATGCTCTCTGATTCCATAGGGACTCGGGCAGTGCGTGCATCACATCGCTACTTCGTTAGTCGTTGTGTGAGTTCACATTGGGGTTATCAAACGTGAAACCGGAGCCATCTAGACCCACGACGAAGTCCATGGTGGTGCCGTTGAGGTGCGTCAGGCTCTTGCGATCGACGAACAGCTTGACGCCGTGACGCTCGATAACAGTATCGTCCGGATTGGCTTCCACGGCGAGGGCCATCACGTACTTGAACCCGGCGCAGCCGCCGGTTTCGACTATGATGCGCAAACCGCTCGTTTGTTGCGGCGCCATCGAGATCGCTGCCTTCACCGCATTCACCGCGCTCTCCGTCAAATCAATCATCGCACGTCCCGCTGTTATGGATCGTTCAACAGATCGCAACTCTCGTGCCAGAGCACACAGAAGACGGAAATCACTGGCATTTCGCCGCCACCGCCCGTTGCTCCGCCTCGCGTGTCGGATCTGCGACAACCGGCCTCGGTGGCGCACGAGAAGCGGAATGGCACAGCTGTACCGGGCGTACCGCACACAGCAGTCCGGAATCCCATGTATGGAAACGTTCGTCGACGCCGGCGGACTAAGGCGGCCGAAAACCATCGCGCCTGTGACAGGTCGGCGGCGCTAACTCTGGCGCTGTCGGCGGACTCGTCCATAGATGTGTACTATCATCCCATCCCGCGTCGCCTTCTTGGAGGTCGATCGGACCAGACACGAACGGCTCTTTTTCGTTGTCTCAACGCTGCCGTGGCGTACCCCAAAGCTAGGGCGTCACGGTCAGGGCGTCGTAAGCGATGATCGGCGTGGTGACGAATAGTTCGCTGTCGGCGATGCGTTTGCCGAGCCTTAGGCATTAAGCACATCCGCGCTAACCTAAGCTCCATAGCACTAAGAACAACGTGCTCAGGAGCTGCCCACTGGTTGCGGCAAAACAACTTGCACCGGAGCATGGTGGTACAGGCGCACAACGCCGGCTAGCGGGTTCGGTCTGTTCAAGGACAAGCCCTCGAGGCTCAGAGCACGGTCGCACGAGAGAGCAGACCGTCGTCAGGTTCACCGGGCTCGGTGTGTTCACAGTTCCAAGTAGAAAAGTTACGCGGGGGAACGGGTGCGATCGGGTTCGTCGCAGTGATGTCCGGCGCCGAGCCGCCCACGGGCCGACAGATGGCTTGCGGAGGCCAAGAACGCTGCCTAAAACGGCGGCGGATCGACTTGCGGGTTCGTCCACTCCGGCCCGAGTTCAAGCGGCCGGGTGTGAGTCTGGCAGTTCGCAGGACAGATCCGCGAACAGGCGCCGCAGCCGATGCATGCACCGGCGTCTTGCATCACCATGGCCTTCCTCTCTAAGTCACCATCATCATCATCGAGGCCGATGACCTCGCCATCCTCGTTGATGCCCTTCAGCGTCATGACTTGCCGGCCGCAAACCTTATAGCAGCGGCCGCAGCCGATGCACTTCTGGGTATCGATTGATACCAGATAGTCCGGTATCCAGGCGCGTCCGTCGCGGGTTACGTAGGACATGATTGCGATCATTTTGCGCTGTTTTCTGTCTCTTCTGTTTGCGCTTGCGATCAAGCTTGGTGAAGGCATCATGAGCCTTCTGCGCGACGCTCAGGATCGAGGCCAAGTTCGGCGTAAGCGCCGTCGATAGATCGTGCAGGTCCGATTGGCCTACGCCGCTCGGCCGACAGACATATTAACCGTGGCTGCGAGCGTGCCGAAATCGTCGAAGTCTAAGCGGTTCACGTCGCGCGGTTGTTTGTTGATGACGATGAACCGGCCGCCGAGCAGGTCCATGCGCTCAAATTCTTCGAGGTGCATCTCTAAGTATCGTCAAGATCATGACGCCAGTCGCTTTCTCGATTGCGAGCGCGGCCGACTCGAGTCGCAGTGCGGGAGAAAGCGGGTTAAGCAGCGTCTGTCATGGAAGCGTCCTGCAGTCGTCAAAATGGAGGGGGGCTTTGCTCGTACCTCCGAGCGCCTTGCGCAACCAGGGTGGTGGGGAGCCCTTCAGCGCATCTTCGAGCTTGATGCAGAGGGTCTCGATCGCCTCGCGCTTGATCACCGTTAACGGATGGATTTTGTTGGCAACGACGCGTGCCGCGGCCGAGCCGCCGATCGCAGCGACATAAAGGATCGTGCAGTCCTTGATGGCGTCGATTTTCCGCGTCAGCTTATCCTTGCGGCCATCTTCCGTGAGATCGTCACCGAACTCGATGACCTGAAGGATGCGGTGAGCGTCCGGAGTGACGTCGTAGATAGCGATGTTCTTGGCCCAACCGAAATGCGCATCCACGCACTTCAGATCCTGGGTGGCAAAAGCGACTTTCAAGATCTATTCTCCTTATTGGGTTATTGCGGGTAGGACGGGACGGTCTTGAAGTCGCGGTCAACGCTTCGCCAAGTATCGGGCGTCGGCTGGTGCTTCGCCTCGCGATCGGCAATGACAAGATTGGCGAGGCCGAAGATGAGATCGCGCGTGCCGCGGTAGCCGACTGAGAGCTGGTGGCCGGCGCCAAGACGATCGAACATCGGGAAGCCAGCGCGAAAAAACGGGATGTTAAGGCGCGAGGCCGCCTGGCGGCCGTGCGAATGGGTGATGAGGAGATTGCAGCCGTGGGTCTTGGCAAGTTCCTCGAGATCTTCGAGATCTCCGATCAGGACCTCCTCCGTCCTGATACGCTGCAACACGGGGGAGGCTGTTGTGGTCACGGCGACTGCGATATTGGCACCCATGTCGTACAGCATGCTGGAGAGATCGAAGAGCAAGTCCGGCTCGGCGCCGATCGCCAGCTTACGGCCCCCGATGTAGAAATGCGCATCCAACATAGCATCCGCGAGTTGGCCGCGCTGCCGGCGGTACTTTAGCGGAACTGGCCGGTCACTGATCTTGCTCAGAAACGCGATGAACTCGTCGTTGGGAACGAGGCCGCAGAGGCGTTCGAACAAGCGAAATCGTACGCCTGTTTTCGCATACATGGCCTCCGCCGCACGTTGCATCTGCGCGCCGATCGCGATCGTCCATGCCGCCTGCCCCATTGTCGCAATCTCGTCGACCCCGATGCCGCCGATCGTGGTGGGCGTGAACTCATCGGGAATTTGACCGTCGAGCGAACCGGCCAGGTCCGGCAGGAAGGATGGTTTCAGTCCGAAATCCTCCAGGATCGTCCGCAGCTCATTGAGATCGCCTGGCGTGAGGTGGCAGCCCGGCAGAACATTGATGCGAGCGGGATCCCGCGCCCGACCCGTCTCGACGGGATGGACCAGGACTTCCACCATTCGTGCGACCGTCTTGTCCCAGCCGTCCTGGAACGCGCCCTTGAAATCCGGGGTCGAGACGTAAACCAGCGGAAGCCTTTCGAGCTGTGGGTGCTTTTGCTGAATCAGGTAAATGAATCGTTCGACGTCCTCTCCCTTTATCTCGGTCAGGCCGGTCGAATTGATCCCGATGATTTCCGGTTTCGCACCATTGTAGATGTTAAGTATCGCCTGTTCGACATTTTCCTGACCGCCGAACACGGCCTCGACTTCACTCATTGCGGTGGTCTGCATCGGCACTGCCTCCCTGAAGTGCCGCACGAACAGGGTCAGGCCGAACGAGGTGCAGCCCTGGGAGCCGTGTAGCAGCGGCATCGCGCCGCGAAGGCCCATAAAGGCGAAAGAGCCGCCGATCGGCTGGCTCATCTTGAGCGGATTGACCGTGCAGGATTTCTCGGAGGTGGAGACGATGGCCATTGGCAGACGCCCTATTCCGACGCCTGGACGGCGCATGTTGCCTGCGCAGCGGAAATGTGCCCAACGACCCACCTGCCCGAGGCATTGGCGCGTTCCTTGAATCCGGCGGCGCTGGAATGACCTCGCACGGCGGTGGAATTCTCTGCGGCGTGCGAATCCGTGTGCGGGATGTTGGTCTGCCGATTGACCTCCGCTTCGTCCCAAGGCGCGGGACGGCGTAGTTGGGTCCATATTGGATTGTAGAGCGCCTTATCAATCTCCTCCATCAGCTTGACCATGCCAATATACCCCATGTACGCCTGAGAACGCTCCTGGTTGATGTCAAGCCAAGGTATCATCGCCTTCAGCGCGACGAACTGCGACTTGCCGCCGGAGAGCATCATATCAGCCCGGGAGTTCATCAACATTTTGTAGATGTCGCGCGGCGCCGCTTCCTCGATCATAAGGGCGTGCCGGCCCATCAGCTCCTTGATGCGGTCTTTGTCCTCTTTGGTGGACTTCTTCACGGAGGTGCCGGCGATCTCTAGACCGGCCTCCTGCAGCGCCGCGACCACCGACCACGACTTAACACCGCCGGTGATCAACAGAACCTTCTTACCCTTGAATCGTGGTTTGAAGCGCTCGATCGCCGCGCGTACCCTTGCTTCCTCACGCATGATGACAGCCTCGGTACGCCCTCCAAGCTCCAGCGGCGCGCCGCGCTCGATCAGCATGCGCGCGATCGTCCGCAAGGAGTTGCTGGAATCCTGCACGCCGTAGAACGAGCCCTCGAAGTAGGGAATGCCGTAGCGTTCCTCCATCTTACGGGCGACGTTTATCATCGCCTTGGAACACACTAGCATCGCAGCCTTTGCGCGATGCGAACAGGCCAGCTCGTGATATTTCCCATCGCCGGAGATACAAGAAAGGATGCGGATGCCAAGTTCATCGAGCAGCGGTTTGATCTGCCAGAACTCGCCGGACAAGTTGTATTCGCCGATGATATTGATGTCGTAGGGAGTGGTATAGTCCGGTTCCTCAGTGCCGATCACATGCTCAAGCAGCGCCTCGCCGGCAAGCTTGTTTCCGAGGTTCTTGGACCCGACGAACCCCGGCGAATTTACAGGAATGATAGGCTTACCGAACTTGGCCACGGCAGCCTTGCACACGGCCTTGATGTCGTCGCCAATCGCGGCTGGCACGCAGGTTTGGTAAACAAAGACAGCCGGCGGATCGAACTTGCCGATCACCTCCCCGATCGCTTGATAAAGGCGCTTTTCGCCGCCAAAGATTACATCGGTTTCGTTCATGTCGGTCGTGAAGCTTCGGCGCCAGAGATCGGAGCCTGAGGAGGCGCTGCCTCGGTTGTCCCAGGAATTGCCCTCGCAGGCGATTGGGCCGTGGACCAGATGCGCAACGTCGGTGAACGGCTGTAGCGCGATTTTGGCGCCGTCGAATGCGCATCCGCCGCCCGCCTCTCCTGGCTTCAACTGCCTAGTGCACCCCATAGTACGTTCGGCCGCCGTCTTGTTGTCGTTTCTGCCACAACCCGGCTCGTTGAAGACGTCCTCGATGGCGGACGTGTCGACGCTCATACGTATCTCCTATTTTCTTCGACCCGCCGCGCGAGCCTTGTGCCGCGACGTGGATCTTTCTGGCTAGACACCGGCCGTCGACCCTGCTCTGGCCGGCGCTAGACCAAATCATTTACGTCAGCGGATGATATCAAAGCTATAGTCCGCTCCAGTCCTGTCCATCTGGTCCAGGACCTTGTCCAGTATCTTGACAAGAACGTTTATGCCGCCCTGATAACCCCAGACGGGATACCGATGTTGATGGTGCCGATCGAACACAGGGAAACCGATGCGGATCAGTGGCGTCCCGGTATCGCGCTCGAGGTACTTCCCGTAGGTGTTGCCAATCAGGTAATCGACCGGCTCAGTGCATAATAGGGAGCGCATGTGCCAGAGATCTTTGCCGGGATATGCAGAGCAGTTCTTGCCAAACAGTGAACTAACAAACAGTTCCTCCATTTTCTCTGCCCAAGCCTTGCCACCATTCGTAGACAGCACATGAGCCGGCTCTGCACCGAGCTCCAGGAGGAATGAAGAGAGCCCGTAGCAGAGATCCGGATCGCCGTAGATCGCGAACTTCTTGCCGTGCAGATACGCACTGGAGTCTGCCATGGCGTCCACGAGACGGCCGCGCTCCCGCTCCAATGCCTTCGCGATCGGCTTGCCGGTCATGCGGGACACAGTCATTAGGAATTCGTCCGTCGCGCTGACACCGATGGGGTAGTTGAAGGCGGCAACCTCATGACCGTGCCCCTCGACGAAGGACAGTGTCTTCTCGGTGCAGTGTTGCTGCATGGAGATCGTGGCTTTGGCATGGATCGCGTTAGCCGCGTCCTCCAGCGTGGTGCCGCCATCATACATGCGGAACTCGCCGTCGGTCGGAGTATCGAAGACATCGCTGTTGTCGGCGAGTATAGTATATTCGATTCCCATCAACTCGAAGACGCGCTTAATTTCCCGGATGTTCCCGACCGTGTACCCGTCGAACCCACCGATGAAATTAATCTTGCCGTTCACCTTGCGCTCTAGTTTGGAGGCGGTGCCTGCCTTGCCATCCCAGAAGTGCTCAAGGATGCTCTTCAGCGCATTGTCATACCCGGTCACGTGGCTGCCGACAAAGGCAGGTGTATGAGCGAAGGGAACATCATATTGTGCCGGGACTGACCCCTTCTCCTTCGCTGTCTTGATGAAGGCGTTCAGGTCATCCCCGATCACTTCGGCCATGCACGTGGTGGAAACCGCGATCATCTTGGGCTTGTATATGTTGTAAGCGTTAGCGAGCCCGTCAATCATGTTGTTTAGACCACCGAACACCCCGGCGTCCTCAGTCATCGAGGAAGAGACGCAGGAGCTTGGCTCCTTAAAGTGTCTCGAAAGATGACTTCGGTAGTATGCGACGCAACCCTGTGAGCCGTGAACGAAGGGCAGCGTGCCCTCAAAACCGGAGGCAGCGAACACCGCACCGAGTGGCTGGCAGGCCTTGGCGGGGTTCACAGTCAATGCTTCACGCGCGAAGTTCTTCTCGCGGTATTCTCGCGTCTTTGACCATTCGCTGATCCGCTCGACTTCCCTTTGGTCATGCGGGTTCTCGAACAGCGCCTTCTTTTTGGCGAGCATTTGCTGATATTCCGGACCTCGGAATAGATCCAAGTGATCGAGGACGTGTTCGGCATTCTGTGTCAACGCGGCACTCTCCTTTTCGGCGATTGGTTTATCGACTAGGTTGGCCCGCCTTCTCGCATAGGCGGAGCCAGATCTGTGCATTCCTTTATTCCGCGGCCATTAGGCCTGGCGCTGGAGTATCCTTCCAAGGTGCCTTGAGTTTCTTCCAGACGGGCGAGTTTATTGCCATGTCCATGTCACGAGCGAAGATCGCGAAGCCGTCATAGCCGTGATAAGGACCGGAATAGTCCCAGGAGTGCATTTGACGGAATGGAATGCCCATTTTCTGGAAGACGTACTTCTCCTTTATGCCGGAGCCGACGAGATCTGGCTGAATGGTCTCGACGAAACGCTCAAACTCGTAGCCCGTGACGTCGTCATAGATCAGTGTGCCGTCCTTTAAGTAGTGCTGAGCAGTGCGCTGGTAGTCGTCATGATGGCCGAATTCGTAGCCCGTTCCTACGACCTCCATACCAAGGTCCTCATAGGCGCCGATTACGTGGCGGGGACGCAAGCCGCCGACGAACAGCATCACTGTCTTGCCCTGGAGGCGGGGGCGGTACTTCTCAATTACCGAGGCCATCAGCGGCTGGTACTTGGCGATCACACGCTCGGCACCTTCCTTGATGCGTTCGTCGAAGAAGCTGGCAATTTTGCGCAGCGAATCGGCGATCTTGGAAGGGCCAAAGAAGTTGTACTCGCACCATGGAATGCCGAACTTTTCCTCCATGTGTCGGGAGATGTAGTTCATCGAACGGTAGCAGTGCAATAGGTTGAGCTTCGCCCTGGGCGTTGCTTCCAGTTCGGCGAGGCTGCCGTCGCCGGACCATTGCGCAATCACACGCAGGCCCATCTCTTCGAGCAGGATACGCGATGACCAAGCGTCCCCACCGATATTGTAGTCGCCGATGATCGTGACATCGTAGGGCGTTGACTCGAACGCGGGTGTCGCTTCCGGCGACACTCTGTCCAGGATCCAGTCCCGCAGCGCATCGTTGGCGATGTGGTGGCCAAGCGACTGCGAGACGCCGCGAAACCCTTCGCAGCGAACCGGTACAATGGTCTTGCCATTGTGTTCCTTTGACTTCGCCTTCGACACAGCCTCGATGTCGTCGCCGATAAGGCCGATCGGGCACTCGGACTGAATCGTAATGCCGTGGTTGAGCGGAAAGAGCTCCTGAAGTTCGTCAATGACCTTACCGAGCTTCTTGTCGCCGCCAAACACGATGTCTTTCTCCTGGAAGTCGGAGGTGAACTGCATGGTGACGAAGCTGTCGATTCCGGTCTTGCCTATGTAGTAATTGCGGCGTGCAGCCCAGGAATATTGGCCGCAGCCGACCGGACCGTGGCTGATGTTAATCATGTCCTTGATCGGGCCCCACACGACCCCCTTGGAGCCAGCGTATGCACAGCCGCGAGTCGTCATTACTCCGGGGATCGACTTCAGGTTCGACTTAACCCCGCAATCGTGCTTACCCGCCTCGTGTACGTTCAGGTGTTTGGCGCGGCGCTTGGCGGTCTTTTCCGGGTAGATTTTTAAGGCCTCATCGATCAGTTGCTTGTTGCGGGCCTTCATCTCCGCGGCGCTCTGGGTAGTGACTATGCTCATACGAATTCCTCGGATGCGGTGCTTGAACGATCGGGCGCCTTGCGCGGCGCGCGCTTCTGGCGATCTATTAACGCGAGGCTGCATTAGAAGGCGTTTGCAACAAGTGTGCCGACGGATAGGAAGGAAAAAGGTCGGAGGCAGACAGCGTCGATGCACCCGATTGTCGCAAAGTGGACGTAGCCGCGTGCTGATATGTTCTTACTCGTAGCATTGTTCGAAATGTGACATGCCCCGTCGAGCCATATTAGCGGGACTTGTTTTATAAAGGCCGCGCTTAATAAATTTCACCTTCTGGCCGCCGCCCCTTGGGCATCGGGGCTAGCGTCTATGTGGCAGCTCATAAAAAATGTTCCTGCGGCCGGAATGGAACGTGGGCCAAAACGTGGTATCTCTCAGGCGAGAGGCGTGCCATCGCGGTCGCGCCGCGGCGTGCGAGCAACGGCGCTATCCTGGCTCGTACGGCGTGGCCGTTGGATCGAAACTGCGGAATCAGGAATTGCTAGTCGGGAGTAACGCGAGCGCTCAACGCTCCATGCGGGAGCTGCCAATTAATCGATCGCGCGTGAGTAACTCTTCTTGGTGTCTGATCACACATGCTGCCCTCCATTTGCAGGCACTTCGGCACCTGTGACATAGCTGGCAGCCTCCGAGCAAAGGAAGAAGATAACCTTCGCGACCTCGTCCGGTGTTCCGACCCGGTGCATCGGGATAGTTGGGATCAAATTGGTTTCTGTCTCCGGCGACAGAATGTCTGTCTTGATCTCGCCTGGTGCAATAGCATTGACGCGAATCCCGTAAGGCGCATAGTCATGCGCCATCTCGCGGGTCAAGCACGAAAGTGCCGCCTTTGATGTCGCATAGGCAGTACCGGCATACGGATGCACTCTCGATCCGGCGATCGAGGTGACGTTCACGATTGCACCAGAAGCGAGCGTTAGCTGATGGAAGAGCCCCTGCGAGAACATGATGGGTGCGAGCAAATTGACATGGAACACGCTCTTCCAGGTGTCGACCGGAGTGTTCAGCGAATTTAATCGGGTGCCGTCAGCGGCCTTCGGGGAAATGCCCGCATTGTTGATAAGCGCATGCAGAGGGCCGCCATTGAGCCGCTCCTTGATCTCCGCGATCGCGTGCTGCAACGCTCGAGAGTCGCTAAGTTCGGCTTGAATATGGTTGTCCAATCCTGCTTCCCAAGGACAACGGCTACCCTCGAATGGCTGCCGAGAACACGTGATGATCCGCCATCCAGCTGCCGAAAACAATTTGCCGGTCGCGTGGCCTATACCGCGGGAAGCACCAGTCAATACGAGCGTCTTCCCCTCGGCATTTTGAGTGCGCCGCTTATTGCTAGATGGGCACGCGGCGGGCGCTGGCGCGCCATCTGTTACATTTTGGCGGTCCAGCAGATTGAGGGTCACGCGAAGCTCCTGATAGCGCCTCGGCGGGCGCACTCTAATGATGCTAGCAGGTGGCCCTGCAGGACCCGGGCCACGCGTCTCCTGGCCGGTAGTCGCGATGTGCGCGGCTCGATGTCGCTTACGCGACATGTAGAGTGTAGGACGAGGCGGGCCGCTTTGATTCGGAGCGTGGCGTGCCGCGTCATCACACTCCAACAAGCGAGGCTCGTCGACAGATCCCGCTTGAACAGAACGGCGTCTAGACGGCACGGCACGGCCGCTACATGAAACTGAAAACCGGCGCTCATTGGGTATGATCCTGTCAGCTTACTGGTAAGCGCCGATTCGGGTCACGCTGGCGTACCCGGCGCCGCAGCGGTCGCTACAGGACGCCCGAGGACACGAGCGAGAGAGTTTCTCCGCAGCGTCCCGACGCACCGTCATCGATGCCATCGGGTGTCCGCCTTCGTTCCTGGTAGTTGTGTATGTCTTGGCATCACGGCCGTCTCCTGCTGCACAAAGATGTTGTTGCCGCTGACTTGCGGACAAGCCGGCCGACCGCTATGGCCTTGTGCTTTTGAAGCGCAATCATTGAGAGCTCGGCTGGAGGCGAAGTTCATGTGCAAGTGACGGCTAGATAGGCTCGACGCGTGGGCGTGGAATGGCCAATCGGCGTTTTGATCATAAGTGAGAAGGTCTCACAGTTGTCTATTAAAAAAGCTGCTTTGGGCCGGAGGCCAGCGAGCGGAAAGAGTGGCGCTAGTAGTACAGATGTCAAGCCGTGGGTTCGTCGAGCCAGGAGCTGCCATTTTGCTATTGCGCCGATCAAGCCACCGATTGTGTCTTGCAATCGGCAATCTGAAGGTCCCCGGCGCGCGAACATCGTGATCGTCGCGCCGGCAAAATCCGCCGAACGTCTCTGAGCAGTCTTCAAAGGCGCATCGATCCTGCAGTGATGATCGCTGCTTCCCAGGGAGTTCGGCGGGCTTGAGCTCTCATGCGGCATACAACATAGGTGCCTCGCTAAGGCCGGCCCGGCGCCCGGCAGTTCTCGGGAACTGAATGAATGCCGAGGATCTTCAGACATTGTGGTGGCCGCAGAAAATGGCTCGAGTTCTTTTGGTTCCGACATTCTTCCGTAAGGTAGCTGTTGGGCGTAGGCCACAGCGAACGGCTCAGCGCCGATCGCCAAACCTTCGCACGCTCGGCTGCCAGCGCCGCTTTCGGGGTGGGAACGGGATCCCGAACAGCGTCGCGATCTACATTTGTGCGACGCAGTGAATAAGCAATTGGACGCGGTGGGATTCACCAAAATGCAAGAAGCGACAGAGTCCGCGCTCAGCCTGCGCTCTGCGGCTGCTAACTCAATGTGGAACTCCGCCAGCCGATGCCTGCTAGCATGTAAGTCATTTGCGCCGTCCTGATCGATAGGGCGTTATCCGACACCATGTGAACAGAACCTATGAGCCATCCCAGCCGCATGATGCCGCAGACCCTCTCCCCGGCCTGCAAGATTTCCTCGACCGGGCAGACCTACTCGAAGTAACTCTATCCCGCCGACGTTCGGCGCCCAACACATTGACCTGGATCTGATCTTCCCCCGATAAAGTGGACGGGTTAAGCGGCTTTTAGCTCCATCTCGATCGGGGGGATATATCCGAGTGCGGAATGGAGCCTTGTCCGGTTATAGAATCCCTCGATGAAGGCGAAGATATCGCGTTGAGCTTCGGCGCGGGTCTTGTAGTTGCGATGATGGACGAGCTCGGTCTTCAGGGTATGGAAGAAGCTTTCCATCGGGGCGTTGTCGTAGCAATCGGCCCTGCGGCTCATTGATGCCGTCATGCCGGCCTCCATAAGGGTGCTGCGATAAGCGTGCGAAGCGTACTGCACACCCCGGTCGGTGTGGCAGATCAATCCGGCCTGCGGCCGCCGCTCCCGGATTGCCATCGTCAGGGCTGCGGAGGCGAGCTCGACGTGCATGTGATCGCGCATGGCCCAGCGGACGATCTTTCGGCTGAACAGATCCATGACGGCGGCCAGATAAAGCCATCCCTCGGCGGTCGGGATGTAGGTGATGTCGCCGAGCCAGACCCGGTTCGGGGCTTCCGCCGTGAAGTCGCGCGCGATCAGGTTCGGTGCGACCGGCAGGTCGTGATGGCTGTCGGTGGTGCGCACACGGCGTGGCTTTGCGGTGATGGCGCGGATGCCATGCCGGCGCATCGTCCGCTCGATCCGGCCGCGGCTGGCGCTGCGTCCCTGCCTGCGCAGGGCGGCATGGACGCGCGGACTGCCGTAGCGGCCGCTGCTGTCCTGATGGACCTGCCGTATCTCGGCCAGCAGCGCGGCATGGGATTTTGTCCGCTCACTCACGGGGCGGTCGCGCCAAGCGTAGTAGCCGGCCGGCGAGACCTCGAGCACGGCGCACATCAGCCGCACCGGATAGGTGTCGCGATGGTCCTCGATGAAGCGAAAGCTCATGTCCGGGTTCCGGCAAAGATCGCGATCGACTTCCTAAGAAACAGCCGGATTGGCGTCGCCCGGGAGGGCCTGCAACACGAAGCCTAGCGATTTCGCCCGGCGCTGTAGGTTGGCGAGGACGCGGCTACGATATTGCTGCTCATATTGGTCGGCGCCAGGATCCTTGTAGCTCATGCCGTGCCGGAGTGTGTTGTAGAATAAAACCGCAATCTTGCGAGCCGTCGCCGTCACCGCCTCAATCGACGCCCAGCACTCCGTACAGTGCGGTCCTGACATCGAAGGTGGGGATGTTGACCTGCTTGGTCTTTACGCGCGGCTTGGCTAGGTTTCCGACCGGTCTTGCTCCTTTGGTGTTCAATGCACTGATCAGGACTTCGAGCTTGCGATCACAGTCGAGCATCTTTGCCTGATAAACGTCGTAGAGCTCCAGTGATTGAGCTAACGCGAAAACATGTTCGTGGCGGTCATTGCCTACGAGCGCTGCGCGGATCGTCTCGATCGATGAGTGGCAGCGCACGTCCCGATAGGTTGCCAGGAGGTCGGGATTGCGTTCGCCTGCAACAATGGCTCGGATAATCCGCATGCCGGTCGCGCCGGTGATATCCGACACAACATGATGGAGCTGCAGGTTCATCTCCATCAGAGCCTTTTGCATATGTTGGATATGGGCGGCAGCATATTCCACGAGCCGCTCGCGCTGGCGTAGATAGGCTCGCAACGTTGCGATCTCGGCATCGGGTCGGAAGCTGCCCCGTAACAGGCCATAGGAGTGGAGCTGGCGTAACCAAGCGGCATCGCTGAGATCGGTTTTACGGCCAGGTACAATCTTGGCGTACCGCGCGTTGACCAGAATGACCTCAAACCCGCGCTGTTCTAGGATCTCGTAGACTGGGATCCAATAGACCCCAGTGGATTCCATCGCGACACTGGTCACGCCGCACATCTTGAACCAGTCCGCCAGTTCATGCAGGTCTTGCGTGAATGTGCCGAATGCACGCACTGGCTTGTCGGTGCAGGCCGGGTTTACCGCGGCCATGTGCATCTTTGATCCGATATCGATAGCGGCCGCGCCGAGGTTGACCAGCTTTAGGTCCGGGCCGCGGTCGGTTGTCCTGTTAGGCATCGCAACTCCTCCGTCCGATGATGGGCTGGAGGGTCTGGGCTATGCCAATTTGTCATCTTCCTAATCGGGATCGCCGTCGAAACGGCGTCACCACTCTCCGGCCGCTACCCTCCGAGCTAAATGATAGCACAAGGCTGTTTCTATCCCGCGCAGGCGCGCCACGACGCTGGACAGTTTTTTAAAATGTCGCGTTCCATCCGCAGCCGCTCGTTCTCCTGGCGCAGCAAGGCGAGTTCCGAAGCCTGGTCCGCCGACATCGGCGTCGCCTGCGTGGTGGGGCGCCACGCCGCCGATGCCGGCTCGCGCCGGAGCTTATCGACCCAGCGCCGCAGCACTGAGTCGCGCAGACCGAGCTCCTTGGCGACCGACCCGATCGAGCGGCCGCTCGACACCACCAATCCTGCCGCCTCGCGCTTGTACTCTTCAGTAAACGACCGTCGTGCACGTTCCATTCAACACCTCCAGGCTCAACGAGCCTACTACAGGTGTCCACTCATTCGGGAGGAAGTTCAGCTATCAACTAATGTGACGAACTTGCGTTCCAGATGACTAGCTAGTCACGTGAATCTAAAGTGCGCCACATACGCGCGGCCATGTTCGACGAGTAGCTCAGCCGGTTGGGAGAGTGGTCGCGAGCAGTGTCATTGCGCTATTCCAGGCAAGCGGATAATCAAGCCCCACCGCAAGCCAAAACAGGAGGAGATCGAGTTGAAGATGGTGTTGTGCGTCGTCGCATTAATGGCAACGATTGCGAGTGTTCGCTCAGGCGATGCCGAGCAACTGAAGGTATCGTTATCTGAAAAGGGCGCGTATAGGTCAATACAAGACGCGGTAGACGCGCTACCTCAGGCTGGTGGAAGTATAGTAGTCGCGCCGGGTACCTATCGCGGAAAGGTTAGAGTGACGAAACCCAATGTCAATATCAAGGGCGCCGGTGGTGGGCCGGATGAAGCGGTGATTGTCTACGGTGATAGCGCCGTCACTGCGGGTGGGACTGTCCGTTCCGCGACCTTAGATGCGTCGGGCGATAACTTCCGGCTCGAAAATCTGACTGTTTGGAACGACTATTCTGCCAATTCGGGCAATCCAGCATCTCAGGCAGTGGCACTTTCTGTCACCGGCGACAAGGATGTTTTTGCAAACGTCAGAATACTTGGTGCGCAAGACACATTGTTTGTCAACAAGGGGCCGAACAGGAACGCCAGTCGTCAGTTCTTCGTAAACTGCTACGTCGAAGGCCATATCGATTTTATATTTGGTAACGCCAAGGCCTACTTTAGGCAATGTGAGCTACACGGTGTTGCAAACCACGCAGTCGTCTATACCGCACAAAGCAGAGCCTTCCCGGACGAAGACAGCGCCTTTGTGTTTGATCATTGCACGCTGACAGCCGACAAGGGCGCGCGCGACATTGCTCTTGGGCGTCCATGGCGTCCCTATGCTGCGGTGATCTTCTTATCGTCGCAGATTAATGCGCCGGTCATGGCTGAGGGGTGGGTGGAATGGGACCCGGGCAAGAGCCGCCGCTTAATGAACGCCTACTATGCTGAATACAGATCCTCCGGTACTGGTGCCGATCCTAGAGGAAGAGAAAGATATGCGCGCCAGCTAAGCGATCGGGAGGCAATGCAATGGTCGCTCCAGACATTCTTCTCGCACGATACGAGCTGGATCCCGCAAGCGCGATAGAACGCAGCGGGAGTGCCCGCAATAGCAGCGCGCCGGTGCCGATTAGCGACAGGCCTGCAGACGGGCTGTCTTGGCGGGCCCGAATTGGGACCATCTGTGTGGGAGCGTGAGTATCAGGAAGCACTGGTGCGAGTTGCGTACCAAGCACGGCGGGTACGAAGCTGACCGCAACCATGCAATCCGGCTTTTACACCGGCCAATCCTTTGTGATCGTCAGCGATCGATTGGAGCTGCGGCCCGAGGGTCGCGCTCAATGCCACCGTTTTTGCTACTGGTGGCTTCAGGGAACGGGCGGAAGGCAACTACGCACGGGTTCGATGCGCCGTAATGTGGAGTAGCGGCGGCACCTGGCGGAGATGGAAATACATTGACCGCGGTCACTGTTGCATTCTCCACTTGCCAAGTTGCGCGGGGAGAAAAGCGCACATCTTCCATCGCAATATCGAGCGGATGCTGTTGATCAAAGCCTCGCATTACGAGCGTACCATCAGTCCCATAGACGTGCCTTAGGACGATCTGTTGATAAAGTGGCAAGTTATTGCCAGCGAAGGGGCCGTAGCGCGTGTCGAAGTGTATGGGCCATTTGTTATTTCTCATACATATATTCTCGTAATTAACCCGCTCAACTAAGCCGCCTCGGCTGGGATCGCTTTTAATGCGCAGACCAAATGTCGTGCCGTCCAAGGTCAGGTTGCGAACCAGCACGTCACTGACACCGGAATTCAGTTCGCTACCAATCGACATGCCGTGCCCCCAGCCGAATTGGTTGTCTAAAATGGAAATGTGGCGTGCAGGGCCGCTTGTGCCAGCCTTGATCGCGATATTGTCGTCTCCGGTGCGGATAAAGGAGTGGATTATCGTCACATCCTCGCTTGCGGCTGGGTCTATTCCGTCGGTATTGCGGGCATCAGCGGGTGTATCAATGATGACCGCCCAGATGGTAGCACGTTCCACGTGGCTCATCGCAATGTGAAAGTTTGCTGCGTTGCGCAAGGTGATGCCATGAACAGAGACGTCCTCAGCACGGTCCATTTGGATCAATCGAGGCGCGTTTTGTTTTGCGCCCTCACTTTGTGCACGACGGGCCAGTTGCCACCAAGTCTCAGCCGTGCCCGCCATCAAGGTCCCGCCTCCGCCGTCTATTGTACCGTATCCATAGAGACCGCCGCCTTTAGTCTTCGTGAAACTGATGAGGGGCCGACAGCCATCACCGCTCCGATCGATGTGGCCACAGCTTCCCGAGCTCTTTTGGTATGCTTTTGGGTCGGCTACAGCCGTCAGTATCGCGCCCCCAGCGAGCCACAGTGTTGTGCCGGACTTCATTTCGATTGGACCCGAAAGGAACGGCCCTGGGCCTAGATATACGGCGGCGCTTGGGACGCAATGGTCTATGGCGGCTTGCAATCTGGCAGTGTCATTTCCACCTGACGGGTCTAGGCGCGCGCATACCCCTTTAGGCGCGGCCGGTTCGCGAACATTGCGGCGATCCTTTGCCTGAGACGCGGCGGAAAGCAGCCCGACCGCAAGTATGAAAACTGCGGCTAGGTAGCGGAAACGGGCGGCCATTGCCACTCCATTGGTTTCATAGGCAGGCAAGTGCGGGCGGTCGCTACGGCTGTGCAAGTCTCGTAACCTGTAGATGCGGGTGCAATTGCCGCGTGGTGAAACGGATGGCCATCCGGCGGAAGTGCGCTGGTGGAAAGCGACGACCGCAGACGTCTCCCTATTCCCGGAGTCGAACGAAATCGCTGGCGGGTCATTTAGCCATCCGAATGTACTGCTACGTCCGCATACTATGACCGTATTTGCCTTTGTCTTCCGGTCTGCCCGTCGCAGTCACCCGGAGGGTACGACCTATTTACGCAATTGGCTTGCATCGAAGTCCCTCAAGTGACCGATCAGAAAACAGCTGGGTCGCGCCCCGCGCAGCTTGTCGAATGCCCGTCTCGCGTATGCGCGTTTGTCCGAGCTTAGTAAAATTGAGTGTTTGGATGGGGCCCATTTAAATGATGGATCGTAGCCACTTTGGCTTTTGAGGCGATGATCGGAGGGGCGATCCGATGGTGGAATGGAGCCGGGCGGGAATGTAGCAGTCACGAACGAACGCGGAGATATACACGCGGTGCATCGGCACGAGTCTCCTCCTGACGATCGTGAACGAGCTCGGCAGGGTGGTGGACAAGCTCTCCATCAAAGCATTGTAGAAGCAGTCGCCCTTGTGGCGCGTCGATCGGGTACAGCCCGCAGCCGCAGGGCTCCGCACGCGATATGTGGAACGTACTGCTCGCTCCGACCTCAATCATGGATCAGTCCGTCAGAGGCTGCTGGCGGATCGTCGTTATCACAGCACAGGGGAGTTAGCCCGCATGTGATAGCACATGGGCCGATCGACCATCTTGCGGCCGAACCGGTCGGTGATGGCGGCGCGATACAGCCGGCACTCGACAGGCGGGATATAGGTGATGTCAGCCAGCCAGAGCCGGTGTGGAGCTGTGGTGGTGAAGTCGAGCGCGATCAGGTTCGGAGCGATCGAGAGATCGTGACGAGTTACGTTGGCGCGGACAGGAGGTTACGGCCCTAATCGCTCGAATGCGATTGCGGCGGATCAGAGCTACGGCCAGCGCCGCTCCCTGCGTCCGTAGAGCGCCTTGGACCAAACACTGCATAGCGCTGGCCATGCTCGCAATGCTGCACCACCATTTGTTCTGCCATATTTGCAAAAAGCGTGTCTTGGGGGAAAGGCAGACGCGAGCGGGTGGGAGGAGGCGTTCGCTGCATGGCCTCGATGTCAGTGCGGCCGACCAATTCAGAATATGAATGCGCTCTATCAGAACAATCGATTTCACTGATGTCGATCAAGCCTGGTACTCAGGTCGCAGGGGCCGCATGGCGTGCGTTATACGCTGACTAGCCGTTTCACTCACGGCGCGCGTCCTGGTACAGAACCATATAACGGGTGGACGTGATGATGATGATGAACAGTACCAGAAACTCGACCTCGGCGGAACAAATCAGCATGGGAGATCAGGCCTTAACGTTGTGGTTGCCGAAACTGAGGCACTATCTGTCGTGGTGGCGACTGTTTACAAGCCCCTTACCTTCCCGGCGGCCCCACCTCGAATCGCTTGCTGACCCGCCTGATGCGGCTGACCCGAGCGATTCTCAGGAACGTCTCAGGCAAAATATCGAAGCGCAAGTTGCGGAGATTGGCAGGTTAGTGGGCGGAGGTGAAGCGCCAGGCGAAGCAACCCGCCATCTCACTGAGTTGACAAATCAACTCATACTCGCGCAGCTCGGGATTGTTTCCAAAGTCAAATGCGTCACTACTGAGGCGACGGATCGCTTCGCTAACCGTGCTCCGGTAGAAATGAGCGACATCTATGAGCCGGAAAGGCTCTTGAGATTGGGCCATCTTTTTGACAAAGCGGTATCGGCGTTAACTCCGAGTTTGCGGACGCAATGCCATAGAACAGATATAGCTAAACTTATCCTCGGCCGGACATCTGAAACCAAAGTCGAGTTTAATCGTTTCATCAAGTGCGTCGCTGCGATTGCTGCCGCCGCCGAAGAGATGTGACTGTACCTAACATCGTTTCCGAAGTAGCGCAGCCGCGATTGCTCGCGTTGTGAGGAGATGCCGATGTGCTCGGCTTTGACGTTTTCTGTTAGTCGACTGGGCAGGGCGGGTTGCAATCGCATAGTGTCGTAGCGGGCAGACAACCTTTCTGCGCTCCGGTGCTGCGCATGTTGGATCGCCGCCTCCTCCCTGGCTCTCTGGAGAATCGCTTCAGAGCGGACGGCCGTACGCCCGCTCATGGTCTATGGATCGGAAACCTCGCAGTATTGCCATCAGGAGAGAAGCAAGCGGAGAGCAAAAAAAATAAATATCCATGTCGCAAGGCAGTACAGTGCGGCGAAGCGCCATACTCCCGCTCTGAATCGGCGGCGCCAATTCACAAGTTGCGGCGCGCAACCGCTGAAGCGACGGCCGCGGACAACCTCGATCATCTCTCGATAGCTGTCAAAAGCAAAATACGAGCGATTGTTTCGAATGTACGTTATCCGCTCTTGAGGGGAAAGGCACAATTGCCAGACGTACTGCGCCTCCTCGCGCACACTGTCAGAACGTGGCTCGTGCCCACCTGAGTTGTAAGCACGCCGATCAATGGAGAGTGGCGATGGAAGTTGACGCGATCGCGTGCTCCCGATGAACGTGAATTTCTGCTGAAGCATCGAAGTGTCCCTTTCGCAATTCGGCGAATGATGCGTACAACGTGACGTAACGAGAGAATCAAGAAGATCCTGCGCAGATCCAACGGATCAGCTGTGCGCTCTGTCCACGACCCGCGCCGATCTAAGTGTAGGTCCGAGCGAAAGGGCATTGCGAAAAGCGGGCGCTATAGTCAGGCCAACGTGGCCGGTGCTGGCTGTTGATTGCGAGATACAGCTCCCGAGGCAATGATGGTGGCCGTTGAGAACTCTCTGAGGTGCCGGCTCGTTGAACCGGGGCGGCGAGTGTGGGGCGCGGGCACGGCTGCTTACAAATGTGCTCAGTTGGTTAAGAGAGGGGTTGAATCGGACGCAGCGAGAGATTGTACGATGTGAAGCAAATGAGCAGTTCGAGACGAGACGCGCGAGGCCGCAATGGTGTTATCTTTGGGCGATGTACCGGGCATCGTGAGCCAGATCGGGCGGCTCCACAAACAGGGGCGCTGCTCGTGGTTTGGATTGGCCGTGCGGTCGATAAACCGGGATCAATGAATTGATGGTCATCGTCCGTGCAGATGGATTCAATCAGGTTACGATGGCCCACTAAGCAACCGTTCGAGCCATACCCTCTCGGTAGCACTCGAAGTCGTCGACTTGCGACCTACAAACGTTATAGCACACCGTGTCCACCTAAGCCGACCTACCTTGAGAGGATATCATGCGTCGAAGGCAGCTCAACTCATCTTGCTGGAGCGACAGATTCAAGTACTATATGCTAACGGTTAGTATTGTTGCCGCGCTAAACTCGTTGTCATTCATGTACGCCAAAGCCGGCGGGCCTCTACCCACGGAACAGGAAAAGCAGGCGTGTATCGCCGACGTCTTTCGGCTCTGTAGCGCGGCCATACCTGATGCGAACGCAATCACTTCGTGTCTGAAGTCAAACGTGGCCGGTGTGAGTGCGGAATGCCGCTTGGTTCTGTCAACCCGCGAGCGGCCGAGTGGTGTATCAAAGTGAGCCGGCGATCATATAGATTGTCGTACGGTGTTGGCGCTGGCTGACACTAAGTAGCGCGGTCGGTTACGTCCGGCGTTCGACGCACGGTGAGCAGCGTGTCCAGGAGATGTACGTGGCGTCGGATTGCAAGCGAGTATCCAGCCTAAGGGGCCTGATGTATCGTCGAAGTAAAGGCGCCTGGCGGAGCGAATTCATTGAACCAGTGTGGTCGGGTGCTAGATGAGCAGAGTCGCTAAGTGGTTAGTCAAGGTGGGCCGCCACACGAAAGCATCAGATGAGCAACGGTGTGAGCTGTCGCTGGCGCACCGTGGTGTAGATGATCGGTTGAACTGCGCCTCTGCCTTGAAAGCGGTCTATCTTACGAGAAGCATCCGGCGGAGTCTGCGTGTGATTTGCTCGTGCCTTAGTGGCCCGGTAAGCTGAAGCGTGAACCTGTGCTTTCAAACGATCCCCCGGTTGCAGTCAAGGGTGATTATAAGTGCTTTAGCTCGACTCCGTGTTTTTTGAGTGCGTAGCCTATTTGGCGCGACGTCAGTTTGAGTAGCCGTGCTGCTTTCGCCTGTACCCAGCCCGCCCTTTCCATGGCCGCGATAAGGTGCTCGCGATCAATTATTCGCTCACCTCTCGTAACCTGCAGGTGCGAGAGCGTGGTTCCGTGAGCGGGTTCGGATGAAGCATCGCATGGCCCCGTATGCGGCAGCGGTTGTGACGGCATCGATAGCGGCTGCTTACTCTTCCAAAGTCGAGCGGAGAAGCAACCATCGGATTTGCAGGCGAAATCGCGACTGTTAATCGCTGGACCGGCCGCCATGGTGGCAGTCCGCTGAACGCAATTGTGAAGCTCCCTAATATTGCCGGGAAATTCGCAACTTTTCAATACGTCGAACGCGCTTGGTTCGAAAGTCAACGAGCGCTCGTTTTCGGAGTTGAACGTGCGAAGAAATTCAGTAGCGAGCAACGGAATATCGTCGCGGCGCTCACACAATGGTGGGACAAGCAAAGGGATGACGCTCAGACGGTAGTAGAGATCCGCGCGAAATTGTGTCTGCGAAACGGCGACCTCTAGATCCTTGTTAGTCGCTGCTATGAGTCGAACGTCAACTCTTATCGTGTGTGTACCGCCGACTCTCTCAAATTCCTGCTGTTGTAGCACTCGCAGCAGCTTCGCTTGAAAAGAAGGTGAGATTTCACCAATCTCGTCGAGAAACAGCGTGCCTTTGTCAGCCAGCTCGAAGCGCCCTTTGCGCGAATTGATGGCTCCGGTAAAGGCGCCCTTCTCGTGTCCAAACAGCTCAGATTCCAAAATAGTCTCCGATAATGCCGCACAGTTTAGTTTGACGAATGGGCGGTTGGCTCGGGGCGATAGGTCGTGGATCGCTTGTGCAGCAACCTCTTTTCCGCTACCGGACTCGCCTCGCAAGAGTATCGTTGCATTTGATTTAGCGACCACATTGATCTTGCGGAGGAGCTTGCGCAGGGCCGGGCTGCGACCAACTACGCCAGGTAGCGTTAGGTTGCGGTCCGCTTCGGCTTGATCATCCTGCGGCAACGTTGTCTGGTTGCCATCGGTCGCAAGAGGCGGCTCGCTGTCATCGTGGGCCGTGGAGAGGTATGACCTCAGAAAGTGGCCGAGCATGTTCGCGATAGCGAGGAGAAGGGTCACGTGTGAATTGGGATCTAACGATGGGGACCCGTCCCGGAACAGCTCGGCCGAGAGCACCCCGACGGTCGTGCTCTCGACAGCGATTGGAACGGCGATGAACGACAATCGACTATGTGCCGTGGCGTCAGATGAACCTGAATCGCTTGTGGTCTGGGAATTGTTCGGTTGCGTAGGGGTTATTATAAGGGGTGTGGCCGTATTGAGCACGCGCTCGACAGCTCCTTGCGGCAGGCGGAGTCGAAAACGCTGATCGCTCCCTTCAGTCCAGCCCGCGCCCACGGCAATCGCCGGAGCGTTGTGACCGGCATGCAGACAGACCACACAATGTTGCATCTGAAGCTGAGACTGTATTAACGCGACGACGGCCTCCAGCCGAAGCTCGAGCCGAAAGGGCGCGGCGAGTTGTTCCGCTATGCGCAGCAGGATCTCAGGCACTTTCGGGTGTGCCCATTGAGCGTCGCTGCGAGAGGCCTCCGCTCCCGGTGACTTGAACTGTGATGTTGAAGACAAAATGTCGCTAGTCATATTGTCCGGTTTCCGCCGATCGTTGTTACGCCGGCCGTGGCGCCTGCGCTGTCGCGGACCTAACAACGTTTCGTGCAGCGACGACAAGGCCAACCATGATTAAAGAGTCAGCCCTGGACGAGAGATTTGCTCCGGTGCAGCGTCGCCAGTTTGAATATGTGAGGTCCTTTAACGCAAGGAGTGCGCCATATTGGCGCATCTTATGCAAATGATCCTCGAGTGCTTTCAGAGATAGCAGGTCGTCTGTCGTCCATGCCGGTCCCTACTGCGGGCAGCATCTAGGCTCAGGTGAACAGGTTCGGCGAAGCTGCGAGGGCCGCCATTTCCGATTGGTGACAATCGGACTTCTTTCAAAGTCGTGGTCATGCAGCTCGCTCCGCTCGTCCTGGACTGGTGTACCGATGAAGGTGCCACCGCAAATCGCTTTCAGCGCGCTGCTGCCCATTGGGAGGGCTGCGAGAGGCGCGGCATGCGAGCTCAGCCGTAGTCGGGCAAAAGTGCGTTCGGACGAGGTCCGGGTACTGTGATTTACGCGAGAACAATGGCCGTAACAGCTGTAGAGGCAGCTGTAGGAGCCGGGACGTTTCGCTCGAGACACGTAATCAGGCACCAGACTGGTTTGCGAGGTCGTCGTGCTCCTTGACCTCCTTTGGCCGCAGCGCGTCGCTCCGACGCTTAAAGCTGTGCCGGATTCGCAGGACGCTGACGAAGCATTCGCAATGGCCGGCTGACTCGGTCGCCTCGAGCCGTCAACACCGCGCCCGTAAGCGGTGGTTTCACGGTCGGAGGCCTATTGACGAAGCATTGGTGCCGTCGACCTAGAGTGATTTACTGACAGGCTGCATGCAAAATGGCAGAGTGAGGCGGTCGGGCAAAGGCGCTTTGCGCGGCCGGTGACGCGGTCCTCCGCGTGTTCGCTCAACGGCTTGATGCGACTGATCCCGTGTCTCCACTGGAGGGCGCCCGGTATGTCAGCATGGCCGATTACGAAACGTCCGCTGACGAGGGCCGTCAGGGCGGTTGAGTCTGGAACCGGCACGTCGCAATGGCGAGAAGGTCAAACGAGGGAGTGTAAGGCGATGGTGCGCGTTGGTCCGCAACCACGGAGCGCCTCTCATTGCTACTACCGTTGCCAAGAAGCGAATCGCAGAGCGGCGTCTCAGGATAGAGCTCGTCCGCGGTTCCACCCTGAGGGGGTGCGTCATGGGACAGCAGGACGAGTCGAACGACACCGAGACCCAGGCATCACGCGATAGAATGAGCGCCTAGATGATCGTGAGCATCATCGCCACGACCGCGTGGCAGCCTCGTGTGGCATGTCGTTCCTGCTCCCTGCGGCTAACTCCTGCTTGTGGTAATCGTATCTAGGTTTGCGGCGGGAGCCGAGTGAACGCCTGATAGGATTCATAGGCGCGCATCAAGCCGTCGCGAAGCGACGTCGTCGCCCGCTAGCCGAGCTTGTCAAGGCGGCGGAGATCGAGCAGCTTGCGTGGCATGCCGCCGGGACGCGAGGTGTCGAAGCTGATCTCGCCTCGATAACCGATGACCTCGGCGACGAGGCGGGAGAACTCGGCGATGATGATGTCCTCGCCGCTCCCGATATTGACGAGCTCGGACTCAGAATAGCGCTTCATCAAACGGAGGCAGGCATTCGCCATGTCGTCGACATAAAGGAATTTGCGCGTGGCAAGCCGGTGTCCCTGACCACAACGTTTTTCGCGCCGGCAAGCGTCGCTTCGTGAAAGCGCCGGATCAGCGCGGCTACGACGTGGCTGTATTCTGGATGACAATTGTTGCCAAGGCCGTACAGAGTAGTCGGCATTACACTGACGAAGTCGCTGCCATACTGGCTGCGATAGGCCTCGGCCATCTTGATCCCGGCGATCTTTGCATGGCGTAGGGCTCATTGGTCGGCTCCAGCTGGCCTGTGAGTCCTCGCGAAGCGGCTGTGGCGCCAGCTTCGGATAGATGCAGGAGGAGCCAAGAAACATCAGCTTCTCGGCGCTATTCAGATGCGCGCCATGGGTCACGTTCGGCGCGATGGCAATATTATCGTAGATGAACTCAGCGCGCCGCGTATTGTTGGCGAGGATACCGCTGACTTTGGCCGCGGCAAGGAAAAACGACTTGCGGCGTCTTCTTTGCGAACCAGTCGAATACGGCGGCCTGGTTGCAGAGGTCGACCGTGCCGGTCGACAGTCACAAGTTCAACCTCCTCCTGCGCGAGCCGGCGCGCCAGCACGCTGCCGACCATGCCGCGATGACCGGCGACGTAGACGCGTGTGACCTTCAGCTCAAAGGAAGTGGCTGCCATTGTCGGCGTCCCGTTTTGCTTCGGCCAGATCACTCGCCATCATTTCCTGAACCAGTTGGACAAAGCTCCGCTTTGGCTTCCACCCGAGCTTGGTGCGCGCCTTGCTGGCATCGCCGACCAAAAGATCAACCTCGGTGGGGCGAAAATAGGTCGGATCGATGCGGACCACGGTCTTGCCGCTTCTAGCGTCGAGGCCGGTTTCCTCGACGCCCACGCCCCGCCATTCGATGCGGCGGCCGACCTGCGCGAAGGCCAGCTCGACCATCTCCCGCACGGAATGCATCTCTCCGGTGGCAAGCACGAAGTCGTCTGGCTTATCGGCCTGCAGGATCAAATGCATGCCCGCCACATAGTCGCGGGCATGGCCCCAATCCCGCTTGGCTTCGAGATTGCCAAGATAGAGCGCATCTTCCAGGCCGACCTCGATGCGCGCGACGGCACGCGTGATCTTGCGGGTCACGAAGGTCTCGCCACGGATCGGGCTCTCATGGTTGAACAGAATACCGTTGGAGGCGAACATGCCATAGGCTTCGCGGTAGTTTACCGTAATCCAGTAGCCATACAGCTTTGCGACGCCATAAGGCGAGCGTGGATAGAATGCGGTCGTCTCCTTCTGCGGAATCTCCTGCACCAGGCCATAAAGCTCCGAGGTCGAAGCCTGATAGAACCGCGTGTGCCTCTCCATTCCAAGAATGCGGACTGCTTCCAGGAGGCGCAGCACCCCGATTGCGTCCGCATTAGCGGTATATTCCGGGCTCTCGAAGCTGACGGCAACATGGCTTTGGGCGGCGAGATTGTAGATCTCAGTCGGCCGGATTTGCTGTATCAGGCGGATCAGATTGGTCGAATCCGTCATGTCGCCGTAATGCATCAGGAACGGGACCTTGCCGACATGCGGATCCTGGTAAAGGTGATCGACGCGCGCTGTGTTGAACGAGGACGAGCGGCGCTTGATGCCGTGCACAACATAGCCGAGCGACAGTAGATAGTCGGCGAGATAAGCCCCGTCTTGCCCGGTTACGCCGGTGATGAGAGCGACGCGCTCAGCCATATTCACAAATGCTCCCAAATGCCTCAGGGGCCTACCGACTTCCAGCAACGGCCGAAGCCTGTCCCTCTGACATATCGTCCGGCGTGGTCAACCTACTATGGCGCTAGTGCTCATATTCCGGGGAAGTGTGGCGGCGCGCCCTGGCTCCACCATCTCTCAGCCGTGGAGAAGTTGGCAAGGCGCTGTGTGGTGAAAGCAGCAAGGAATACCAAGTACGTTGGGGCCTGAATTAACGATCCTGGGAGGCCTGCATCCGGCATCAACCCGCGCGAGGTGAGCTCGGCGCCCTTCCCTCGTGTGCATAGAGAGGTCCAGCACAATGTGTGACCACCTTATCTCCAGGTATGGGCATCGGTAACTCATTTGAGAAATCTACTCCCGCCGCACCTTCATCCGCAGCACTCGCCTTCACCAAACAAGGTGCTTGGGATACGAACCGAGCCGGCTCCGTCGGAGAACGGCATAGGTCGGTGAGACATTACGACAGCAGTGTCGCACCCTCGCTTCGCGCGGAGTCCATTGGATGGCTTCGAACCGATGTCCAGATATGGCACCGAGGCGTTGTACCTGGTGACTGCTGAAGTAAGTGCTAGGCTCATTTAAGCCTTTCTTGGCGCTGGTGGGGCTTGACGTCCTGTGGCAAGCATCAAAAGGCCGGCTTCGCTGGCCGCCGCTCGTGAGGACCGGCGAGAGAGCGCGCATCTGGCGCGTGCTCGGCGGATGACCTTTCGGCTAAGATCAAGTGGCTTGGATCGTCCAAGCTAAATTCGATTACTTGGGGGACGACTAGGCTTGCGTAGCGCGAGAAAGCACTTGTCGACGGAAATCGGATAACGGTATGGCAGTAGGCCAGGAGGTACATTTCCACGAGAGCAGCGAATCCGCCCTCGACTCCAAGATCTGCAGTGTGCAGCGGGCCAGCATCGTTCGCTCGGAAGCGTTTGGGAATGCTGAAGAGCTCAGAATAGACAGCCGAAAGGTGATCAGCGACGCTGGGACTGTCAGTGCACAAAAAGAGCCTTGTCGGTCGTGTATGATGCAATGCTTTTGCCCGTTCAACTGCAGCGCATACCTGCTCCATAGCGACTCGTGGGTCGGTCCAATAAGGCCTATGACCCATAGTATCTTCACCGTTCCCGTGCCGAACGTGTATCCCGATTACATCGTGCCCCTCAAACGCTCGATGGTAAACATCGTCGATGCGACGCCTGATCTCCTGGCGTGGTGTGATGCTTTGGAATATGTTGCGCTCGGCCTCCTGATCACAGCCCCACATTAAGCAAGCGTCACAAACGATAGTATTCGCCTGGATATCCCTTGACGTTACCAACAACCTGCGCAGCTCATCACGCTCGTGGAAAATTTGGTCATCCGACCGGTAAACGCCGTCAATTGCAGGCCTGTTCCACCAATGTGGAAAAAACGGCCCAGGAAAGCAGAGTTGATTGATCTTATCGTCGCAGATAACGGGTACGCCCGAGATGTTGTCGAGCGGCTCAAAGAACACGCTGAAGGCGTTTGTAAAGGGGTCAGAGAGATAGCAAGATCCGCGCCAGTCAATGACCAAAGTGCGCCCTGTTCGCTTGGAGTATTGCCAGGCTGACGCGAGCGACCATAAGCAATCGCCGAAACCGGTGCGACGCCTGGAAATGACGAAGCGCTGTTGATGAGTCATCTTGAATCCATTGCTCCGGCAGTTGAATAAGTTGCTCACCCTGGACGGCAGGAAAGTACCGGCAGTGTTATCGTCCGCCAGGCCGTCGCGAGCCGTATGTTAGGTTGCGAGAGCTTGTCCGCTTCGCGACCAAGAGGTCGGTTATGGATTGCCGTTCGCTAGCTAGACAAAGAGATACCTATCAAGTCGCATGCGCCTGATCGCGCAGATCTCCCAGATTGTTGGCGGCGGGACGCAAGCAGATGCGGCGCTTTTCCCACAACTGCCGAAGTTCAAGGATGATTGCGTCGCGCCGCTCGCCCTTTACGTGAGCGAGAAGCTCGCCGAGGGCGGCGTCCCCTTTGATTCCATGCAGCAACTCGAATAGATCGGGCGAGATGCGCACAGCGCCGCCATCGGAGAAGGTGGTATAAGTCTCGCAGACGATCTCCCGACACTCTGCGGTGACGTGATCCGGGGTACGGCGAAGTGAAGTGTAGGCCGGTAAGGAAACGCGGAGCGCAGCCCAGTCCTCCGGCGTGGCGACGCGCTTCGTGATGAGAAGCGATCCGATCACGAGGGCGTCAAGATCTGTCGTAAGGAACGTGACCATTGCGTCGGTAACCGACTGCACGATCGGTTCGACATTGTTGTTGAAAGATGTATTGAGGAGGACAGGGACGCCCGTCCGCTTGTGGAATTGATTAATCAGCTCCCAGTACCGCGGGTTCGATCTACGTGACACCGTCTGCAGCCGTGCTGTACCATCGACGTGCGTAACCGCACCAAGCACACTTCGCTTGCAATCACGAACTTGAACGACAAAGTTCATGAACGGAAAAGCTCCCGCGGTCTTAGGAAGATCGAAAAACTCAGCGGCATGTTCCTCCAATACGGAAGGTGCAAACGGCCGGTAGCCCTCGCGTTTTTTAACGATGGCGTTTATGCGGTCCTTATTCTTTGCTGGTCTGGGGTCAGCAACAATGCTGCGGTTACCGAGGGCGCGCGGTCCAAATTCGGAGCGGCCTTGGACCCAGCCAACAACCGAACCGTTGGCTATCCATTCAGCTACCACGCTCGCCACGTTCGCGCTTCTTTGCACGTCGATATGCCCGCGCCATGCAGCAACCTCTCGCTCTACAGCATGGTCATCCCCAAGTGCCGGGCCCCAATAGACATGCTGAAGCCGCTCACGGGGTGCGGGACGTCCTTGTTCTTCGGAAACCATGAGAGCAGCGCCGAGTGCGCATCCAGCATCGTGCGCCGCGGGCTGCACGAAGATATCATCAAATAGTCCTGTATAGAGCAACTTACCGGTCATGGTGCAGTTGTGGGCGACACCACCAGCCAAGCATAGCCGCTTCATGCCGGTCACCTCACGGTAATGCCTGAGAACATGAAAAACAATACGTTCCAAGGCCTCCTGCAAGGCTGCACTAACATCTTTATGCTCTTGGGTGAACGGCATTCCCTTGCCGCGAACGTGTATGTCGTGCTCTAACGCCGGAGCGATGTCGTTCAAATGTATCTTGTAGCCACCGTTCTCCTTTAATTCGTAGAATTGCTGAAATAGTTCTCGGAAACGCGAGGAGTCCCCGTACGGAGCAAGGCCCATAACCTTGTACTCGTCGAACAAGCCATAACCGAGGCACTTGATTGCCTCTAAGTAAAACAATCCGAGGGAACCGTCCTCTGGGAAGGTATGTAGTTGAGTAAGACGACTTCCCGATCCAATGGCCACCATCCCGGAGAGGAAATCACCGCCGCCGTCGATTGCCAAGACTAGACCTTCGTCATAGCCGGACACAGCAAAAGCACTTGTTGCATGCGCATGATGGTGACTGACGAATGACAAGCGCGATGGCTCGATCTCTGTATCAAACTCCTGCGATAGCATAAGCTGTAGAAGGGTTCTGGCGTCGAGAGGGATGCCACTCTGCGTCTCCGAACCAAACAAAAGCCGAAGCATCGCGTTGCAATAGGACTCGGTTGCATAGAATGCGATGCGATCGATGTCCTTTAATTGCGCTCCCGCAGCAGCCAGGCAGTAGCGGATGGCCTGGGCGGGAAATTTGTTGGAATGCTTAATTCGGTTTAGGCGTTCTTCTTCAACCGCGGCTAACACACGCCCGTCACGCACCATGACAGCTGCGCCATCATGCAAGAATGTGTGCGAGAGTGCAGGTCGATATTCATGGACCTTATCCAATCCGCCGCTCAATCCAAGACACAGCATTCTATCCTCCAGCAAGTGTGGTAGTAATCATGATCTTTAGGGCGGCCGGGTAATGAAACGTCCGCGACGTTGAACGCGAATAGGCCGGCAAGCGCAGGCCGAGAAACAGGGTGTGCGTTCATTAAGCGGCTGGGCATCGTCAGTGTGATAAGCGTCGCCGAAATAGCTTTGCCGACAGTAAGAAGAGCAGTACTGCGTAAGCGAAAAGGACACCAACATGCGCGCCGATGCTATCGAGTGGTAGCCCGAGCATTGCAGGCCGTATTAGCGCAATCGAATGTTCCAAAGGTAACGCGGCTGCAGCCAACTGGAGAGCGGGCGGAAGGTGCGCAACGGGAAAGACTGCCCCGGATAGGAACACCATAGGGGTCGAGATGAGAGTCTGGTAGAACACAAAATAGTCGTAGCTTGGGGCAATCGCGACAACGACGAGCGCCGCGCTCGCGAACGCAAGGCCGGTGAGGGCGAGAGCGGGGAAACAATAGAACGTGGATAATAAGGTGCCATAGCCAAGCCCCGTAGCAACAAGCGCGATTCCGGTGCCCGCCAAAGTGGCCTTGCTTGCTGCCCAAACCAATTCACCGAGGAGGATATCACCCAGCGTGAGCGGAGTGCACATCATTGCGTCCCAGGTTCGTTGGCTGCGCATGCGAGCGAACGTTCCGTACAGAGTTTCGAAGCTTGCCGCGGTCATAGCGCTGGTTGCCACCATTCCGCCGACCAAGAAATCGACATATGAGTGACCGTCTACATTGCCGACAATCAGGCCGAGCCCAAAGCCGAGACCCAAGAGGTTGGTCAACGGGTCGGCCAAGTTGCCAAGCAGCGAAGCAGCGGCGGCCTTCCTCCATGCCAGATAGTTGCGGCGCCACACGCTGATCCAACTGAGTGCGTCCGATGGCAAGGCTGCTTTGGATATCGTCTTCATGCGTCTATCCTGTGTCCCGTCAACCGCAGGAAGACGTCTTCCAGGTTAGGCGGCCGCTCCAGAAGGCGCAGACCGGTGCATCCACGAAGCCGAAGCCGCACCGCCGCCTGATCCGGCGCGTAGCAAAACAGCGTCTCTCCCCTCACCTCGATGCGCGAAGCGTGAGGCTCTATTATCGCACGGAGCTCGAGTGGGTTTCCGCCGTAGACCTCGAGGACATCACAGCCAATCTGAGAGTCGATCAGAGCATTGGGCGCACCCTCGGCGATCTTACGTCCATTCTCTAGCACGCAGAGGCGATCGCAAAGTCGTTCAGCCTCTTCCATGAAGTGGGTCGTCAGCAGGATAGTCTTTCCTCGAGCGAGCAGAAGACGCAGGCGTTCCCAAATCAAGTGGCGGGCGTGGGGATCGAGGCTGGTCGTGGGTTCATCCATGATGAGCAGTTGTGGATCGTTGATCAGGGCACGGGCCAGCACGAGACGTCGCTTCATGCCGCCGGACAGATCCGCGACCCGTGACTCTGCTCTACCCTCAAGTCGCGCAAATTCGAGCAGCGAAGGCACAGCCTCCTCACTTTCGCGCGTATTCAGTCCAAAGTACCGTCCAAATATGAGGAGATTTTCGCGCACAGTGAACGCATCCTCGAGATTATCAACTTGTGGGACGACGCCGATGCCCGCGCGCGCCAAACGGGCGCGTGCCGGCACCTGCTCACCCAAAACAGTGATCCGGCCGGCATCGGGCGATATGAGGCCGAGGATCATCCGAACGATCGTGCTTTTACCCGCCCCATTTGGACCGAGTAGCCCGAAACACTCTCCCTTAGCGACGCTAAAGGTCAGACCCCGTACGACGCCTCGATCATGATAAGTCTTTTGGACGTCAGTCAGTTGAATCGCTGGATTGGACATAGGCTGTCTTAGTCAGTGACCAGAGCGGAATTGGATAATGTCAGACCAGCTTCGACGGATCGTTGCCAGAGAAAGCCGTCGCACCAAACATGGTCGACGCGACCCCAGTCACAAGCGCTAGCAACATCAGGAAAAAACCCCCGGCCAGGATGGTTGGCGCTCGTGTTGCAGAGCAGCGGAATTCCTGTAAGTTTCTCATACTCGACCAGAAGAGCAGCGATCTTTTGCGGAGACGTTCGGGAGATTGTTTGCAATCGGGCAGAACCATCCAGGTGCACGATAGCGGGAACTTTTGTCCGCCATTCGCGACGGGTTTGATGGTCGAAGAGCATGTAAGGATCTGGGCTGCCGGGATCGAAAATTTCAGCAGCCCGGTCCTCGAGGCAAATAGGAGCGACGGGACGAAATCGTTCCCGTAGCTTGATATCGTTCAGAAGGTCTTTCATCTCCTTGGAGGTTGCAGCCGCAATAATACTGCGGCCGCCGAGTGCTCTGGGTCCGAGCTCCGCGAGGCCGGTGAGGAACACTACGGGCTTGCCTGTAGCGATGAGAGCCGCAAGCTCTACGATGGTACAGGGCAAAGCCTCCCATTGGCCTGATGGGTTGCTTCCGGTCAAGGCCGGTCCGCTGTGAACTGACCACTCCAAAGGAGTCAAAGCGTTTGGCTCGGCCATGGCGGCGCAAGCCGCGCCAATTGCTGAGCCGCTATCATTTGGAAACGGGGGTACCCAAACTGAATCAAACAATCCCGTCGCGCGCAGAGCACTATTCCACTTTATATTAAGTCCACACCCTCCAGCGATGCACAGGTGCCGTAAGCCCGGAAGACCTGAGTGCCGTAGCAGAGCAAGTCCTATTTCTTGCTCCAGCAGCCGCTCCAGAAAAACGTGAAAAGATGCGAGTACATCTTCGGAAGGCGTACCGGTGAGCCGACGACCGCATGCCTCGAAAAACCAGTCAGTGGCGGCAAGTAAGGCTTCAGGATCGTTTATGCTGGCACGGTAAGCGCGAGCACGCTCGGAAGGACCGGCTAGACACGCTTCATACATCTCTTGAAAGACTGCCAGAATGCCCTCATCGAGAGCGCCTAGCCCGATATACGCCATAAGCTTACCTGCGACACCAAGATCCCAGCCTGCCCTGCTGGCTTGACGATAGGGCCCGAAGTGCTGCCCAGCGATAGCATAGGCATGGCCGATGAAAGGGAAAAGAGTGTCGAGGAAGCGGGCTCCGGTCGGATCTACATGATACAGGCGCGGAAAGATGCAGCCGTCCCACACTAAGCACAATGCAGGGGCTCGGGCTTTGGCGAAAGCACTGGTACAGTAAGCGCCGGCCACGTGGCCGGCTACGTGAGCATAGCTATGATAACGTAAAGGCACCCGATCGAGGACGAGGCCCGACCCGGCATAGGGCGTGAGGAGCGTGTTTTCGTGGGACTCGATATATGGCGCTCCCTTAATGGTGAGCGGCACCCCTTCACTTAGGACATCAAATTGCGAGTGCGTCAGCCCGTCCCAGCCGTCGATGACAAATCGGTCAACATCCGTGGGCCTTAAGCCGTGTTCGGCCAGCGCGAGAGTGACTGCGCAGAGGTCGGTGATGGCTTGATAGCGTGGATTATTGGCTCTCTTTTCTTGCTCTATGCAGAAGAGCAAGCGCCCATCTTCCACAACGGCAACCGCTCCGTCATGTGTCAGCTTGATTCCACAGATTCGCATAGTCACTCCGTGTTCGCCGCAGCGAATGCACTAGTCTGGCAAGTTCGACTTAGTGCGAAAAGACGCAATCAAACAATCTTCGTCGATGCTCGCGCCACGGCATTGTACGCGCTCAGTCTCGACCAGATGTTCATTCAAAACATCAAGCATTGTTTCGGCACCCGCAGGATGCCCCCAACGCTGACAAGAGGCGTCACGCGCTGATCCGAAAACGAGCCGTCCGCTGGGCGCCAGCATTCGCGTGAGCTTCTCGATGGCGTCACCCATCTGGCCGGTATCTTCAAGATAATAAAGCACTTCCGCCACCACGATCAGGTCGAATGGATTAGTTGCGTTGAGGTCCCGCACGTCAGAGATGTGCCAGGCGATATGAGGCCATTGAGCTTGCTCCCTTGCTCGAGTGATCGCACGCGGCAGAACGTCGATTGCTACGAGTTGCTGGCAGTGGGGCGCCAGCTTTGCCGTGAAGACGCCCGCTGCGCAACCCACCTCAAGCGCGTTACCGACCGCGCCTTCCGCGAGGCACAGACGGAGCAAGTGCGCGTGGCGCTCTTGCTCGAATGGGTTCGCGTTGAGCCGCCACGGGTCGTCCGCCTCCATCTCCCGCTCGAGCAAGCGCAGTACCTTATCGAATGTCATTCACCCTTCCTTACTTTAGTGCGCTTGTTTTCGCCGCGTTTGAGCGCGGTCCTAGATCACAGGCCGAGCGTTGGAGCGCCTTAACGGGTGGTCCCCTCCCCGGTGACCGCCAGCGCTGCCGGCTGTCGCCGAGCGGCATCATGGTGACAGGCGTCACGTTCGTGGATCGTTTCCGGAGCCCCGCAGAGTGATGCCGGAGGCGTCGTACGGGAGAGCCAGTTACTGTTATCCAATGTACACAATGCATAGGCTTTCAAGGGAAGCACTAGGAACAGATTGATTGGCGTGTGCAACGCGAAGCCAAGAAATCGCACCTCACGAGCACGAATCGCCGCTGTGGTGCACCGCATCAGCGTTAGCGATGAAATAGCAACGATCGTCAACCATGGTATGGTGTGCGTGGTCGCAAGCTGAGCGAGCCCGGTCATTATGGACAGAGCCAAAAGAAGAGGGCCAAGGTTCTGTCCGATAACATCTAATGTGAGATAGCCATTAAGATGAGGCAGCAGCCGCAGTGCTAGCAGCGTGTCGCGGAACGTACTGCGTGCCCAGCGTAGTTGTTGACGCAAATAAGGTCCGAGCCTGTCGGGAACGACGGTTGCGGCTATCGCATCTGGAACGTATTCAGTTCGAAACCCTGCCTGCAGCATAAGTATTGTGAGGTGACGATCCTCGCCGAAATCACTGGGCTTCCCGCGGAAATATTGCGTTTCATACTTGTCGAGCAGCGATGTAAGAGCCGAACGGCGATACATGGCGCAGGGTCCGCAGCAGCACATAACAGCACCGAAGCTGGCTTGTGCAGCGCGTTCTTCGTTACAAGCAAGCCAGTACTCCATGTCGATGAGCCGCGTGAGCCAAGTGCGATCCCGATTGGTCGCGACCAGATGGCCCATAGCGGCACCAACTTCCGGCTCGTGCATGCTAGCTGCTAGTTTTGTGACGACATCGACTGCGAGCGTCGTATCAGAGTCGACGTTGAGAACCAGGTCTCCAGATGACTGCCGGATGGCACAAATCTGCGCCTTCCTCTTGCCTACGTTCTTTCGCAGAATGATAAAGCGAAATCGTGTATCTTGCGCGTAAGCGTCGTGGACAGCTTTGACAGCAGCGAGGTTTTGAGAGCCATCGTCAACGACATAGACGCGCAGTCGTCCAGTAAAATCCTGGGCGGCAATCGAGCCTAAGCACGCCGACAGGGTGTCTGGCGTTTCATTGTAGCAAGGAACGATAACGTCGACACTGGGCATCGTTTCGTGATCGACGTCCGTGAGTGGCGGCGATGAGGCCCGGCTCTTTATTGCATAGATCATTTGAGCGCTCTTATAAAACGCTGAAAGGATTGTGTATGATCCAATCGCGGCAGTGCTGGCGGTCACAAGCAGGCTCATTCTGGTCTCAGTGAAAGTGAGGAATGGGACGAATTGCAAAGCCGCGACTGTGCAATGCGGGAATTAGCTGGCTGACGGCGCATACTGTCTGATCGCGCAGCCTTTGATCATGACCCCAATTGCGTTCATCGGGAGGGCAGCCATCGTGCAAAAGAACAATGGCTCCAGGTTGGATGGAGCTCAGTACCGCGCTGACGATCGCATCCGCACCAGGCCGAGACCAGTCGCGAGGGTCTACAGACCAGTGAAGTGCGCCGAGCCCAGCGCTCGCGGCGCAGGAGAGCACATGTTCGGTCCAGAGCCCATATGGCGCACGCACATGTCGGAGCCGAGCCTCCGGGCAAGCCGACTTAATGGCACAGTTCGCGTGTGCAATCTCCGACGCGACTTTCGTTGGCTCGCATTTCGAGAGATCGGGATGGTTCATGGTGTGGTTTGCGAGTTCGTGTCCGTCGGAAACTATCCTGCGCGTAATGTGCGGATGTTCTGCTGCATATCTGCCGATGACGCAGAACGTCGCCGGCACGTTATGTTGGGAGAGGATGTCTAAGATGTGCGGGGTATAAAAAGAGTGCGGCCCGTCGTCGAACGTCAAGTGGACGCTTGGTGAGTCAGCATACTGCCTGCCATCGCCAACGCTTGTTAAGTGCATAGAGAGGCCTGTCACAGTTCGGGCCCGTTTCGCTCAATTGTCGTTCCGGGCGGCCATTCGCTCAACGGCTTTCCGACAGGCAAAACGACGAGAAGAGCGTCGTCTGTTCGCGTGGGCGGCAAAGCAGGATAGACCTCCGCCAGCGTAGAACGGACGCGTATACCCGGAATGATCGAGGCCAGCCCTGGGCGATCGAGCAACCTCGTGATGTGCGTTTTGAGCGCATGACGGACTGTGCCAAATCCGAAAGGAACGCCCATCAGGTGTAGTGTAGGATACATTGCGCGTACAGAGTGTGGCACTCCCAGACCCTCTAGGTCGGGGCGTACCGCGTACAATCCGAGTTCGGCCACCAACACGTCGGCATCGCCGACCTTGATGAACCGTCGCAGCGCGCCAAGATGAGCCGCAACGCCCCTGCTGTCGTAGCCGACACATCGGAGCTCGGGCCTCGCACCCGCCCAGCTCCGATAGCCCTCAAAGGGACGTGCATTGAACGTTCCGGTCGGTCCGTAAGCCGCTCGTAAGAATGCCGAGAGCTGGATATGATCCGATAGCTCCAACTCATTCTCCCAGCACGTCCGCCACTGTATTGGGGGGCGCATCGACCCATCTCCTACGTTTGGCTTCATTGCCGTGTATGCATGAGGTGAGGCGCTACAGCAGGGTGCGCACGGAATCGAGCGCACGGGGCTGCTGCAGGCGCTCTCCTGCGGTTCGGCGAAGAACGACTTGGGAATGCGGCGCAATGCGTAGCAGGCCGCGGGAGCCCTACAGGAATCCTGCTAGAAAGAAGGTGGGTGCGGTCAGGTTGTACAATATACGATGGTATATCGGCGTCCTTTCGCGGACATATCGGCGTCCTGCGAGTTGCGAGACAAAGCACCTCTGATGTATTACTCGCCTTAAAGATGTTTGATGGGGTGATCGAGGTGGTTTGAATGTGTGAACTGGTACGGGCTACTAATGTAAGACATGGCGCGCTCGAACTGGGATAGCGCCTGTTGCTGTTTGCAAGGGGCACGCATGGTGGTGTCGATTGGATGGGGCGCGCTGTCCGATTGATCGTTGTAAAGAGCCCATTGCCGCTTGATAACTGGGTCGCGAGACCAAGGGGTCTGCAGGGCTGAGACCATATGTGAGCTTCAAGAAATGCCTGGGGCGGTGTCGCTATGATTCGCGGTTCACTATGTTCAATGCGCAGCGCCACGATCGTGGTCTCCAAAATCTAACGTGTTGCGTCGGACACGTCACTTTTATTCCATCGTGGCGCGCGCGGGTAAAATCGATTGTTTAGATGAGTTACATCTACACTGCGGATGAATGAACAATGCGGTTTCGTGGCCTAGATCTAAATCTGCTCGTCGCTCTTGATGCCCTGATAGCAGAGCGTAACTTGACGGCAGCAGCACGCAGCATCAACTTGAGCCAGCCCGCAATGAGTGCGGCGGTCGCCCGCCTGCGTGCGTATTTCAAGGACGAGTTGTTCACGATGAGCGGCCGTGAACTTGTCCTGACCCCACGCGCAGAGGCTCTCGCCTCACCTACTCGCGAAGCGTTACTGCACATTCAGCTTTCCATCACGTCTCGCGAGCCCTTTAGGCCGGACGAATCAAATCGCCGTTTTCGCCTTTGCATGTCCGATTTCGCGGCTATCGTGCTTATTCGCAAGGTGATTGAGCGCGTCGCGCGAGAGGCGCCCGGCATCAAATTCGAGCTGATGCCACTGGCCGATCCATTCGACCACCCCCTTCAGCGGGGTGCGGTCGACTTTATCATTCTTCCCGACGTGTACACGACGGATGAGCATCCGAAGGCCACGCTATTTGATGAGACGCTGGTTTGCGTGGGCTGCCGTTCCAACAAGCGATTGGCGCGACCGCTGACGTTCTCAAGCTACATGTCCATGGGGCACGTTGCTGTCCGGTTCGGCCGTTCTCGCGTCCCGTCAATCGACGAATGGTTCATGCAGGAGCATCGAGTTAAGCGGCGCGTGGAGGTCGTGGTTCAGGGCTTCAGCATGATGCCCCACATGCTCGTCGGGACGAACCGGGTAGCGACCATGCCGGCAACGTTGGTGCGGCATTTCGCAAAATCGCTACCCTTGCGCGTTGCAAAGCTTCCCCTGCCGTTGCCTGGCTTTACGGAGACGCTGCAATGGCCTGCACTGCACAACAATGAGCCTGCAAGCAAGTGGATGCGCCAGGTCTTGCTTGAGGAAGCCGCTCGCCTCGGTTCGTCACAGGAGGAACCAAGCCTGGCTCCTGAGTAGCGCGTCCCCCAATTGGGGCCGTTCAGACGCGGCGGAGCATGTCGCGCTAAGCCTTCAATTACTGGCCTCCACGTGACACGGGTTGGCCGCAGCAAATGACCCGCATGCCCTTGTTGGTCGTCGGAAACGGTGTCGCGCAGCGGCGTCCAGACAGGCGACGGCCCCACTCTGATTGCCGCCGAGCGCGCCGTTCGAGCAGAGGTACTCACATGTCGACTTTACCCGGAGGTCGGTTCAGATGGTTGGGTAGCTCGTCTAGCCGGACATCTGCGTCGACATTCTGAGCGAGGCGGCGCAGCAGATCGCGGACGGCGGTTGCGCGCATCACTTCGCGCTCTGCACGTTCCAGCTGCTCGCTCAACAAACGCGAAAGAGACGAGCGTCCTTCAAGAGCGCTCCGGATTTCCTGAAGCGAAAGGCCGAGCCGGCGAAGTGCGACTATGTGGTAAACGCGTGTCAAACTGTCGGCGTCGTACATGCGATGGCCGCCGCACGTACGCTGAGAAGCAGTGAGCAGTCCTGTCTGCTCATAGTGACGCAATGCCCGCACCGTGACGCCGGTGGCATCTGCAAGTTCACCAATGCGCCGCCACCGACGCTTATAGAATGAAGGCCTGTTCATAGCCGGACCTGTACAACCTGACGCCAGGGGAGGTTCAAGCGCTTTCGGACCGCTTGCCTGGCAGGGCGGCGGCGTGTCGTAGATCGAACGAAGCTTGCGATACGCGGGTGTTGCGGCAGGCCATGTAGCGCAATATTGCGCTAATAGCGCATCCGGCCTGAACTACGTTGAGGGCGCTACAAGCTGCATCAGCCTGACAAATGAACGCAGATCGTCCGCGGCGGACGTGCGTTCAAGAATGAGCGTCGCGAGTGCTGTGCGATTCGCAGGAGTTCGCATGCAATCGGGGAGCGCAACGACGGCCTCATCAAGAAGACGTCCGAGCATTAAGAGGTCTTCGGGAGTATAGATGCGGCCTGGCATATGCAACGTGGTCCCTTAGCTTGTATTCAAATCCGTCACGTCGGCGCGGCTCCTTACAAAGGGGTTTGGCTGCTATGAGGCAGAACGGAGACGGACCTGGGGCGCGTAGGACCGGAGACTTGAAAAAACGCAGGCTCCTCGGCCCGGGCACGGAGAAGCTCTCAGGTGCCCCCGCCTAGAGGAGCGAGTTTAAGCGACAACGCCCCGCCGAAGCGGCCGATCGCGCGGTGCCGGTCACTGGGAGGGAGACCTCATCCTTGGTCTTGGCAGCTCGGTGATCGGCACGCTGGTTGAGCGTACGACGCGCTTCACGATGCTGCTGCATCTTCCCCGGGTTGCGGGGCATGGCGAAGCTCCGCGCATGAAGAATGGGCCTGCTCTCGCAGGGCACGGAGCTGAAGCGGTGCGCGGCGCGATTACGCGCACCATCATCAGCTTGCCCGAAGAGCTGCGTCGTTCGCTGACCTGGGATCAGGGAGCTGAAATGGCTCAGCACGATCGTCTTAAGATCGACGCGGGTGTCCAAATCTACTTCTGCGATCCGCAAAGCCCATGGCAGCGTGGCACCAACGAGAACACAAATGGGCTGCTGCGTCAGTACTTCCCGAAAGGCACCGACCTGAGCGGCCACAGCGCCGACGAGATCGCCGCTGTGGCCGCGGCCCTCAATGCTCGACCGAGAAAAACCCTGGGTTAGAAAACGCCGGCAGAGGCCCTTGACGAGTTGCTATCGTGAGTGAACACAATCTGTGTTGCGACGACCGCTTGAATCCGCCTTGAACGCCGCGATCGGAATGGTGGATCAGGCCGGCACTTGGCCGCCGCGCCGCGATCGCCATCCGCAACGCCGCCAAGGCCAGCTCGGCGCGCAAATGATCCGCCATCGCCTAGCCGACAATCCTGCGGCTGTACAGATCCATGACGGCAGCCAGATAGAGCCAGCCCTGATCGGTCTCGATGTAGGTGATATCGGCCAGCCAGATCCGGTTCGGCGCAGTGGCGATGAAGTTGCGGTCGAGCAGATTGGGGGCGATCGGCAGGTCGTGGCGGCTGTCGGTGGTCCGCACCCGACGTGGCCGCGCCATGATGGCCCTGCTGCCGTGACGCCGCATCAACCGCTCGATGCGACCACGGCTCGCCCCGCGGCCCTGATCCTTCAACTCGGCATGGATACGCGGGCTGCCATAACGCCCGCGGGTGTCGCGGTGGACCCGCCTGATGTCGTCGACGAGGTCACGATTGGCAGCAGATCGTCGGCTCCCCGGGCGCGAGCGCCAGGCATAATGCGCAGCCGCTCGTTCTCTCGCTGCAAACGCGCGATCTCTGCCGCGTGGTCCGCCGACGGCAGCGTCGCCCGCGTCGTGGGGCGCCGCGCCGCCGCCGTCGGCTGCAGCCGAACCCCTCGCTGCTCCACCCACCGCCGCAGCACGGACTCTCGCAAGCCAAGCTCCTTGGCAACAGATCCGATCGAGCGCCAACTCGATGTTACGAGATCAACCGCTTGCCGCTTGTAGTCGTCCGTAAGCGACCGACGCTGACGTCCTTCCATCCGACACCTCCTGGCTCTTCGAGCCTACTACAGGTGTCCATCAATTCGGAGGAGGTTCACGGGTGCAACAAGGGAGATCGGTAATATCCGGAGCCAATGTGCGGTGTGGCACCGGGCTGTTTCTGATCGGTGCGGCATTCAGCGGCAGAGGCTCAACAGGTCATTTGAACAGGCCGGGGGGCAGGCGGTTTGCTTTTGGCGGCCCTGTGGCGAAAGGAGTGATCTGTGAACGGCGGCATTATTGGTTCGGATTGTGTGTGCTTCCAGCTGATTAATGTCGGTCTGCAGGAGCGGCCTTGGGATAAACCACTTGAATCGACCGCAGGGTCAGGTTGTACACGGAAAAGGTGGAAGCGCACAGGCGTGCCGAGTGAGCTCGATTGGTAAGCAATGGCTATGGCGATCGCGCTAGATGCTGTCGGTTAGGGCTGCATTTTGACGCCTTGCTGTGTGACAGCCTCGAGTGTCTTCAACCGAACCCATAGAGCCCAATGTGGGGCACTGTGACCGGCTTTGAACAAACCAAGAGGTGAGGTGCGGCTGGTCCGCAACAGAGATAGGGAAAGCAGCGCGACCTGCGGCAGCAGGCGGATGTCGGGCTGCATAGAGGAGGATCTGGATGTCAGGTGACGAGGAATACCTTCATCGACATGCTATGGCAGACAGGAGTCTCGCGGAAGGCAGATCCGCCGGGATCGCTGCGTACTCGCTGCCATGCGTGAACCTCAACAGGAACGAAAACCCGTTCCCGATGCCTGACGTAGTCATGCGGGCTGCGTTTGCCGCGATTGGAACCCACAATAGGTATCCGGAGGAGGACAGCGGCGGCTTACGATCAGCGGCCGCGCGAGCCTATGGGGTCTCTGTCGAGCAGGTGATCGCAGGAAATGGCTCATCGGAGATTCTCGCACTTATTTACCGGGGGTTTCTTGCCGCTGGCGATACTGTCGGAATGTTGTCGCCCGGCTTTTCGTTCAATCATAAATTGGCGGCGGTGAACGGAGCGCGCTTGCTTGAAGTTGATTGGGCCGATCACAATGCTCTGCCGGCGAGCCAAAGTGTTCGGCAGGCGGCAGGAGACGCAAAGTTCATCGTGCTCGCCAACCCAAATAACCCAACAGGGACATTCGTTCAGATCGCGGAAATTGAGCGACTGGTCGCTGAAACGGATCAGCTTATCGTGCTCGATGAGGCGTATGTCGACTTTGCTCCAGACAATGCACTGGGTCTGATCGACCGATATCAGAATCTTCTGCTGCTAAGGACGTTTTCGAAGAGTTACGCTGCAGCGGGCCTTCGCATCGGCTTTGGCCTCGGTAACCCGCGGGTGATTGCAAGACTGCGTAGCATACAGAACCCTTTCAACATGAGCGTGATTAGCCAGTCCGTTGGCGTCAGCATCCTCGAGCATCGTAATGCCTACGATCAGTGCATTGAATGCATTGTTCAGGAAAGGGAGAGAACTATGGTGGCGCTGTCGGCGCTTGGATTCTATGTCCTGCCATCACATGCAAACTTTGTATTGGCTCGCGTACCGCTTGGGTACGACGGTAGATGGTGGCAGCAAGCCTTAGAGAGGAAGAATGTGAACGTTGCGGTGTTTCCCGAGGGGGACCTTGGGGGCTTCATAAGAATCTCAATAGGTGCGGCGGAGCAGATGGACACCTGTTTATCTGTGGTCAGTGGCATTGCTGGGGGGCTGATCTGATTAATGAGAACGATTTCGTCAAATCGGGAGGACTAACGTGACAAATGTATCACGTCGAATACGGCTTGGAATCTTTGACCACTTGGACGAAGACGGTCTCGACTTATCGCAGCAGTATAACGATCGACTGGTGTTGGCCGAAGCGTGTGACCGGTTGGGATACCACGCGTACCATCTTGCCGAGCACCATTGCACACCGCACGGGCGATCGCCCTCGCCTAACGTATTTCTGTCGAGCGTTGCGCAGCGTACGAAGCAGCTCCGCATCGGGCCGATGGTCATGCTGCTAAGCCTTCAGCACCCCCTTCGGGCCTATGAAGAGGCATGCATGCTGGATCATTTGAGCGGCGGTCGTCTTGAGCTCGGTATCGGGTGGGGCTCTCTACCGATTGAATTGGGGTACTTCGGGGTTAGCGCAGAGAGCGCTCGCGAGCTGTATTCCGAAGGAATGGAGATCTTGACCAGAGCGATGCGAGGCGGGACCTTGTCCTACGAAGGTCAGCATTATCGCCTCCACGAAGTGCCGTTAGCAATTACGCCTTATCAGCGTCCCCATCCACCGACCTGGATTCCCGTGAGCCAGCCCGGCTCTGCGCGAGCGGCCGCTGAGATCGGTGCCAATATCGCGAGCATTGGCCCGGCCTCTATGGTTCGGAAATCGACTGACGCGTACCGCGCGTGCAATTGGCGCGGAGGGGCTCCGCTTGTCGGTTTGCTTCGCATGATTGTAGCAGACACTTCGGAAGCTCATGCGTATTCGCTAGCTGCAGCGGCTTACGACAGATGGCTCACGAGCTTTAGGGTCCTTTATGATCTCAGCGGGGTACCTGCCCCTCCGAACCTTCCGCCAACCTTCGAAGCAGCAATTGAAAGTGAATTGTGCGTTGTCGGAACCGCCGCTTCTGTGCGAAGTGTCCTTATTGATCACCTGGAGCAAGCGGGAGCTAACTATCTTCTCTGCCAAGTGGCCTTTGGCGATCTCCCGCTTGTTGCGGCCTTGAACACGGCGACTATTCTCCGGTCCGAACTTATGGCGGGAGGCGGCCCATGAACCTCTTAGGATAAGAGTGATAAACCTTTCGGTGGGCTGAAGCCCATGATCCTCTCTGGACAGGCGCTGCGGCGCCAGGTCGAGCGCCTGTGAAGCGGATGCCCGCTCGGCTGCACCTAGTGCAGTCGAGCGGGCACATCAAGTGTTCGAAGCATGGTTGTCCCAGGCGGCGCGGGTGAGTACTCCAGGTCTGCTCATTCGGCGGGCTTTCCGGGCGCTGAACGAGCGAGTGGTGGTGCCTCGCAAGGTGGCGAGGTCCGATGACCTCGAGGTGGGCTCTGTATTTAACAGGAGAGTGACGACCGACTGAGGGCGGATCAGTCAGCCGAGCAATGCGAAATGTCAAAGAGAGACAGAAGCTGTTGTAGTAGGAGGTTAGATGGCGAGAAGTTGGTTAGGAAGATGAAGGTTTGTGAACTTGTCGAGCTTTTGTCGAGATGCGAGCAGGATGCGGTAGTCGTCATCACGGACGGTTCGTCGTCCTCGATTGCCGTGGCTGTGGTTTGCACGGTCCAAACCGGATGGGCCCACAGCCAGCAAGCGAACCCCAATTTGTCATTCCTGCCCGACGGATTGGATCATGCCATGTTACCGAGAGGTAGCAATTTGGCGCGTGGGGTGAGATTACTTGGCCCTAGATGTGAGCCGTTGTTGCTCCTTCAGTAGACATTCCGGGGACGACAGTGCCGGCGTCTGTCCCCAGTCTGGCGTCATCCGTGCTTGACTGTTGGACGGGCGGCTCGTTCCGACAAAGGCATGGAACTTGGCGACTCCCATTTGGAACTTCTGGAACTACATCAGCAGCCGTAGACTTTGACTGACCCCCAACGATTATCCAGCCCTGAGTACACTCTGGCTGTTGGATTCCCGATTGGGGTCGTAGCGACGGGAGCTGATGTAGCGCGGCAATCTGGGTAGGAAGTGCGCGGCAATCAGGATGGCGAGGCGTGTCGCGGCCTGATGATGATTGCCGCGATGATTGTCGCGCGCAAGAGTTTTGTTGAACTCTGATTGTCGCGCAGCGTCAATCAGCGACGGTTTTGGATGTCGCGTGCGATGGCGGCCGTCCGGGACCGCGTTTTCGTTCGAGGGCGGTCCGTCTGCGATAGCTCTCGACGTTCATCTCGACGATGGTGGCGTGATGAACGAGGCGATCGATAGCGGCCAGGTCATGGCGGGGTCCGGGAAGACCCTGTTCCATTCGCCGAATGGCTGATTGGCGGTGATCAGCATCGAGCGGCGCTCGTAGCGTGCGCTGATGAGCTCGAACAGCACGCTGGTCTCGGCCTGATCCTTGGTGACGTAAGCGAGATCATCAAGAATCAGGAGATCGAAGCGATCGAGACGATTGATGGCCGCCTCGAGGTTAAGCTCGCGTCGCGCTAGCTGGAGCTTCTGCACGAGATCGGTGGTCCGGGTGAAGAGGACGCGCCATCCGTTCTCGATGAGGGCCAGGCCGATCGCTGCCGCCAAGTGGCTCTTTCCGCCGCCGGGCGGGCCGAACAACAGCAAATTGGCGCCCTTGCCCAGCCAGCTGTCACCGGCGAGCGCCATCACCTGCGCCTTTGAGATCATCGGCACAGCTTCGAAGTCGAAGCTGTCGAAGGTCTTTCCGGTGGGCAAACGTGCTTCGACAAGGTGTCGTTCGGTCCGACGGCGGCCGCGTTCGGCAATCTCGTGCTCGGCGATGGTCGCGAGGAAGCGGCCGGCCGGCCAGCCTTCCTTGTCGGACTGTTCGGCAAATTGCGCCCACAGCACCTTGATGGCAGGCAGACGGAGCTCATTGAGCAACAGATTGAGGCGCGCGGCATCAACCGTGTTCGTTACGCTCATGCGGCACCTCCGGTCTCGGCGGTACCGATGAGGCATTCGTAGGTCGCAAGCGGCACGAGCTGCACCACGACGTTCGGCAGGTTGGCGGGATCGGGGGCGAAGTAAGCACGTAGCCGGTTGATGTCGGGCAGTTGGCCGGCCTCGAGGTCGGCGGTGAGCTGATCGGCGAGTTCGGTCTCGCAGCCGCGTTCATGAGCGAGCGCGAGGAGATCGACCATGATCCGGCAGGCTTTTTTGTCCGGCAAGCGTTCGCGCAAGCGATCGAAGGTCTTCCGGTAGGCATCGCGCGGGAACAGCCGATCCCGGTAGACCAGATTGAGAAGTGCCATCGGCTTGCGCCGCAGGGAATGGATCACGTGCCGATAATCGACGACCTGGTCGTACTTGCCATTGGGATGCGGCCGCCCACGCGGCAAGGTGACGAGATGGGTGCCCCCGACGAACACGTCGAGACGATCGTCGTAAAGGCGCACCCGCAGCCGGTGACCGATCAGGCGCGATGGCACCGTGTAGAACACCTTGCGCAGGGTGAAGCCGCCGGACGAGGTCACGCGGACGATCACCTCTTCGTAGTCGGAGGTGCGCCGATCGGGCAGCTCCTGCAACACCACGCGCTCGCTATCGATCCGCTTGGCGTTGCGGGCATTGCGGCGGCTGACGATCTCGTCGATGAAGCCGCGATAGGTGGCAAGATCGTCGAAGTCGACAGTTCCGCGCAGCAGCAAGGCGTCCGCGATTGCTCGCTTGAGATGACCGTGAGGCCCTTCGATCGAGCCATTCTCGTGGGCGACGCCTCGATTGTTGCGGGAAGGCCGCATGCCGTAATGGGCACAAAGGGCCTCGTATCGCTGCGTCAGATCGTCCCGTGCATCACGATTGAGATTGCAGAATGCGGCCGACAGACTGTCGGTCCGATGCTCCCGCGGCGCCCCACCGAGCGACCAGAGGGCATTCTGCAGGCCTTCCGCCAGGGCGACGAAGCTCTCGCCGCCAAGCACGACGTGGGCGTGCTCGAACCCGCAATAGGCCAAACGGAAGTGATAGAGACGATGATCCAACGGAGCACCCGCGATCGTCACACCCAACTCGTCCATGTCTGTGAAGTCGGAGAGGCCGAGTTGGCCAGGCTCGTGGGTTTGGCGGAAGATCACCTCCTGCTCCTCGCCGTGGACCGCCCGCTATGCACGGATCCGACGTTCCAGGGTACGACGGATACCGATGCCGAGATCCGGATGACGCCGTAGCATCTCCTCGAACACCGCCACCGGGCGTAAGCCAGGTGCCGCCTTCAGGATCGGGACGATCTCGGTCTCGAACACCTCGCTCAACGGGTCCGGTCGTCGCCGGCCGCGGGGCGCCTTCCTTTGCGATGGAAATCGGGGATCTCTCTCGATCCGATAGGCGGTCGACGCACTGAATGACGCCTTGGCCGCCGCCACTGGCGGGCTATCGGTCTGACGGTACTTCATGTAGAGCCTTCTGTGGTTGCCGCCCGCAATGCAAGAAGTTTCTGACCCTTTGGCGTGTGATCGAGTGCGGTCTTCTGTCAGGCCTTCCTTTACGGCATTTTCAGAAGCCGCTGGCCGGTATGGTGATCCGCGGACCAGGTCCAATTCTCATCTCCGAGCACGTCGGCTCTTTGGCTCTAGCTGGTTTCCTGATCCAGATCTGTTCGATCGTTGCGCCCATTCGGGTCGTCGCCTTCTCACACCCCCTTCGCCAACGTCAGGCTATTTCGTGCTGCATGCAGTCATGCCGTCACTGCCTGCGCTGGGTTCCGATAATCCTCCTTCCGGGTGAGCATGGCCCAAATCGTCCGAGCCATCTTGTTCGCCAAGGCGATCGCCACAAGCATGCGCGGCTTCCTCGCCAGCATCTGCGCCAGCCAGGATCCGCTAGGGATCGACTTGCGCCCGAGCCAGTTCAGCCGCGACATCGCCCCAACGATGAGCAACTGGCGAATGTCCGCCTGTCCTTCCTTCGAAACGCGTCCGAGCCTTTCCTTTCCCCCTGAGGAATGTTGCCGTGGGACCAAGCCGAGCCAAGCCGCGAAGTCTCGGCCACGTCGAAAGGCCGCCATGTCGGGCGCGAAAGCCTCGATCGCGAGTGCGGTCAGCGGGCCGACCCCCGGCATTGTCTGCAGCCGCTGCGCCGTGACCGTCCGCGTCGCCAACTTCTTGAGCTGCTCTGCCTTGGCATCGATCCGCTCCGTCTTGTAGGCGATCTGATCAATGAGACTCCGACATTCCTCGCGGACCAGTTCTGGTAGATCGCTGTTCGGATCTTCGAGGATTGCGTCAATGCGTTTAAGTTGTTCGATTCCTTGCGGGATGATATGGCCGAATTCGTAGAGAACAGAACGCAGCGCATTCACCAGATCGGTGCGCTGATGAACAAGGCGCTTCCGAGCCCGAAAGAGCACTGCCCTGGCCTGCTGTTCTTCCGATTTCGGCTCGACGAAGCGCATCTCGGGGCGCTGTGCCGCGATCACGATTGCTTCGGCATCAGCCGCGTCGTTCTTTTGGCGTTTCACAAAAGGCTTCACATATTGCGGAGCGATCAGTTTCACTTCATGGCCGAGCTTGACCATCTCCCGTGCCCAATAGTGGGCGCTGCCACAGGCTTCCATCACCACCACTGCCGATGGGTGGCCCGCCATGAACTTCCGAAACTGAAGCCGCGACAGTTTCTTTCGAAATTTCAAGTGTCCCGCCATTGACGCCCCGTGGAGCTGAAACACATTCTTGGCTAGATCCACTCCGATCACCGTATCCATCAATTTGCCGTCCTCTTCGCTTCGGGGTTCAAACACTGCGTTCTTGGCACATTACGATGCCGTCTGGGGAGGGCGGCAACCATCCCATCTCATCTGGTGATCTGTGATGTGTCGGCCGGGCACGCGAGTGATTCCTCTTGGCGGAAGAACCACTTGCATAACCCCGCCGGCCGCGATCACCAGTCGGCGCGGTCCTCCTCGGGATCGCGCCGACGCTGGGCTCGTAACTCCGGTCGGGCTACGCCCTCCCTACGTCACGAGCCCAGCGAAACTCTCTCACCTTGATTGACGCTGCCTTCCATCCTGATCGCCGCGCGACAAGCTGACGCGGAGCCTTCGCATAGCGCAGTGCCAGATCCCGGCAGGTGAAGACGAACCCGAACGGGGTCTTCCATCCGAGCTGGGAGTGTGGTCGCGCGTCGTTGTAATCGGCCCGCCGGCACCCAGGCACGACACGGGCCTGGGCAGGGACGTAAACAGCGGCTCGCCCCGCAGCTGGCCATTGAAGTCTTCGATGCGCATTCTGCATAGGCTTGCCGGGCCCCATTTAGTGCCAGGCTAGGCGGCTCTGATCAGCCCACGACATGATGCCATTGCTGTCGGCCTCGCTGTTGTCGTTGACCACCATCTTGGAGTTGCCGCGCTCAATGGAGTTAAATCGGTTGCGCGATCAGCGGTTCGGACGCTGCAGACAGCCTGCGCGGCGGACGTAAGTCCGGTTCGCCGGCGGGGCGGAAGGCAAGCGGGGACCTAGCTGATCGAGAGATCGAGAAGCTCACGCTCAAGAAGCTCCAGCACGAGCAGTTCGGACAGTCCTCCGGAGCGAGGCGCATTGCTGGACTGGCTCGAGCTGCAGCTCGCTGGCCTGGAGGAAAAAGCTGGGCAGTCCAGACCGGTCTCAGGTGGCTGCGGACAAGATGGCGGTGCCATCGTTCGAGCGCCGCAAGCCAGCCCGCCGGCCACTGGCGGAGCATCTCCCACGGGAACGCATCGATCTATGCGCCACCTGCGATCTGCCCATGCATGCCTCCGGGCTGGGAATTGTCTGAGCCGTATCCTGGCGCGCTTTGGATAGCCAACGAGCCACCCTAGGCGGTATGCAAACAAAGCTTCGGCAACTTGCCACTTCATCGTCGGCCCCGCGATAGGAGTGCTGCGGTACAAACAAGCCCGCGAACCGCGCATGTCGGTCATCCACTCTGCCGAGCGTGGCTTTCCTCAAACAGACCGGAGCACCTTGTTTCTAAGCAGAACGTCGCCCTCAATCTCTCGCGGATACAGAGTAACCACTTCGAACGCGGGAAGGAGGTCAAGGATGGAGCGCAGTGAAAGCTGGCCTTCGTACAGTTCGCGGTCACTATACTCGGTGTAGATGAACCGTGTTCTGCCCAGGGTTTTCTGACCGCCAGCGATTACGTCCGACTCAGCTCCTTGAACATCCATCCAGATTAGATCAACAGGGCCGCTGAGACCAGCTTCGCCGCTCCAGTCATCCAGTCGCTGGGTCTCGACCAGAATCGAGTCATCAAAGCGAACCCAATCATATTCTGAAAGGTGATTTTTGGGTCTACGTATGGAGCCCGATAAGTCCCACCCCCTCGCATCTCCGTCCCCATTGCTCGGATGAAACTCGATGGTACCGTTTCGATCACTGATGGCGAGCTGCATGAGCGCCACGTTGGGTCGAGCCAGACGCTTATTCTCCTTGAAGCGAGCTATTGCGCGAGGGTCAGGTTCAAAGCAGTATACGCTGGCGTCTGGACACAGCTCAAGAAATCGCTGTGTGTCGCTACCATCATTGCATCCAATGTCCAAGATAACCGGGCATGTGACCCGAAGATGAGAAACGATCTTCTGGTGTATTTCCAGTGTAGGTAACGACTCTAGCATCTGTCCTTATCCTTTTCGTTGCGATGTGTGTTAACCGGTGGAACCAGGAGCCTGGGAGGTGCTGGCGGGTTGCTCAATAAGGGCACTCGTCGAGTAACGAGTAACAACGTTGAGAGGGCAATGGCAGCTCTGTTGCGAGGCTCTGGCGGATCATTGACCGGGGTAAGTAGCCTTTGGCTCAGAGCCGCGTTCACAAGTGGAAATTGCGAGGTCGAGGAAACGGTGCGGCTACCCGAGAGCACGCGATCGGAGGCGAGACAGGCAACCCTATGGTTGGATAGAGCGTCCACAATCGGTGAGATCTGGCCAAGCAGTAGGCAAATAGGAGCGTATCAACAATCGTGTTTCCGGTAGCGTTCTGCGCCCTAATATTCATTGAGGGATCTCTATTTGCGAGCTCGCACCGAGCTGCTGCTTACTATTGCGCGGCCCACCCTCGGCTGTACAATCGATTTCAATGATGGGCTATATTTGGCTAATGGATAGTTGGCCTCCAGAGGCCAGCGAAAAGGTCATTTAAATACAACACACGCGCAATCACCGTCCGATGGTGGCGCCTGGGGTCTGGCCGCGTGCTGCCGGGCGTACGGGGCCACCCGCACTCGCGATGATTATGGTCATTCAAACTTAGGTGGGGACCCGATGCCCTGCCCTCTCTAAGTTGATGTGCGACACCACGATGGCACGTCACTTACAAAGATGGCATCAATGGCCGTTGACATACTGCCGAGTGAACGGCTCCGGTGCTCGGTTTCAAGACCTATGTTCATACCAACTTGTGCACCGTGCAGGCCGCCGCGCCATGACAGGGTGCGAGATGACGGCCATAACGGCTGCAACTAATAGCTCAGAGCCGCATTAAAGGTCTCTCGGTCGAGCTCGCCCTCGGACGAGGCAACGATCACGCAGGCCACGCCGTTGCCACAGAGGTTGGTCAACGCGCGGCATTCGCTCATGAACTTGTCTATGCCCAGCACGATGGCCATGCCCGGCACGAGCCGTGGATCTACGACCGCGAGCGTCGCCGCCAGCGTGATGAAGCCTGCACCGGCGATGCCAGAGGCCCCCTTCGAGGTCAGCATCGCCACGAGCAGGATCGTGAGTTGCTGGCTGAACGTCAGATCGTAGCCGAGCGCCTGCGAGATAAAGAGCGTCGCTAGCGTCATGTAGATGTTGGTGCCGTCGAGATTGAACGAATAACCCGTGGGCACCACGAGGCCGACCACCGATTTTGAGCAGCCGAGACGTTCCAGCTTCTCCATCAAGGACGGCAGCGCGCTCTCCGAGGACGAGGTGCCGAGCACGATCAGCAGCTCGTCCTTGATGTAGGCGAGGAACTTGAAGATCGAGAAGCCGGCAAGGCGCGCGATAATGCCGAGCACCAGGAGCACGAATAGGGCCGCAGTGACGTAGAAGGTCGCGATCAGGCCCATCAAATTGAGGATCGCGCCGGTCCCGAACTTGCCGATCGTGTAGGCCATCGCGCCGAAGGCGCCGACCGGCGCCGCGCGCATTACGATCGAGATCACGCCGAACACCGCATGCGCGGCATCATCGATGAAGCTGCGGATCAAATGGCCGCGTTCGCCGAGCCCCAGGATAGCGAAGCCGAACAGGACGGAGAACAGCAGCACTTGCAGGATCTCGCCTTGCGCGAAGGCGCCGACCACGGTGTCGGGAATGATGTGCAGGATGAAGTCGACCGACTTCTGGCCTTCGGCCTGCTTGGCGTAGTTGGCGACCGCCTGCGCGTTGGCCGCCGCACTGCCGAAGCCCGCGCCCGGCCTCACGACATTGCCGATGATGAGGCCGATGATGAGCGCGAAGGTGGAGACGACCTCGAAATAGACCAACGCCTTCACGCCGATGCGTCCGACCTTCTTGGCATCATGGATATGGGCGATGCCGGAGACGACGGTGCAGAAGACGATCGGAGCGATCACCATCTTGATCAACTTGATGAAGCCCTCGCCCAGCGCCTTGATCCAGTCATTAGTGGCCAGGTGCGGCCAGCGCCAGCCGACGATGCCGCCGAGAGCAATTGCCGCCAAAACCTGGACATATAGCATTTTATGTGAGCGGGCTCCGGCACGCGGCTGCTCGGCGCGCCCGACGCCTCCAATGGGTTTGGTCATGTCTCCATCCTTCCTGGCGATCGGCTCCCAGTGTGCAGAACGAGCTTTGGCGTTGGCAGCGCCAGTGAGGCATAGTGGCCGGCATGTTATTGGGGCATGTGGGCGTGCTCAGGAAGGCGGCTTAAGCGGTTTCGCCTCAGGCCGATCCCGAGTTCATTCGAGTATTTTTAGGCTGTCGTGGATCAAACCAAAAAGAGCCAGCGATTGAGCTGTTTTTGCGCAGCCTCGTCGCCACCGGTCAGCGGGCAATAGCTGCCTTACACGCTCCCAGTCTAGGTGATCCAAAATCACGACCTTCATCTCCCAGTCGCAGCGTTCCGCCAAGAGGGTCTGTGGGCGTAAGCGCAGGTACTTCACTATTTCACGTTCCTGCATCCAATGTCTAAGGGCGCCTCGCTAGAGAAGACTGCGTTCTTCTTCGAGATCGATCAGGCTGCGTGGCGCATGATAGTAACGGGATGAGGAATCTGGTTATTCCCGGGCATCTGGATCATGCAGACGAAGTGTGCATGCGGACCTCCCCTATTCTCGTGAGCTTTGCCCTAAAAGAGCAAACTGCGTGCCACGAGTGTTACTGTTCAAGGAGAGCCTTATTATTGCGGAGACCATGGGGTGCGTAAACGCAGCCGATTGATTGCGGGTAGCAAGACGACTAATTGTGCAAGAGCTCTGGTAACGGTGGCCGGGCGGCGATCGTCTCACATCATTCACCATCTGGATGTGTCGCATCAATACAACCGATTGTACCAATCTGGAAAGATGAGCAAAGACGAGGAACGGAACGGCGGAATTGTCGCATTCGTCGCAATGATTACGTCAGTTTCGTCGGAGGGTGCACCAATCGGTCGGGAAGCCTTCGAGCCCGATCGGGTCAGCCCAACTGGCGCTCCGCGGGTCGTAAATCGCATGCCGAGGCATCATGTTTCATTGCTCAGCACAATCAACCGAGTGTAGTTCGCAGGCGCTCAAAGGAGCGCCGCGAGACCTAAGCCTTGATTTTGCTAAAGGCATGCTCATCATCTTGGTGATCATCGGACATTTGATACAATACGTTATTTGTAGAAATAACGAATATTGGCATTCGCCTTACTTCAAGTTCATCTACATGTTTCACATGCCGCTCTTCATGGCGATAAGCGGCTATTTGTCCCACGGAGCGCTAGTTTACAAGTCGCTGTCGCGCAGCGTCGCTGATCGTGTGAAGCAATTGTTGCTGCCGGCGCTATTTTGCGGCACGCTTCTCGAAGCAATCAAGTTGGGGGCGTTCAAGCTAGCTACGGGGTCAGTGCCAACAAGCCTGCGTGATGTACTGTTTGACCTTGCGAAGGAGCTAGTAGGCTCATATTGGTTCATTTGGACCACATTTGCCTCATTCCTCGTCATGAGGAGTCTTTTCGCGTTGTGCGGCCGGGTATCGGCCTGGGTGATTGGCACGTCAGCGATCTTTGTTGCCCTCACTCCGTTGACAGTTTCGATAGTGCCATTGGCGCGATACACTTACCCATTCTTTTGCCTTGGAGTCGTGTTCGCTCATTCGAAGGAATGGCGGACGGCCATAATCTCACGATACAAATCGCTCTTGATGGTCTTGCTTAGTGGAATGGCTTGTGCGTGCTATTTCAACTGGAACAAAACAACCTACGCCTACAACAACCTAGTACTGGTTCACGATACAAAGCAAGTGTTGCTTATGTTTCTTGGCTCTGCATCTGCCTCGGCAATTGCAATGGAAGTGTTGCTGCAGGTCTGGCGCTTTGGCTGTTCTAGTCGCGTGGTTCTCTTCGTTGCGGTAGGTCTTGGGCAGCGTACGCTGGTCCTTTATCTGATCCAGGGCGCCGTGTTCCGCTTGATGGACTTTATTTCGTTTGAAAGACCTTTCGAGCTATCAGTTAGAATCGCAATCGCTGCGGCGCTAGGGGCGGGAATTGTTGTCATCGCCGCAGCGATTCAGTGGATTGTGCGCGGCCTTCGAAGGATCTGGGAGTGTCGCCGGAGCGCTACTCGGATCGCTATTGGCCGTGTGGCCTCCGTTTGGGACAGAAGCGTTTAGCGTCGTGACGCCAGATGTGCCATCTTCGAACGCTTCCTGACCGATGGTCGCATCGAGCTCGACTCCAACATCGTCGAGCGCGCCATCAGGCCACAAACAATTACGAGAAAGAATAGTCTGTTTGCCGGCAGCGACGGCGGCAGACGAACCTGGGCGACCATCGCGACACTGTTGCAGACAGCGAAGAAGAACAACGTCGATCCGCTCGCTGGCTTGCTCTCACGCTTCAGCGTATCGCCAACGGCTGGCTGAGCAGCGAAATCCACGCCCTTATGCCATGGAACCACGCCATCTGACGGCCTCACCCTGCCGCTTACACTTGTGCCGTGGTTGGACACGATCATTCCTGGCTTGTCGCGTCGCTCGACGATCGCCGTCAGTTCGCGGGCGACGCGCCATCCTGAGATCCACTGGAGAACCTGTCTTGCACAAAGTCCAGCGACGGCTCGCGTTGGGCCACGCCTCGACAAGGGTCGTGGCACGGTCCCACGGCTTTGTGGCGAGCCCGCCGCTGGCGGACGGGGGGCCTTTCCCGCGATAAAAGTCACTAGATCCGGTTAGTTGCCGGGGCTCTCCCTCGCTGCCGCGGCTCGGCTAGTGCCGGCTATTCGGCTCGTGGATCGCTCAACCAGCCCCGCAGAGCCGTGCGCATGGTGACAGGAGCTAGCGCGATCATCCACTCTTACCCGACCTATCTGAAACCCACTTGGTAGCCGCACACACCTGGTGGATTAAATCGAAAACCGTACGCGAGCTCCAGGGGATATCAGAAAGATAAGAGAGACGAATTCGCGGCTGAGCAAGTTAAATAGCGTCCCATTTGCAGGAGATGCTCGCGCCTGATCGCTGTAAGGTAGACACACATGAATGGATCACCGCACCACGATAAGCTCGTGAGAGCCGAGCGATGCAGCGCACTAATCCAGACTCAACTCGTCAAAACGCGATGTCGTGACGGCAGGCGCAGAGCTCGTGTGGTCCGCGGGGCACCATGCTTTGAGAGTTGCATAATGTGACGCTTGTGATTGGGCAAGCCAGACGAGATACAGACATCAAATGCGATCGCGAAACCGCCAAATCGGGTTAGGGGGGCTCAAGCTCTATTTGCGCCCTTCCCTTCAAGGGTGAACGAGATGCAGCATCCTGCCCGGGGGGCGACGAATTTACCGAGATGTTGTGGAATACGGGAACGACCCCGCACGTTCCAATCCACATGGAACACGAGAGAATTGCACTGGCCCGATAGCGAAGGTTTGTCGTTGCCCACGACTGCTGCTTCGGGCGCAGGCCCCCTGAAGGGCGGATCACTAGCTAATGCCATCATCAATGGCGTGGTTACGAGAGGGATAATAATAGAGAGCCATCGAGTTAGGACCCTGATTAGCGCCGGTGACCGAGAGGCAAGCCAAGTTTTCGCGCCTTCTGACGCAGCGACCCAACGGTACGCTTTGTAAGCTTTGCAATTTGAATGACCGGTGTTTTGGCCCTTGAATGGGCGCGGAGTTCCTTCACGTCCGCTCTACTGTACTCGCGTCGCGCAATCTTCTTTTTTACCTGTTTTGCCATACTTGCTCCGGTGTCCTATTTACGCGAACAATATCAGGAAGGCACCGGTCTTGCCAAGGCTTACAAGCACTTCTGGGATGCATTCGCTAGTCGGCGGCCGTGCCAGCCTCATTCGTGAAGAGCGGCATGTCTTCGGCGGCATCTTTTATCGCCACCCCGGGGGAAGCGCCTGAATGTGCCAGCGTCGCATTTGCATCATCAGCAAGGATTGATCCGCGAACAGTCGGGACTTGCGAGCGCATGATGGATCGGGAGTATCTGTTCGCAGTCGCATCAACCGTTCCTCTCGCTTGAAAGCAAGTGAGCCTGTATAGCGCGACAATCTGGGTGGGGAGCTTCCACCCTAATTGCCGCGCGGCATGAGCCTGAGAAATCGGGGCGCAGCGAACGTGTTGATCTCCCACGCAAGTTAGGCGGCGCAGTGTCGAGCATTGTAAGCGAACTATCCATCACTTCGGGTGCAAGCTATGGTTGTTCTCACTTAGCCGGACGTGACCAAGCGCAGCGTTGGATCGGTAGCACCGGAATTATTCTCTGAGCAGTTCGCGCGCCGGGCATCCGTCGGATCAGGACCAGAAAAGCTCAGGGGATCGTCTGAACTTGTGGGCACCCGGCAGCGGCCATGCTTCATTGCCTTGCCAAAGTACGGTTCTTCGATTTCACTGTATGTCCCTTTGAGAAGCGGCACTCCTCGTTCGTTGGGGAAGCGTAGTGAATAAGGCCGGCGCGGTAGGCTTCTCTGATTGCCACAGTGCGCGTACTTGTACCCATCTTTCGCATAATGTTCTTCATGTGGAAGTCGACTGAATTCCCGCTGATGTGGAGGAGCCGGCCGATATGCCAGGAAGACCTGCCTTCCGCCGCGTGCAAGAGGATCTCTTTTTCACGTGGAGTGAAAGTAACATTCAGATATCGGTTCTCATCTGGTAGGGGCGCGATAAGGCCATAACCGATGTGGAATTGAGAGGCCAGTGCGGCGAGGTGAAGTAAGGAGCCTTTCGGATCAGCCCGATCGCTTTCGGAGGCAAACAGCGCCACGGATACATGGCCCTGCGCTGCGAAAAGGGGAACGCTTATGCCGCGCTTAAAGCCCGCTATTTTGTAGAAATCCAGTGCGCGTTGCTCTTCTGGCAGCAATCGACATCGTGCAGACAGCTCCTCCCAGCATATTGGGCGTGAAAAACGCCGTGATCGATGAATTGCGGGGTCTATATTGCCGTATTCGTGTTCTGCGTAGGGCTTACTCCAGTGGGATGGAAAGTTCGAGGCGATCATGGGGGCAGGACTTTCACGAAGGCGTTTGGGCGGGGCGTATGTTACTGCCGCATATGCTACTGAACCGAAGCCCAGCTTTCCTGCTTTGCTTACCAGCATTTGGAACAGAGGTGAAAGCGACTGCGTGTTGGCTGCGCAATTGATCAAGTCGTAGTTCATAGCTGCCACGCGATGGGTTCATGCTTGGGGAGTTGATTGCGGGGTAGACGAGCGGTCCGACTGATATCGACTGTCATCCGTCTCCCGGTGGCCGCCGAGATGAGGACCAGCGGGCTTGGTTGTAGGTCCTCACTCCGAGACGGTAGTAGCGACTGCCTTTCTTGGCGCTTTGGCATAAGACTGGGTGCGGGCGGTGGCGTCGCTCCTACGGTGTGATGCGCCGCTTGTTCCGACTCGTGCAGGACGAGCGGGATGTATCCGGCGGACCGGCGCTGCGGAAGCCGGCGAGCAAAACTAACGACGTGCTGCCTAAAGGCCCTGCTTTGTTTAAGGCGCGTGCGGCGTCCACATAGGCTCGGATGAACGCAAAGACGTAACTTTTTAGGTAATCGCGAGGTCAGCGTCGCGCGGTTGTCGTGAGCATTCACAACTCTATGACCGGGTTTGACGCGCTTTCTTGCGGTGTTCCTATTGCGTATGCGCCGCTGTTCGGTGTCTGAGTGGGGACAAGCTACGAAGCCATTGCTCATGTGGATCTCCAACGCTTTTATGCTCGGTGAGCAAGTTGCGTGCCGCTGGGTCGACCAGCTGCATGCAGGCGCCATGTTACGATTGTTGTTAAGAATGCCGTGGTGATGCGCGTGCTTAGGAGCACAATAGAACTAGCGGGTAATGCACAGCTGATGGGCGAGAGCGGTGACTTCTGTTCTTGAAGATGGAAGTCTTCGCTTGTGATCGCGAGCAGGCGATCACAATGAAACAGGGACTATGGGTCAGCCGAAATGGCCCAAGGGGTATCGATCGGATGCCACGCGAGCGCAGTTGCCCAGAGCTCGCTAACTTCCTGAGGAAATCCGTTATCGCTTAGGAGCGGCTCTGGCCGAGAGACCCTGACCTAAGCGGCACGTTTGAATCAGGTGTGTTGATTTGGGTTCCGTTCTCAAAAGACGATCGCCGATCTTCGGGCATGACAGTCGGGCGCGCTGCAATGTTCTATCGTGAGATCTCTTGGCCGCCGCATGCCCGGGCTAAGCGTGGTGCCCGCTCTCAGCGGTATCGAAGGCACCGTCAAGCGGCTAATAACACCAGCGTATACGGTGCTCAGATGCGGCGATTTACGCCGTCTAGCGAGGCCTTGCTTTAGCGGAATATTGGGAGGTAAGCGTCTTGTCAGTCACTCTGCTGAGCCAAGACAAATTGTGAGAGATCAACGCTAGTTATGGAGCGATCTAAAACAAACAGTTGTTGGGACCCAAGGGGCTCTCGCTTTAGCTCATTCAAGTCAGCCGAGCACGGCTGGCGCGGTGAGGTGTTTCGTTTCAGACGAGGAGCACAGAGGTGTGCCCCCAAAAAAACGTCGCATGCGCGCTATCCAACGCCTCTGTACGAAAAGGGACCCGGCTCGGCCGGCCCACCGTCCTCGGCCGCTCGTTTCGCTCCTGATCTCAGCGGTGACTACCGCTTGCGCGAATGCCATCGCAACCGTACCTCGGCTGGCCTCGCTCCCCGGGAAATACAAGGATGGTTGCGGAACGGTGGTCATGGCCGGTGGGCTCGCTTCGAAGGAAATGCCAGAAGAGCGTTCCGTGGTCGGGCTGCCTGTCCATCGCATGGAATTTATCTAGTCTTGGCCAGAACTCGACGCTCATTTGGCAACTTACTTCTATGCGACGGCATGCAGGGCAGTGAGTTCATCTTGTCGCCTCTCAGCGTGTCCCCCTCTTCTCTCTTGGTTAGTCGAGGCACGGCTCTTGCTGCCTACAAAGAAGCATCACCATCCCGCCTCCCTTGTGGTGATGTTAGGGGCGGGTTCGGCACGACCAGCTGCTGCCGGACCGCCCCGACGATCGTAGACGATAACAGATGAGAGTGGGCCTTAGGCCAACCTATTTGTGATTCGCGGCACGTGCCGTGCAAAGCGCTGTGTCCTTGCTGCATGGTCGCAGTTCGCTCCATGCTCCGTGACGCCGAACGTCTTGTGATCTGCGAGAAGATGGCGCGTTTAGCGGTGGATGATCGAGCCGTTAATCCGCGCGCAAGGGGCTGGTTCGCGAGCTCGCTTTGCAGGGGTGCCAAAGGACCGCTTGTCGGGTCTCAAACGAGGGCTCGTTGATGGAGCCGAATCGACTTGTTCTCTCGGCGATCTCGAAGCGCTGTCTGCCGTTGTGTTAGGTAGGAGCATGGGTATTGTGGCATGCCGTCGCTCATCCTCGCGGCTGCCTTTGATTGCCTCGATCAGAAGCGAAGTGTCCGCTGGTTCGCTTCAACAGAGTAGAAGCTTGTAGTGCAACGAGTAGCTGTTACGTTCTGTTACTCGAAGAACTGTGCTGCTTCGAGGACCTCGCAGCAAGTTCCTGATGGACCGTACTCGTTCGTGCGGCCCAATCAGTGGGACGTGGAGTTACGGTCTCGATTGGGCGCGTGATGATGTAAGAGCCCAGAGCCGCGCGACGATGCGTGGGGCAAAATTGATGCTCTCCCTTGCGCCTCAACCCAAAAGCGCTGACACTCAGCCTGGCTCGAGTCTAATTGGGGCCGGCCTTGGAGTTCTGCAGCTACGAGATCAGCGACAAACTCTTATGATTTGCGACCAATTCGAGATCGTGTTCCGTGGCGTGGTGTAGCTGAGTGCGGGTCACCGCGTTCGCCGGCATGGGCCGGATCGGTCGCTGGCGATTGCCGGGAAGCTGACGGCGGGATCATCGCCCAACGGGGCGATGGTTTCCAGTGTCATGTAGCGGCCGCGCTGGACCGCCCACTCGTCGTTCTGGTCGAGCAGGATCGCACCGACGAGGCGTCGATGGCGTCTTCATTGGGGAAGATGCCGACCACTTCGGTGCGGCGCTTGATCTCGCCATTGACCCGTTCGAGCGGATTGGTAACCGGTATGAGAGTTCTCGGTGCCAACGTTCCGCTGCGGTGTTCGACATCGTGGCGTATGGTGCGACCATCGGGACAGAGGCACCGGGAGCACGAAGGTGCGGGCAGGCCGATACACACGATGAGCCGAGAGCTCGTGTTAGTAGCTGGCCGCCTCTGCGACTTGCCCGGTTGCGCCGTGAGCGCGAGTCCGTAGTTGTCGTGTCGCCCGCCGCTCCCGCAATAATCAACGGAAGGGAGGACGCGCAGATGCGACGCGTGATTGGTATCGATGTTCACCGAACCTTCGGCGAGGTGGTAATCTGGAAAGACGGCATCCTTCGACATGCGGGCCGGGTCGACATGACCCGGGCCGCCCTTGAAGGATGGGCAAGAGTCTGCGGTCGACCGACGAAGTGGTGATCGAGGCGACTGGAAATAGCATGGCGGTGTCGCGGGTGCTGACGCCATTCGTGGCGCGGGTGACTATCGCCAATCCGTTGCAGGTGAAGGCGATCGCTCAGGCGCACGTCAAGACTGACAAGATCGACGCCGGTACACTCGCCAGCCTGCAGGCGGCGGGCTCCCTGCCGCAGATCTGGACGCCTGATGCGGAGACCGAACGCAAGCGCAGGCTGGTGGCGCGGCGCTACCAGGTCGTGCGGCATCGCACGCGGCTCAAGAACGAAGTGCATTCGATCCTGAATGCGCACCTGATCCCAAAGTGCTCGCATGCCGATCTTTTCAATGCCCGCGGCCGGGCGTGGCTGGCCGCTCAACAGTTTCCGGACGATGAGCGCGCGGCGATCGATCGGCACGTTCGTGAGCTCGACCGGCTGGCGGAGGACTTGGCCCTGCTCGACCGCGAGATCGCGCAGGACGCCATCGACGATTCCGCGGTCAACAGAGTGATGACGATCACCAGCGTGAATGTGACAGTCGCTACCGGGATCGTGGCGGCGATCGGCGACATCAGCCGGTTCAGCAGCCCGCAGAAGCTGGTGAGCTATTTCGGGCTGAACCCGAGGGTGCGGCAGTCGGGACTGGGAGCCGCCCATCACGGTCGAATCAGCAAGATCGGCCGCAGTCACGCATGCGCCATACTGGTTGAGGCGGCCTGGGCAGCGGCCAAGGCGCCCGGTCCACTGCATGCGTTTTTCGTGCGCATCCGTGCGCGGCGTGGCCACCAGATCGCCGCGGTCGCCGTGGCTCGGAAGCTCACTGTGCTCTGCTGGCATTTGTTGACAAGGGGCGAAGATTACCTGTGGGCCCGCCCAGCGATGGTCGCCAATAAGACCCGCGCGATGCAACTTCAAGCCGGACATCCGCAACAGAAAGGCAACCGGCGTGGACCAGCCTATACCTGCAACATCAAGGCGCTGCGCGATGGCGAGATGTCGATTGCCGCCCAGGCGGAGCGAAGCTACGAACGGTTCATGTCGCAATGGAAAGCGCGGCGGCCAAAAACCGGCGCGCGGGCGCCTCAGTTCGGCAAGACAAAATAGGGCAGTCCGGTGACGCTTGCAGCCGACGCGTCACGCTTCGCCACGAGGTCGCCCGCGCCCAACAATCATAATCGCAGCTGACGGCAACTTCCAGCCGGGCCAGTCCCGTTCCACGCAGCCGCCGTGCTCGGGCGGATCATGGCCAAGCCTTGCGGTAGCCGCAAATGCGGCCAGCCTTGACCGCCCCTGCGCGCGGCGGCTGCGTGATCGGTGGCCGGGACGGAAGAATGACCCGCGCGACCGAACAAAAGAATGGACTTACAGCGATTTTCGCAGTCGTCGTCTCGGTCTGAAGAAATCGCTTGTCCATCTCATCCGTCGAGTGCAGCTTGGCGCGATGCGCGGCTGGGAAGCTCATGTAGGCGAGCACGTCGGTTTCGGCCTCGTCGAGGAAGGCGGCGAGCTTCGGGAGCTTGGGGCGGAGCTGGTCGGTGATGCGCCGCCATTGCGCCCGCGCCTCCTCGGCATGGTCCTGGGCAAAGGCGGTGGCGATGAAGGAGGAGACGACGCGCCGGCCGCTCTTGCCGGCATGCGCCAGCGCGTTGCGCATGAAGTGCACGCGGGGGTCGTTGAAAAAGCTGCAATTGGCTGATTCCGTTCTCGTCGGCGATTCGCGATTGGCGGAGCAAACGAGATGCTGGGGCGCAAGGAGCGGGATCAGTTGGAGCTCTTCATCACTGGCTCGCTCAGACAGCTCGTCCCAGATGAGCACGTGCTGGCACGGGTCGATCGTGTGCTCGACCTATCTTGGCTAAGGGAAGAGGTCTCCGACCGCTATAGCGCGAACGACGGTCGGCCGGGCGTCGATCCGGAGGCCGCGGTCCGCCTGATGCTCGCGGGTCTGCTCACCGGCATCGTACACGATCGCAAGCTGATCCGAGAGGCTCAGGTTAACATCGCCATTCGCTGGTTTGCTGGTTATGGCCTGCATGAGCGGCTACCGCACCATTCCAGCCTGACGCGCATCCGCCAGCGCTGGGGCGAAGAGCGATTCCGTAGGATCTTTAAACGCACGGTCCAGGCCTGTCTGAAGGCCAAGATCGCAACAGCCGAAGTGGTTCACATCGATGCGTCGCTAATCCGCGCCAACGTGAGTTGGGATAGCCTCACCGAGCAGCATGCGGTGGATGTGCTGAGCGAAAATCAAAGCGAAGATGAAAGCGAGGATGAGAGAAAGGGCCGGCAAAGCGGGAAGTACAAAAAGGTCTGCACGACTGATCCCGATGCGACAATGGCTACGAATGCCCGAAACCGGCGGCTGGAACCCGCTTACAAGCAGCACACTGCCGTCGATGACAAGGTCGGTGTCATTCTGGATGTCGCGGTCACGACTGAACAAACGAACGAAGGAGAGATGATCGAGCCGCAAGTCGATGAGATCGAAGCGATTACGGGCATCGACATCAAGGTCGTCACCGCCGATGCGGGCTATGCCTACGCTAAAGTCTACGGCGCGCTCGAGCGGCGCGGCATTGATGCCCTCATCCCAGCTAAAGCCGAACCAATCAAGAGTCGCGTACCGCTCAGACGCTTCCGGTACGATGCCAAGAACGACATCTTGAAGTGCCCGCGAGGACGTATCTTGCGCCCCGCGCGGCCCATCAAGCACGGCCGTTTCTTTTACGCGAAGGCGAAGGATTGCACCCGGTGTCCGCTCAAGCGGGATTGCCTATCCAAAGGGCGGGTTAACAAAGCGGTCGTTGTCGGTGACCATTATCCGGCACTGCTGCGCGCCCGCCGCCGTCGCGAGCGATGGAGTAAGCAGGATCGACATCTCTATCAACGCCATCGCTGGCGCTCAGAGGGATTCCACGGCGAAGCCAAAACTTGGCATGGGCTGGCGCGCGCCGTACGGCGCGGTCTACCGAATATGAAGATCCAGGCCTACCTGACGGCCGCCGCCATCAACCTCAAGCGGCTGGCAACCGCTCTCCTTGCGCTTATTCTGTCTTGGATTGTCCCTCAAAATGCGTTTGCGGCTTCAGATCGCGCCGTAGCGCGGGCTTTGACGCGAGGGCCATGATAGGCCGGTCGCTGCATCGCGCGAATCTATGGGCCACTTCTTCAACGACCCCACGCGGCAGCGCTGCCAGGAGGCGTTGAGCACCTTGGCCACGGTCGCCTTGATCCCCTCGTGGGCGTCGGAGACCACCAGCTTGACGCCGCGCAATCCCCGCCGCGCCAGCTTGTGCAGGAACGCGGTCCAGAACGTCTCGGCCTCGGACGGGCCGATGTCCATGCCGAGCACCTCGCGCCTTCCGTCGCTGTTGACGCCGACCGCGATGATCACCGCGACCGAGATGATGCGCCCGTTCTGGCGCACCTTCACATAGGTGGCGTCGATCCACAGATAGGGCCAATTGCCCTCGATCGGGCGGTTGAGGAAGGCCTTCACCTTGTCGTCGATCTCACCGCACAGCCGCGACACCTGGCTCTTGGAGATGCCGCTCATGCCCTTCGCCTGCATCTGGTCGTCGACCGAGCGAGTCGAGACGCCGTGGACATAGGCCTCCTGCACCACCGCGGTGAGCGCCTTCTCGGCCATCCGCCGCGGCTCCAGGAAGCCGGGGAAGTAGGAGCCTTTGCGCAGCTTGGGAATGCGCAGCTCGACGGTGCCGGCGCGGGTCTCCCAGCTCCGATCGCGGTAGCCGTTACGCTGGACCTGCCGCTCTTGGCTCTTCTCGCCGTACGCGGCTCCGGTCAGGCCCTCGACCTCCAGCTCCATCAGCCGGTGGGCAGCAAAGCCGATCATCTCGCGCAACAGATCAGCATCGGGGATCTTCTCTACGAGCGTGCGCAGGTTCATCATGTCGTCGGTCATCGGTGGTTCCTCGAGTCAGGTTGGCTGTCGCAATCCAAACCTTACCGACGAATCATCGGTGACCACTCGCAAAGCCGCTCGCTCGCTACAGCGCTATGGGGGAGCGCGCGTCGCGAGCGGCTTTGCTAATGAGCTACACCACTCCCTGGGACACGACCCCACTCTCGTCACTCCGAGATTAAGGAGGTAAGCCAGTTGCGAGTACCGCGTCGGAATCCAACGCCAAAAGGTGTGACGTATGCGCAATGCAAGCAAAGATGGTGTAAATGCTCGCCTCTCAGCGGGTAGTCGCAGGAGCGCCGGCTTGCCCTATCTGCCTCAATCAGGCCGTTTCAGCTGAAACAAGTTGCCTCGACCTGTACAACCCAAGTGGCGGCTGCAAGGTACCTTGCCACCTCATGCGGCAAGGATTCAGGTTGTTGATTTTGCTGGTATGTTGGAACGTGGTACTGTCGATCGAGGTGTGCCAGGAATATCGGAGCACGGTGATCTTCGGGCAGGCGAAGTCCTGAGCGGGAAGTCTGGGCTGGTCGCGCTCGTTTGCGGCTTTGTTCTCTACGTCAGGTTGAATTGCCGAATTCGGAGGGGTAGCTCGAGAAGAAAGCAGTGAGGGCCCGGGTCATACTTGTGTATACCGGAGCGGGCCTATAATCGGAAGTCCGTAGGTTTTGGGCGAGAGCAGTAATCGGCCCTCATCCCGGACCAAGCAGAGCCGTTATAAGGCCGAGAATCTAGGTTTTTTGGATTTGCCATGGTTCTGTTTGAAAGGATGGCACGTGAACGAGCGCTTGCAAGCATCGCAATTGGTGCCGGATCACAACGAAGCAGTGGTGCTGATTGTCGACGACGATGCCTCGATACGGAAGGCTCTTACGAACCTTTTCCAATCGGCGGGTTTGAAAGTGAAGGACTTTGCCTCCGCCGCGGAGATATTAAAAGCGGACCGCCCCGAGGGGCCGAGCTGCCTTGTGCTCGATGTTCGGTTGCCTGGATTGAGCGGTCTCGAGCTGCAATCCGGTCTCGCTAGCGCGAATATGCATACGCCAATTGTTTTCATAACGGGTCATGCGGATGTTCCAATGACGGTACAGGCAATGAAAGGGGGGGCGGTTGATTTCCTGACAAAGCCTTTCCGCGATCGGGATTTGCTTCGCGCAGTCCAGATTGCAATCGAAAGAGATCGACAAAGGCGAGAGCTTGAGAAGATGCGAGCCGGCGTGCGCTCACGCTTTGAAGGTCTGACGCAGCGAGAGCGTGATATTCTGACGCTGGTTGCGTCAGGGCTCTTGAACAAGCAAGTAGCGGGTGAGCTCGGCCTCGCCGAGATCACCGTCAAAGTCCACCGTGGCCAAGCCATGCGCAAAGTCGGCGCTAAGTCGCTCGCCGATCTCATAAGAATGATTGAGTTGCTGGGCCTGTCCCGCTCAAATGGAAACGTGCAAACCTGAGTACGAGCGGCGGCTCTCGGTTGGATAGCGCTGCAGCTAAAGGCTTTCCGCTTATAATGCCTCATCTCATCTCGATCATTGACGATGATCCGTCCGTTCGTGCCGCCACGAACAACCTTCTGTCCTCTCGCGGCTACGACGTTCAAGTGTTTGCATCCGCCCCAGAGTTTCTACGCTCGGAGGTGCTGGCTGCCACGTCGTGTGTAATCGCCGACATCCAGATGCCTTTCATGAACGGGCTTGAGCTGCTACGGCAAATGCGAAACGACGGTCGTCAAACGCCGTTTATCTTCATTACGGCCAATGCAGAGAGATCAGTTCGCGCCCGCGCAATCGAAGCTGGCGGTATTTGCCTTCTCGCTAAACCATTTACCACAATGACATTGATCAACTGCCTCATTGCAGCGCTCGAAGGACTTGACGACACAAGGAAATGAAAGCGACCACTCTTTGCGGAAAGCACCTCAACGGAATTGGTGAGTCTGAGATAATCGCCTGCACTCGCGGTACACGTTACGTCCTAATCGGAACTCTTGCAATTGCGATGCACGCGTGCGTTGACGGAGGCTCCTTGATGTTCAGTGCAGTTAATCTTGGCGGCCAAATCCTGCCGACGCGCTCATCTTACTGCGCAGTTTCAAGTGAAAGCTGTTTCCAGTTGAGGCGCTCGGGCGAAGTCGCACATCGTTGATCATGAAGCGGTCGCCGAACATCTTCGGCGGGTTTAACTCTCGGCCCTGGTCCCTAAAGGCTGAGCGTGGGCGAGTCGTACGCTTCCGGCGTCCGCTTCCTGACTATTGCCGAATAAGGGAGATTCGGTGGGCGGTGCGTCTTGAACGCGAATGCGATGGTTTTCCCCCTAAGGCGAGAAGTGGCCGTCAAGTTCGGAATGTCGGAATGTCGATTAACGTTCACAATTTCGGGGTTGCGGAGACGCGGGGAGCGCGCGTTCGGGCGTGATCTTCTTCCCGACTGTTGAAGCGCCAACTGTCGATTCCGCTTTCGATAATATCCTAATGAAGGTTCAGGTGGTCGAGCGGCGCGGTGGTCATCTTGGTGTGTCCGCAAGGACGCTCGGCCATTCCCGACTACCAGATTGGTGGTCACCAGCACGAGTGCGCTCGTAGGCGACCGATGAGGTGGAACAGGGAGCTGATTACCGGATTGGGCGAATGGCAGATTGCCGAGCTCGTCGAGAACAACGAAGTCCAACCGGGTCAGGTGATCGGCGAGCCGTCTTTGGCGGCCATCGCGGACCTCGGCTCCTAGCCTGTTGAGGAGGTGGACGTCCTTGTAGAAGCGGCCACGGGCGCCAGCGCGGACACAGCTGCGGGCAATTGCGATCGCGAGGTTAGTCTTGCCAGTCCCCGGGGCAACCAGCGTTGGCCGATGTCTAGGAGCCCGATTGAGATCCTCCCCGTTCCATCCGCAATGCGCAGCGTTAGTCGTCGTTGTCACCTTGCAAGCGGCTTGAGGGTGAGACCGATTTAGTTATCAGGCAACCTGATGGGATGTTAACGCTCCTGCCGGCATGGACGGTGCACCACCGCGTCCTTCCGATTGATCCCTGCTCCGCGGCTTGCGGTGGACGGTCGCTGGAGGTGCGCGCTCTTGTCGACGCGGTTTTATCCTCCTCTTAGGGTTATTCGTCCCATTTGTGGGGACGTCGTCGTGGCGAGCGCGTCACCTCACAGGGAGATCGGTTCGAGAGCCCTCCAAGATGCAGCAGCATTCCGATTGAAACTTGCCAGCAACGCTGGAGCTGTTGAAGGAGCTTCCTACCGAATCGCTCACCGACGGGGTGACCGACGCAAACGACATGAGGAGGACAGCGGTGAGCAAGAACACGCCTGAGCACGCTCCTCGCCGGGCCATCGTGCACGTTCGTCAGTCGGCGGACGACCAGGTTATCAACAACCGAGTGGACCGCGCCGGCAGTAAGGCTTAGGTGACGGTGCGCGGCAGCTTGGCTGGAGCGAGGTGAGCGTGATCGACCATGATCTCGGTCGCTTTGGTGGTGGCACCGCGCGTCGCGGGTTCGAGAAGCTGCTCGCCGCATTTGCGAAGGGCGAGTTGGCGCCGTGGTTTTGATTGAGGCCTCTCGGCTGGCCCGCAGGGCAGGCATCGTTATACACTCCTGGATTGAGACCACGAAGCAAAAGGCGCGCAGGAGTGAACTCTTCCATACGATATCTCACGGTCTCTCATGATCGGATCGAGAACGACCTAGCGCGACGGTCAGGGTGAGAGCGTATGTGGAGGCTCCCGAACGTGCGGTGGTTGCCCCGTGCAAATTCGCCCCCGGGGGGAACGGAGGAGAAGGCCGGCCGTGGAGCTGGCCGGGGTTGCGCAATGACCGGCTCCTTTCGTTACTAGGCATTTGCGACGTCGTCAGTTCGTGCTGTGCTGACGGCCGATGCAAGCAGCAGCGCGTTCGCCTGCTCGTTTCGCGAAGAGTTAAGGCGACGCTGAAGGGTTAGTAGGACCTTGTAAAATAGAGTATCCTGCGTGCAGTTTGGACAGAAGCTCGCTGCTCATCCGCCATGGTTCGGCTCCGCATCATGTTTGAAGTGCGACGGTCACACTAATGACGGGAACGATCAAGCTACGTACTCCTTCCCGGGTATTCAAAGCTCGAAGACCGCTGTTTTGATCGACGCGTCCGTGCTTCGGTAGCGCCAGCGGAAGGCCCGACGAAACGTGCCGCAGGGTGACCGTACCCCCGCCAGAGGTTCGTCAGGATCAATGGAGCGTAGCGTACGTTTGCCTCAGGCGGCAGGGCTCCATTGTCCGTCCCCCGAGTTGACACCCGGATGACGCGTGCCGAGCCACCACCTTCCGGCCGAGCTATTCGGGTCCTAAAACAGGATCAGCGTCGCCATAGCTTAGGAGTAAGACATCATTCTTTGTCCTCGCTCTCGCAGTCGAAGCGATTCTGACGCATGCTATTCAACCTTTCGAACACTGATCGCTCATTCTGGCCATAGAGCTTAATGCCAATGATGACTTCTCGCAGATGTGCTATATTGTAGCGTTTGGTTTGCTCGACCCAGCGGTCGAGCGTAGCATCGTCAAGCGATGGCTCCTTGGCTTTGAAGTAGGCGCGGCGGGTCTGGGCGGACGACATACCAACTTCCATGATGGTGTCAAAGCGAGAAGGGCGATCGACAAAGCGCCTGTCCAGACGGTCAGGGTGGTTGGTGGTCGCAACGTGCAGCACGTTCGCAGTTTGCGCGTTGCCATCGAGCAACGCAAGAAAGTGCTCAGCGCCCCATCTTTCCACGAGCTCGTCCAGATCCTCCATAACCATGACCACGGGCCGCTCGGGCTCAATGCGACGCAGCAGACCGACACACGCGCTAGCCAGTTGCGGGCGATCGATAAAGACAACTACGCCATTATGATCTCGGACAACGACCTGTGTCATTTGTCCGATTGCGCAGGTCTTGCCACTACCGGGAGGGCCCCACAGGAGCATGCCGCGCTTGTGCGTGAAGCCGTACTCGACGTACTTCTCGCGCAGAGCCCAGAACTTGTCGAACTCGACCAAAAGCCTCTCCGCGGCGGTGTCCGGCAAGTTCAAGAGCGTGTCAGTTACAGTCGGCACCTTTTCGAAAAAAACGGTGCAACTATTTTCGCGGCAGCGATAAGCACCTGCTGGCAATTCCAAGGAAGCGTCAGAGACTGGGAGGAAGGTCGTGCCGCTCCGCGCCCACAGCGCAGCATTAAGATGGAATTCGTGATCCATGTACTGGTCCACGCACTCGTCGACGCACTCGTCCACGCACTCGTCCTTGTTCTCGTTTACGGAGAAGGCCTCTTTCATGTACTTCCTCGATTGTTAGATGGAGTGTCAGAGTAAAGGGGTAGCAATAGTTGTGCCATCGCAAACGAGGTCCGTATAGCGACCGCGATCCTGACCGGCGGCAGTCACGTGGCTGGTGAAGGGAAGGCTTATGTATTCACCCGTTGCGACACCGATGTGTGGCTAATTCGACAGACTTGTCCGAAATCGACCAAGCAATGCCGCGGCGTTCTTGTTTTCAATGAAGTATCACTTCGGCATTCAGTGGCCTGGCCGTTGCGAGCAGTTGGGCGGTCTGGCCAGACTTATCCTCGTGATCGTGGGTCGACACATTCTTGCCTCGATTCCGTTCGGCGGGCCGAACTGTGTTTGGTCGCTCTTCGAGTACATGCCCATGATTAACGTTATGGCCAAATGCGCAGAGCCCCACACTGGGTGCTGCTGCAAGTCTAGTGTCCTGAACCAGAGCATTGGATCGGCAGAAGCGCTCGATTGAATTGGTCCATGGAAATGGTTTTGGATCGGCGTTGTGCCGTTCGATGAATGAAGCGATGTCGGCCCTGACGGCGGCAATGCTCCGATAGACGCTGCGCCTGATGTTCTTGTCGGTCAGGAGCTCGAAGAAGCGCTCCTGATTGAGCCATGACGAGCTGGTCGGGGTCAGGTGCACATGCCAACGCGGCCTTTTAACTAGCCATCGCCGGATCAGCGGGGTCGTGTGCGTGGCGTAGTTGTCCATGACGAGATGGACGTCGAGCCGGCGCGGGCTGGGTCTCGTCGAGGAGCTTGCAAAATTCGGCGGCGCGGTGAAGTCGGTAGCACTTGCCGATGACCCGTCCGGTCGCAATATCGAGGGCGCGACCAGCGAGGTGGTGCCATGCCTTTTGTAGTCATGGCTCCTTCGGGCCGGCTGGCCAGGTCGCATCGGCCACATCGGCTGGCTGCGATCCAGAGCCTGGATTTGGGATTTGTCGCTCACACACGGGACGATGGCGTGCTGCGGCGGCGAGACGTAAAGCCGACGACGTCGCGGACCTTGGCCAGTAGGTACGGGTCTGTCGAGAGCTTGAACGTCTCCATCCGATGCGGCTGGCCCGAAGGCCCGCCAGATGCGTTGAACCGTCGACACCAACAGACCGCTCGCCTTTGCCATGCTGCGGGAGCTCCAATGCGTGGCGGGGCAGTTCTCCAGCGTTCGCACGGTCACGACTTCGATTCGGACATCATCAACCGTGCGCGGAGCCCCGGAACGCGGCTCGTCGTGAAGCCCGGCCACGCGCTGCTCTACAAAAACGGTGGCGCGACTTGCCTACCGTCCCGCCGCTCCAGGCGCAGCTTGGCCGCCACTTTCTTGTTCTGTCCTCCCTCCGCGCAGGTCAACACAATCCGGGCTTTCAGAGCCAGCGCCTGCGCCGTGTTCCGCCGCTTCGTCAGTGACGTCAGTGCGGCACGCTCATCATCGCTCAATATCAGGGGCGCAAGTAGCTGGACCGACATCAAATCCTTCGTCGCTATTCCAGCACCCAGCTCTGGCACAACCAAGCGAATCCAATGCGATTTTACGATTGCGAACTTGTGAGTCAGGACAGTAGTCATCTGGAATGCAAGTTCGTCACCGCCGGCGAGCTCGCTCGACGGCTCACGGCTTTGTTATGGGGGCAAAGATGCTTTCGGTCTCGATCAATGGATCGTGGATACTGCGAGGAGCGAACTGGCCTCGCTTGCGCAAGAGATCGACCGCGACATTGCAGCTGTCGCGGAGCCATCACCCAACCCTAGAGCACTATCCCCATCGACGGGCTCTTATGGTCCCTGCTGTCCGGAACGGAATCTCCGCATCGATAAGTGTAGCCTCTGCCGAGATTAGGTTGCGGCGCGGTGAGTAGGCCTCGGTGTGCTGACGTCGAGGCTCGATGTGGACGGCGGTAACTAACACAAGTCCAAATAGCGGCCGATCGATCAAGTTGCACGGTCGTCGGCGGGCTCTCTTTGTCAGGTGCGGCAGTTGCCGCGCCGTTGATGGCCGCAAATCAGCCGGCCTGGATGTTTAATTCTCTCTTCCTCAGAACAAGGAACCGGCACCCGGCGGCACGCCGCACCCGGGTCATCAGGGTCCCAGGGAGTCTCCCGGGCGGGGGGCTCCTGCGCGCCTTCCGGTGGGCCCTCTTGCGTGCGGGCTGAAGCAGTGCCTACCAACAAAAGCAGTGCGGCCGTAGTCAAAAGCGCGCGTTTCATCCGGTTTCCACTAGAACAGATACGAGAACTCCACAGCCAAGTATGCCATCCCAGGTGCTAAGGAGTAGCCGGCGTTGGTTCACCAGAGGTCTCGACTTCATTCCAGGATCGTACAATGTGACGCTAGGTGCGATTCAAGCCTTTTCATAACGGAGGCACAAAGTATCAACCTCACATCGCTTAGGTCAGCGCTCCCGACGGCATCGAGCGGGAGGGCGTGATTGCTGCCGGCCCCAACGTAGTGCCCGTCCTGGCGATCGGCCTGGCTTGTCGAAGCTCGGCGAACGCGTGACATAGACGCCGCAGGAGATTCCAGCTCAGCTACCATCTCCACCATTGTGCGGCGGCTGGTCTTGGCCATGAACAAGGCCCAGTCGATGACGGCGTCCACAGGTTTGCTGATCGCTTCGGTTTGTGCACTCTTACCGAGCTTGTCCGAGATCGCCCAGGATACCGGAATAGCGCCAGCACGGCGATCAGCAAAGCATGCTCTGCGTGCTCCATGCGTCCATGTGCGGTCATGAGTTCTTCGTAACTCGACAGTCACTCGCAACAGGCATGGATAGTGTTGCCGGAGCATGTCGGCGCCGGAGATGCACCTGGATGCAGACCTCGATCCGGCACTGGAGATGAATGCCGACGTATACCTGCATGACTGACAGCGAGATGGCCAAGACATTCCTCGACAGAGCGACGCCCCGGAGTGCCTAGACGCCACGTGTTCCATGCGTTCTCTTTTACAATTGCTTGCCGCCTGGAACGTCGTTATCAGGTTCGAATAAACTCACGGACATATTGGTCATCGCGGAGCCTGATTCTCCCGATATCGACGGCATGTTCGCCTCCTCTTCCGAGCTCCGCTAATGGGCCTCCTGCCCCCGCCAGCAAGCGAAGCTGGTAAGGGGCGGCAAAGACAAGGAGCACACCATGTCTCAGACACCCAATACCGCGATCGCCGTGATCGGCATCGATATCGGCAAGAACTCGTTCAACGTCGTCGGCCACGATGCGCGCGGCGCCATCGTTCTGCGTCAAAAGTGACCGCGTGGGCAAGTGGAGGCGCGGCTCGCAAATCTGCCGCGTTGCCTGATCGGTATGGAAGCCTGCGTCGGCGCACATCACCTGAGCCGCAAACTCGCATCGCTTGGTCACGATGCGAGGTTGATGCCGGCCAAATATGTCCGCCCCTATAGCAGGGGACAGGAGAACGACTTCAATGACGCCGAAGCGATTGCCGAAGCCGTGCAGCGCCCGACGATGAAGTTCGTGGCGACCAAGACCGCGGAGCAACTGGATCTGCAGGCGCTGCACCGGGTGCGCGAGCGGCTGGTATCGCAACGCACCGGCATCATCAACCAGATTCGCGCCTTCATGTTGGAGCGCGGGATCGCCGTGCGCCAAGGTATCGGCTTCTTGCGCACCGAACTGCCCACCATCCTTGCGACGCGCGCCGATGCCCTGTCGCCACGCATGTTGCGTGTCATCGAGGAGCTGGCAGGCGACTGGCACCGGCTGGATCAGCGCATCGATGGCCTCTCCGGCGAGATTGAAGCATTGGCCCGTCAAGATCAGGCATGCTCGCGCCTAATGACGGTGCCTGGCATCGGGCCGATCATTTCGAGCGCCATGGTGGCCGCGATCGGCACCGGAGACGTATTCTCCAAAGGCCGCGACTTCGGCGCTTGGCTTGCCCAAGCAGATCTCGACGGGAGACCGCACGATCCTCGGCAAAATCTCGAGGCGCGGCAATCGCTACCTGCGCGTTCTGTTCGTGCAGGCGGCGTGCGTTGTGCTGGTCAGGATAAAGAACTGGGAAAGTTATGGGCTCAAGTCCTGGATCGAAGCCGCCAAAAGGCGGTTGCACCACAACGTGCTCGCGATCGCGCTCGCCAACAAGCTTGCCCGCATCGCCTGGGCGGTGCTGGCCAAAGGACGCGCCTTCGAGCTGACGAGGACTGACGATGCAGGCGTCCGACCCGCTTGATCCTCGCGCCGTGCTGGGCGCGGTCAAGGCGCAGCCTGGCAACGCCGGAGCCAGCCGCAAGCCAAGCGCGACGGCTGGCCTTGACCGCCCCTGCGCGCGACGCGATCGACGTTCTGCGGGCCGGGACGAAGGAACGGCCCTTGGCTCGAACAAAGGAACTGAGCAAAATGAGGAGCAAGCGATGACGTAAGCCCCTATCAATAATTTCCAGCCGAGGTCTGCGAGAGGATGAGACGAGATGGAGGTTCGGTCTTCCCGGCGCATGCGAACACTGGTGACCCGAATGGTCCAATCGAGGCCTGTCCGCTAACGAGAACGCACGCGCGCTGATATCCATGGTGGCCGGAGCAAATGCTCCAATCAAAGGCCGGATACATTGATGCAAGACCGCTCACCGCCAGCTCGGCGAAACCACTTGCAACGCACGGCCGGACCATACATCGGGGTCATTTATATTGCTCCTTGCTATAGATCCGCTTCACCAGTAGCCGACAGTTTCGTCTCGCCGGTCGGTCACAAATCCGGGCAGTCGTACTGGCGATAACAACAGTGGCGTCCGTAACAACCGTGCCTATAACCGTGGCAGGGATATGCGCGGAACGGGTACGACCGCGGGCCGGTATGGTACGGACTGCAGCCATAACTGACCGGAGGGTATCCATAAGGCGGCTCCGCATATACGCAATAAGGGCCATAACAGCCGCCGCTCGTACTTGCGCCACGGAAGAGTTCGGCTCTTGCAAGACTGGAGATCCTCCGTTCGCAGTTGCAGTGAGAGACAGGGGACATCGTGGTCGTGCCTCCAGGAAAGGCCTGCACGACTCCGACACTCCTCGGCATCGGCGCTGCCGTCGCCAGCTCCAACTGGACAACCATCAGGACTCCCACCACCGTACAGCTCAATAGGGACTTCCAGCTGCTCATCGTTCGACTCCTTATCACGGTCGTTTCGACAGTCGGCTCCAAGATGTCGTCAAAAAGCTCCCGCCTGGCGGCCTGCGCAGCCAGTGCTGCTGATCCAAATATTGGCTGCCGCCAATCAAGTGCCACAGCCACATGATCGCTACGCTACTTTCCTACCCCAATGCCAAGACGTATAGCGCTTGCTTGGCGAACGAAAGCAGCACTCCACCGGCTGCGAGAGCGGCCACGCAGAGTGCCAAGATCACCGCGCGCTCCATGCTTTACCGTTTTAGGCGGTCGTGAGCGCCCGAAGGTGGGATCGGTCGAACAGTATCTTGGATAATGGACGTATTGGTCAGCGCGTAGCCTGATCTTATTGATATCGACCGCATCTCGAGCACGCCTTCTCCGCCATTTACAATTCCCCTCCAGGGCCAAATAAACCTCCCCGGAGTAGCTCCGGGCAAGCCTCTCAAGGAGAGGATCAGCAAGTCCGATGCCATCGGCGGGAGCATGACAGTTCTGACACGTATAAATGAGTTAGGGGATTCTGAGCACCATTGCGAGAGCGTCGCGACGCCATGTTAGTGCGACAACTGTCCCGAGTCTGACAGACGGGGACGTCAGTTGCGTTCTGGTGTTGATCCCATAATCAGACGTAGCACAGCTGCCCTCACTCTACAGCAGGCCTGCCGCTTCAGCTGGAGCATCGCGTTCCTCGCACCGTCGCCGCCATCGGTCAAAACGAGCAAACTGTGGCGCCTGAGCCGCTCGTGCAAGTCGCGTCCCGGTATAGGCAGCGTTCTTTGCTGCCAGTTCAGCGACAACCGGCGGCCACACTCGCTCGCGGACATCGAGTCAATCGCGCCGACGGGCGCCTAGTGTCGCGCGACGATCAGGATGGAAGGCAGCGTCAATCAAGGTGAGAGAGTTTCGCTGGGCTCGTGACGGAGGGAGGGCGTAGCCCGACCGGAGTTACGAGCCCAGCGTCGGCGCGATCCCGAGGAGGACCGCGCCGACTGGTGATCGCGGCCGGCGGGGTTATGCAAGTGGTTCTTCCGCCAAGAGGAATCACTCGCTTGCCCGGCCGACACATCACAGATCACCAGATGAGATGGGATGGTTGCCGCCCTCCCCAGACGGCATCGTAATGTGCCAAGAACGCAGTGTTTGAACCCCGAAGCGAAGAGGACGGCAAATTGATGGATACGGTGATCGGAGTGGATCTAGCCAAGAATGTGTTTCAGCTCCACGGGGCGTCAATGGCGGGACACTTGAAATTTCGAAAGAAACTGTCGCGGCTTCAGTTTCGGAAGTTCATGGCGGGCCACCCATCGGCAGTGGTGGTGATGGAAGCCTGTGGCAGCGCCCACTATTGGGCACGGGAGATGGTCAAGCTCGGCCATGAAGTGAAACTGATCGCTCCGCAATATGTGAAGCCTTTTGTGAAACGCCAAAAGAACGACGCGGCTGATGCCGAAGCAATCGTGATCGCGGCACAGCGCCCCGAGATGCGCTTCGTCGAGCCGAAATCGGAAGAACAGCAGGCCAGGGCAGTGCTCTTTCGGGCTCGGAAGCGCCTTGTTCATCAGCGCACCGATCTGGTGAATGCGCTGCGTTCTGTTCTCTACGAATTCGGCCATATCATCCCGCAAGGAATCGAACAACTTAAACGCATTGACGCAATCCTCGAAGATCCGAACAGCGATCTACCAGAACTGGTCCGCGAGGAATGTCGGAGTCTCATTGATCAGATCGCCTACAAGACGGAGCGGATCGATGCCAAGGCAGAGCAGCTCAAGAAGTTGGCGACGCGGACGGTCACGGCGCAGCGGCTGCAGACAATGCCGGGGGTCGGCCCGCTGACCGCACTCGCGATCGAGGCTTTCGCGCCCGACATGGCGGCCTTTCGACGTGGCCGAGACTTCGCGGCTTGGCTCGGCTTGGTCCCACGGCAACATTCCTCAGGGGGAAAGGAAAGGCTCGGACGCGTTTCGAAGGAAGGACAGGCGGACATTCGCCAGTTGCTCATCGTTGGGGCGATGTCGCGGCTGAACTGGCTCGGGCGCAAGTCGATCCCTAGCGGATCCTGGCTGGCGCAGATGCTGGCGAGGAAGCCGCGCATGCTTGTGGCGATCGCCTTGGCGAACAAGATGGCTCGGACGATTTGGGCCATGCTCACCCGGAAGGAGGATTATCGGAACCCAGCGCAGGCAGTGACGGCATGACTGCATGCAGCACGAAATAGCCTGACGTTGGCGAAGGGGGTGTGAGAAGGCGACGACCCGAATGGGCGCAACGATCGAACAGATCTGGATCAGGAAACCAGCTAGAGCCAAAGAGCCGACGTGCTCGGAGATGAGAATTGGACCTGGTCCGCGGATCACCATACCGGCCAGCGGCTTCTGAAAATGCCGTAAAGGAAGGCCTGACAGAAGACCGCACTCGATCACACGCCAAAGGGTCAGAAACTTCTTGCATTGCGGGCGGCAACCACAGAAGGCTCTACATGAAGTACCGTCAGACCGATAGCCCGCCAGTGGCGGCGGCCAAGGCGTCATTCAGTGCGTCGACCGCCTATCGGATCGAGAGAGATCCCCGATTTCCATCGCAAAGGAAGGCGCCCCGCGGCCGGCAACGACCGGACCCGTTGAGCGAGGTGTTCGAGACCGAGATCGTCCCGATCCTGAAGGCGGCACCTGGCTTACGCCCGGTGGCGGTGTTCGAGGAGATGCTACGGCGTCATCCGGATCTCGGCATCGGTATCCGTCGTACCCTGGAACGTCGGATCCGTGCATGGCGGGCGGTCCACGGCGAGGAGCAGGAGGTGATCTTCCGCCAAACCCACGAGCCTGGCCAACTCGGCCTCTCCGACTTCACAGACATGGACGAGTTGGGTGTTACGATCGCGGGTGCTCCGTTGGATCATCGTCTCTATCACTTCCGTTTGGCCTATTGCGGGTTCGAGCACGCCCACGTCGTGCTTGGCGGCGAGAGCTTCGTCGCCCTGGCGGAAGGCCTGCAGAATGCCCTCTGGTCGCTCGGTGGGGCGCCGCGGGAGCATCGGACCGACAGTCTGTCGGCCGCATTCTGCAATCTCAATCGTGATGCACGGGACGATCTGACGCAGCGATACGAGGCCCTTTGTGCCCATTACGGCATGCGGCCTTCCCGCAACAATCGAGGCGTTGCTCACGAGAATGGTTCGATCGAAGGGCCCCACGGTCATCTCAAGCGAGCAATCGCGGATGCCTTGCTGCTGCGCGGAACTATCGACTTCGACGATCTTGCCACCTATCGCGGCTTCATCGACGAGATCGTCAGCCGCCGCAATGCCCGCAACGCCAAGCGGATCGATAGCGAGCGCGTGGTGTTGCAGGAGCTGCCCGATCGGCGCACCTCCGACTACGAAGAGGTGATCGTCCGCGTGACCTCGTCCGGCGGCTTCACCCTGCGCAAGGTGTTCTACACGGTGCCATCGCGCCTGATCGGTCACCGACTGCGGGTGCGCCTTTACGACGATCGTCTCGACGTGTTCGTCGGGGGCACCCATCTCGTCACCTTGCCGCGTGGGCGGCCGCATCCCAATGGCAAGTACGACCAGGTCGTCGATTATCGGCACGTGATCCATTCCCTGCGGCGCAAGCCGATGGCACTTCTCAATCTGGTCTACCGAGATCAGCTGTTCCCGCGGGATGCCTATCGGAAGACCTTCGATCGCTTGCGCGAACGCTTGCCGGACAAAAAAGCCAGCCGGATCATGGTCGATCTCCTCGCGCTCGCTCATGAACGCGGCTGCGAGGCCGAACTCGCCGATCAGCTCACCGCCGATCTCGAGGCCGGCCAACTGCCCGACCTCAACCGGCTACGTGCTTACTTCGCCCCCGATCCCGCCAACCTGCCGAACGTCGTGGTGCAGCTCGTGCCGCTTGCGACCTACGAATGCCTCATCGGTGCCGCCGAGACCGGAGGTGCCGCATGAGCGTAACGAACACGGTTGATGCCGCGCGCCTCAATCTGCTGCTCAATGAGCTCCGTCTGCCTGCCATCAAGGTGCTGTGGGCGCAATTTGCCGAACAGTCCGACAAGGAAGGCTGGCCGGCCGGCCGCTTCCTCGCGACCATCGCCGAGCACGAGATTGCCGAACGCGGCCGCCGTCGGACCGAACGACACCTTGTCGAAGCACGTTTGCCCACCGGAAAGACCTTCGACAGCTTCGACTTCGAAGCCGTGCCGATGATCTCAAAGGCGCAGGTGATGGCGCTCGCCGCCGGTGACAGCTGGCTGGGCAAGGGCGCCAATTTGCTGTTGTTCGGCCCGCCCGGCGGCGGAAAGAGCCACTTGGCGGCAGCGATCGGCCTGGCCCTCATCGAGAACGGATGGCGCGTCCTCTTCACCCGGACCACCGATCTCGTGCAGAAGCTCCAGCTAGCGCGACGCGAGCTTAACCTCGAGGCGGCCATCAATCGTCTCGATCGCTTCGATCTCCTGATTCTTGATGATCTCGCTTACGTCACCAAGGATCAGGCCGAGACCAGCGTGCTGTTCGAGCTCATCAGTGCACGCTACGAGCGCCGCTCGATGCTGATCACCGCCAATCAGCCATTCGGCGAATGGAACAGGGTCTTCCCGGACCCCGCCATGACCCTGGCCGCTATCGATCGCCTCGTTCATCACGCCACCATCGTCGAGATGAACGTCGAGAGCTATCGCAGACGGACCGCCCTCGAACGAAAACGCGGTCCCGGACGGCCGCCATCGCACGCGACACCCAAAACCGTCGCTGATTGACGCTGCGCGACAATCAGAGTTCAACAAAACTCTTGCGCGCGACAATCATCGCGGCAATCATCATCAGGCCGCGACACGCCTCGCCATCCTGATTGCCGCGCACTTCCTACCCAGATTGCCGCGCTACAGCCTAGATCAAGCCCCCATAGTTACACGCTCACAAGACGTGGCTTCGTTCGATCCAGCGTCAAATAGGTCCCGTGCTGGACTTGCGGCGAGATCTGCGAGCGAGCGTCGACAATGCCGGCTCATACGAGGAGTCCCCACCGCGCCCTGCCTCCCGCCCTGGCACCGATACGCTCGACCAGCGCTCTTCACACGCGGCCGGGCCGAGTTCTTACTTGAAGAGCGTCGCCCACAGGCAGCCGACCATCTCGCGTGCAATGGCGGTGGTGACGATCACCCCGGCTTTGCTGGCCGCCGACAAGGGGTGATAGAGGATGCACAGCTTGACCTGGGCTCTTTGCCCGCTTGTTGATTGGTCGGCGCGATTAGGATGATCCCTAAGTTGCGAACTTCCTCGCCGCGCACTCCTTGGGCCATCGCAACCGAAATCGTTGCCTTGTGTACATCCAGCCCTACGAAAATGCTATGGTTCATCAGGCCCGCTCCCCATGCTTGGGGTTCGGCGCCGGACCATCCGGCGCAACCCTCGATAGGAGCTTGCCGCGGGGCCGCCCGTCACCTCACAGGGCGGACAAAGGGTCTAGGGGATGCTGAGGTCCTCTGCAAAGGTTCGGCCTGCCGCACTGGTCCTGAGCTCGTAGCAAATTCGTATGCCTTCGGCTAAGTCGCTTCTTCCGGCTTTTGCGACCGCGCTGGCGTGTACGAATACGTCCGGACCTCCGTCATCCGGTCTGATGAAGCCATATCCCTTTCTTGCGTTGAACCATTTCACGATACCTGTTGCCATGTGTCGAACTCCGGCGTCTTCAAAAGCTAACAAAAAGTACGCACTCAGCCAGCGAAGCTCATGCCGCACGCAAGGGCGCTGTAGAACAATGTAAGATTGCGAAAGAAGGTAAAAAGCCGTCGGTATGCCATACAATTGCGTATCTCACTTGATGCGCTCGCTTGTGCTCCATGAAAAGTGCGATCGCGGCGCGACAAGATTGCGGACTTTGGTGCACTGTCAGCTTGCCGTTGCTCAACGCAAGGCGTCATTATCGCATGTCCGAGCGACGCAGGTTGGAAGAAGAGTGAAAGGTGGTGGTGACCGTCATTCGCCGTCAGGCGCACCGCTCGGCGCAAAGCGGTCGAGCAAGTGCGCCGGTCGGTTTGGATGAGATCTACGGCGGTGAAAGCGGACACGGCGCTAGTGGGGGCAGCTGTGGCCGCTCGCATGGAATCCAAGCGAGAGCTCATGTCGCTACTTCGGATATAAGATGCACCGCCGCTTGCGATTGCAGCGCCTCGGCGCCAAAGTGTTGGCAGAAGTATCCTGACAAAAGTCATCGAGCACCTGTTCTCGCGAGAGACCAATGCATCTATTCTCATTGGCCGTTAAGCAAGTAGCGTGCCGCGCCTTATGACAACGGGACCAACTGCCGACTAGGTTGCTCTGCCGTTTTGGTTCTGGTGATGTAGGAGTGTGGGAGAGACTATGCTCCTGCTCGCAGCATTGCCTCGGCCGCAGAACATTTGGGCCGTTGCCCAGAAGCTTGAGAGTGACGCTCAATCTCCTGAGATAGGTCCTGGCGCTATGAGGGAGAGGCTCTTGCCGCATGTAGGCGGTCCATGACGGTATGCGCGGCAGCAGTTGCAGCGCCCATGCTGCCATCGTTGGACATCTAACATGGGCAGCTGGCGCAAAACTAACAATAATCGTACTGCCTGGTGTTAGATCAAGCGCACCGTTGCTGAAACCCGGCGGACGCGCGCTTGGCCCGACAAGTGGCGCGGACGATCTCGGGGACCGCGAGCAGGCCTGGAGCACTTCGGGATCAGGTGCGCGTGCAGGATCGATTGCACCTCGTTCTTGAGCCGCGCGATGCCGCACGACCTGGTAGCGCCGCGCCGCTAGCCGACGCTTGCGTTCCGTCTCTGCGTCAGGCGTCCGGATCTGCGGCAGGTGCCGCGGGCGCCTGCAGACACGCGAGTGTGCCGGCATCGATCTTGTCGGTCTCGACTTGAGCCTGGGCGATCGCCTTCACCTGATGCGAATTGGCGACAATCACGCGTGCCACGAACGACGCCAGAACCGGCGACACCGCCACTCTGTTCGCGGTCGCTTCGACCACCACCGCATCACTGGCCAGCAGGGTCTTGCCAAAACCGTCCAACGCAGTCCGCGTCTATATCAATACGGCCCGCATGTCGGAGGCTGCCATCCTCCCAAACCACCACCTCTCCGAGGTTCGGACGTCGATGTCAATCACCCGTCGCACTTGCACCTCCTGCCAAATCAGACCACATGACGGGAGCTACGGGCGACACGACAACTACGGATGCGCGCTCTCAGCGCAACCGGGCTGGTCGCAGAGGCGGCCAGCTACTAACCCGAGCTCGTGGCTGATCGTATGCATCGGCCTGCCCGCACCTTGGTGCTCCCGGTGCCTCTCTCCCGATGGTTGCACCATACGCCACTATCTTGAATATCGCAGCGGGACATCGGCACCGAGAAACTCAAATACCGGTTACCAATCCGATCGAGCGCCTCAACGGCAAGATCAAGCGGCGATCCGAGGTCGTCGGCATCTTCCCTAACGGAGACGCAATCGCCGACCTAATCGATGCGACCCTGTCGAGCAGAACGACGAATGTGCGGTCCAGGCGCCCGCTACATGACGCCGGAAAGCATCGCGCCATTAAGCGATGAATTCATCGTCGGTCTGCCCGACGTGGCAGGCTGATGCCTTCCGACCCGCCTGCCGGAAAATCGCAGGTAACCTACCGTCAGCTACACCATGCCCCGGCAGGGTGCTGGCAGCGGAGCTTGCGTCAATTGGATCGAACGTCTCTTCGTTTCTCAGCATTTGAGGCGCGGTATCTACCCGTCGAGGAGCGGCCTAGGCATCAACACGGCGATCTTGTGAGACGAAGTGTTCAAGCGTCCCACAGGATGCTCGCCGATGGCATCTTATGGTTCATCAGTGCAGGGTTGACCAAGCAATTTAGCGGCAGAGCTCCAATCGATGCTTCGGATGCCCTGCTTAAACCAGTCAACCCATTTCTTGCTTATGAAAATCGCGTAGCAGCCTGAGAGAGGATCACGCTCACGCGGGGCCATCGGGGCTGCGAAAGGATGCAGCCGTTGCCCCTGAGCCTAGCAGAACGGCCGTCGGGGCGACTTAACGCCCCAATTGGCCGTCTTCAATCTAAGGGCTTTAGGCGGTTGGGGGCAATCCCCGGCGCCTAGCAAGCTTGATGGTCCTGCCTGACAGCTCAACTATGCGTTTCTCCGCCGCTGTGAACGAAATCCTTCAATAGGATCAAGCCGCCTCCGTACGGTCTGGGGAATTGAGCGGAGTCGTTGAGGAAACATAGCCGAGAGCAGCTTGCTTCTGGCGCCGTCGCTCCACGGACGGAGGGATGCCCATTTTGCCACGGTATTTTGCGACCGTCCGGCGCGCTATATCGATCCCAGAGGAACGCAATAGCTCGACGATTGCGTCATCTGAGAGCACTGATGCTTGGGCCTCGGAGTCGATGAGCCTCTTAATGCGGTGGCGAACAGCCTCTGCCGAGTGAGCCGTCTCGCCGACGGCTGAAGCAATGGATGGTTTGAAGAAGTATTTGAGCTCGAACCGTCCACGATTGGAGGCCATGTACTTGTTGTTCGTTACGCGTGAAACGGTGGACTCATGCACCCCCGCGGCGTCGGCCACTGCTTTCAGATTGAGGGGTCGTAGATGCTCTACGCCGTAGGAGAAAAAGTCATGTTGCTGACGCACAATTTCGCTCGCAACTTTCAAGATTGTGTTCGCACGTCTCTCAAGTGAACTTACCAGCCAGCGTGCATCAGACCACTTATTGGCCAGGTAGGCCTTGTCATTACGGTTGCGCATTTTGCCCTTGAAATCGCGATAATAAACCTGATTCAGCGAAATGCTGGGAAACGCTTCACTGTTCAGCTCGACTACCCAATTGTGGTGATGACCCCGGCGAACAAAGACATCTGGGATCAAAAGTTCCAGGCGCACCGAACCAAACTTATGTCCCGGCTTCGAGTCGAGTGACCGAAGTTCCGCAATCATATCGGCGATGTCCTCATCGCTCTCTCCGCAAACGCTGCGCAGGGCAGGAACCCCCTCAGGTACAAGAGCGAGGTTCTCAACCAGTGCCTGCATCGCTGGGTCATAGCGGTTGCGCTCGCGCAGCTGGATCGCGAAACATTCTTTCAAAGAACGAGCGAAGACGCCAGGAGGGTCAAACGTCTGCAATGTTGCCAGAACGAGATCAACATCTGTTTGCGAGGCCCCCAGCCGTTTGGCGGCATTTCCTAGGTCTTGCGGCAAGTATCCGGCGTCATCGACGAGGTCGATTAGATAGCGTCCGATGAGTCGCTTTGTGGGCGACGTCAGCGCGAGTCCGAGCTGCTCGGTCAAATGATCGCGGAGGGTGATCTCTTTCGGTACGCACGCCTCTAGATTATAGTCTTCCTGACAAGATCGGCTGCGGGACGCCTCTGTGCCGACGTCCAGCCGATCTTGGTCCGAATTCTGAGGAATGTCCTCATCAAATGGCTCGGAATGAAGATCGTCAAGCTCCGGGCTGGGCGCCGCGTCGAGCTCGGGGCGAGTGCCAGGGTCTACGCTCAAGCCGTCTTGTTGGCTATTGTCGAACGCGTCGCTGTCAAGATCACTAGCGTCGTCCGGACCGCTGGCTTCGCTGAAGAGGTCGGTCGTTGTTCCGGCATCCTCTTGCGTCAGCATGTCTATGTCGCGCTCCAGCAATGGATTGCACTCGAGCTCCTCCTCCACGAAATCAGCCAGATCGAGATTAGACAATTTCAGCAGCTTTATCGCCTTCGCCAGGCGCGGCGATAGTACGGCTGATTGCGATTGCCGAACATTCTGCTGATATCCCAGGCTCATTGTAAGGTCTCTCCCCGGCTGATGTACGGCGTCTGTATGCGAGTTACCAATTGATGTTCGGCACGCAGACGGTTGTGGATATGGAAGCGCAAGGCGATCTCCCGCCCTACAGGCGCAGAGTCCCCTCTCGCTCTATCTTCATAGAATGTTTGATGGCCGCCTGTGGGGAGGCCAAGGATGCGGCCTGCTGTTGATAGTCTGGTTCTGGTGAACCGAGACGAGGGCGCCACGACAATGAACTGTCCAGTTGGCAAATAGAATCTGCGTTCTGATTGCCAGAGGCCATAGTTTTTGCCGGGTTTCGCATCGAAGTTGTCGCGGCGACCTACGCCGCAGGCGTGTGTCATCGTCCGGCCTTTCCACACAATACGTTCTTGGCCTGACACGATTGGCGCGCCTCGATTGTTAACAGGCGCAGGACCGGACTGCTTACCGGCGGTGGTCGCTCCAGCTGAAAAAAAGCGAGGGCTTTGTGTCCCGGCGGGGCCCGGGCTGAGGTAGAGCGCATATAATCGCTTGGTGCTGTCCCCGCCGAGGGTGGCATAGGGTCCGGAGCGCTTTTTGCAACGCTCCGCTTGCCGCTGCGGTCGCAGCACCATCTTGGGAACGCGTTCCCAGAGGCGAGCTCTTCCGTGCAAGGCCGTATTTGGCCAAATTCTGGCTCGGCGCAGTGGGTCGCCCGTTCGAGTGAACCGGGCGAAACACGTCGCTCCATCGCAGGTCTGGGGCGGCAAGTGCCGGAGACCGGGCAGCAACAACGCGGCGTGCCGGACATCATTCAACGGACTGAGCAAGAGGCCTCCCGAGATCTGTTCAGTGGAAGCATCAGCAAGAGGTGTGCCAAGCCAGTACGCCGGATGCCGCTCATGTCCCTTGTTGATGATCTCAGGTAGTGATGCAGTACGACGGAGCTCGCTGCGGTGTGTGAACTAGCGGCCCGATCGACCTTTGTGGCAACCGCAACAATCAAGATGGGCGACATCGAACAACGCGGGATGGAGGTCTCAGGCAACTAGCGCGCCATTGTTTAGGTGCATCGTCCTGTGCTGCCGCAACACGCCCAAGCCGCCAGCGAGATGCCGGGCGGCGCTAATCGTGAGCTATCTCGTGGTACAGCTATTGCTGCGACGATGACAAGCCTAGCGCGAGGAGCAGCTCTCAAGAAGCAGCCGGATGTCGAGCGCGCGAAGCGGCTCGTCGTCTGATCTAATGCGGCGCCGGGTGAGTTAAAGCAAGTGATCTCGCACGTTGGGCCACGGCGCATGTCAATCAAAGTAATGAAGTTTGGGGGATCGAGCTTTCGTGATGCGGAGGCGTACCGCGCTGTCTCCAGACATATAGTAGATAGGCTTGCAAATGACGCGCGGCAAGTCGTGGTCGTCGTTAGCGCGATGCACGGCCAGACGGACGTACTGAAGTCTCTAGCGCTCTCTGTGAATGAAATCTGCAGCACCGTTGCCTTGGACACCGTCCTGACAGCGGGAGAAATGATTTCCGCTGGACTTCTTGAGGCAGCATTGCAAAGACACTCGGTGCCGACATCATCGCTCTTTGGCTATTCGATTGGAATCAAGACATCCTTGGTTCTAGGTAGGACGGTCATCGAGGAGGTCGACAACAAACCGCTGCTAAAGGCGCTCGATTATGGCCGCGTGGTAATCCTTGCCGGAGCGCAGGGTCTGGATGAAGGTGGACGGGTCTCAATGCTCGGCCGCAATAGCTCGGATTTGACTGCGGTAATAGCCGCCGATATGGTGGGAAGTGGCGTTTGCGAAGTCTACTCGGATGTCTGTGGCATCTACTCCGCCGATCCGAGGATTGTGAGGCAAGCAAGGCTGCTCCCGACAGTCTCCTATGCCAACGCAAGTCGGATAGCACGCTGCGGGGCGAAAGTGCTTCACCATGGCGCAATCGACTATGCTGCCGGCCGGAGAATAGCCATCTCCTGCAAATCGTTACTGCCGAATGAGATGGCCGGTACTTTGGTGACTGACGCAGGAGGCGGGGTTTGCGTGGTCATCAACCCGTCAGCAACACGGGTTGCATTTCAAAGCGTCTTCGAAAAACGTAATGCTGAAGACGTTTTACGAAGGCTTGGTATCATGTGGATCGATCTCGAGCAGGATGAAAGCCCCGAGGGGTATTTGACGCATGACGCGGAGGCCGCGCTTACCGCTCTGCATCGGGAAGGCATCCACCCCGTGAGGAGTGCGCAGAAGATTGTTGTTTTAGCGCTCACCGGGTCCAAGCCAAAGACATACGAATTGCGAGATCTTGAGGCCGCTTCTTACTGTGCTCAGAGGGTCCATGCAGAGCTCCGCACTAGTGGGGTGGAAGCACCTCACTAGCCATCACCTCCTGATTGGCGATATACCGCGCTGCAGGTCGGGAGAGCCGGCTACTCACCGCGGAAATGAGTCGTCAGCGGCAACTTCACCTCCCTTGTAGAAGTCTTGAGATGGCTTGTCACGATGACCATCGCCGAGCGGACCGATCCTTCGATAAGTGCATTCCGCTACTGGGCAGTTGAGTTACGCAACGCCAGAACGCACGATCTGCCAGGTGCCTGCCAGGCAAGTGATGCGCAACCAATTACCGCGCGCCCAACATGCAAACGGCCTTCGTTAGCCTACTGGTTCTGTAGCCGGGCTCACCGTGAGTGCGGGCGGTTAGCGTATCCGTATCCGAGTCCAGGTTGACCTGGGCCGCAGTGTGATGCGGGTAGGCGACCTGCCCGACGACTAGGCCCGTCCCCAGGGAGCTAGTCGACTGAAGCTGGAACATGTTCAGGGAGAAACAAGAGTTAGACGGTCGTGGTACTCGAAGTGTAGCACCAGCGAGATGCGGAACAGGTGCTAGCCTGCCGCGGTGATCAAGCGTCTGGCGTGAGGCCTCGCCGAGGCAGCGAGGCCCGATGCAGATGTCATGTCAGAGCGGGGCTGCTTCCGCTAAGCTATCTTCAAAGATGTCCAAACCCTTAGTCAGCGTCTCCGGGTCGATCGTTAGCGGAGGAAAGAATTTGATGACCTCGTCCGCCGGGCCGCATCGTTCAATGATGAGGCCCCTATCGTACGCCTTGCGTGCTGCAGTCTCAGCGAGGTGAGTATTTCGGCAATCAAAGCCGAGCGCCATTCCGCGGCCGCGGACAGTGAAGTGGTCTCCATGCGCGCGCGCAATAGCATTAAGCCGGTGACGCATCAGCGTTCCCAGTCGATAAATGCTTTGCGAAAAGATCTCAGTGCGCCAGTAGATATTCAAAGCTGCAGTTGCAGAGACAAGCGCTAGGTTATTTCCTCGAAAGGTGCCCGTGTGCTCTCCCGGTTCCCATATATCAATTGCCTCTTTGATCAACAACATGGATAACGGCAGACCATATCCACTTAAGGACTTCGACAATATTACGACATCTGGTGACAACTCGGCGAACTCAAAGCTGAAGAAATCGCCAGTACGGCCGCAACCCATCTGAATATCGTCGACGATAAATATGGCTCCAATCTCTGCCGCTAGGGCTTGTACGGATCGTAGCCATTCCTTTTGAGCGACGTTGATGCCGCCCTCCCCCTGTACTGTTTCAAGGAGAATGGCGGCTGGCGCATCGATGCCGCTGCTAGAGTCCAGCAATATGTTCCGCAGGTGCTCCGCCGTATCAATCTCATCTCCAAGATAACCATCATAGGGCATTATCGTGACGCCGGACAGGGGGACTCCACTGGCTTCGCGAAGAAAGCGACTGCTGGTCGCAGCCGCGGCGCCGAGACTGAGGCCATGATAACCACGTGTGAATGAAATGATGTTGTGGCGCCCGGTTACTTTACGCGCCAGCTTCAATGCCGCCTCAACGCCATTGGCACCTGTAGGTCCAGTAAATTGAAATCGATAATCCAAGCCCCGCTCACGAAGAATAACTGAGTTGAAAGTCTCCATAAAGTCGACCTTGGCCGGAGTGGCCATATCGAGGCCGTGAACGACAGCATCAGATCCCAGATATTCTGTAATAGCTGCCTTTAGCTGATGATTGTTGTGGCCGTAATTGAGCGCTCCAGCCCCGGAAAAGAAGTCGATGAACCGTTCGCCCGTCTCGCTTAGCAGAAAGGGCCCGCGCGCATGACTAAAGCACGCTGGGAAGAGACGCGAGTACAGGCGAACGTTGGATTCCAACGTTTCTAACGTTCGAAGAGTACGTGAGGGGTCGGCAGAGTTATTCATGATCGCACCTTCACTTTGTCCATGAATATGGCTGGTGCACGTGACATACTCCACCATGCGGAATATTAAACCTCTCAGCGTTGGTAGTCCCTCGTCGAGCGAGGGAGAATCGTCGAGCCGGTGCGACGCTGTTGCGGTTTGGTCAGGAGGCCATTCACTAAGCGCGGCTTGAATACGGCTGGCATGCGCACTGTTGCCGATGCCGGACGGCTCGCCGTGGCAATATCAAGCTTCCAACATCGAGCTTGAGGCGGCGATATAGGGACTCGTCGGAGGCCAGACCGTGATCGCCGGGCGAAGCGAGCCTAATTATACGCAGCCCTCATGGATCAAGAGAGCTGATAACACCTATTGAAAGGCCGACGGCGATACAGGACGATGACCCTGGACAAAGAGCCCCGGCAGGCGCCGGGGCCCTCGATCATTGATTGAGAAACTGAGATCCTTATTTGCTCGCGAGTGGCCAGCCAAACTTGTAGTTGAGGCGGGCGGTGACGAGATCAAAGTCCTGACGAATGCGGTCGTTTCCTAGTCCTGTTGCGAAGCTAACGTCACTAGCCGGCATGAACACGTGGTCGTACTCGATGCCAGCTGACCAGTTCGGTGTTAGGCTAATCTCAAGACCGGCACCGGCCGTACCTCCCCAACGTGTGGTATCCGCGTCGCCCAGAAAGCCAGCCGAATTAGTGATCCGATAAGTGCTCCCTACCACAGCCGCGCCCGCTTTGGCGTAGAGCAGTACGTTGCCGGCCGAATAGCCAATCTGGCCGGTCAGCAAGCCGAAACCGTCGATGTTTGTGTGATTGGTGGTGCCCGGGTTGGCAATGCTAACGTTTGAGCCGCTGAGATCGGCCCAGTTGCCCAGCCCTTCGAGTCCGAGCACGGTATTGCCGAATTGCCAACGATATCCAATCTGGCCCCCTACTGTGCCGCCGGTTGCGTCGTGAGAGCCCTCGGGGATAGAGCCGAGAAAATCCCAGGAGTTATGGCTCGAGCCCCAGCCGCCATTGACGCCGGCATAGAAGCCGCTCCAGTCGTAGAGCGCGATGACAGCCGGGCTGGGCGTCGGCGTATTCGGAAATGCGGGACGCGCGGCGAGATCTGCGGCAGACGCGGACGTCGCAGCGGCCATCGCAAGAATGCTCGCGCAAACGAGTGACTGCTTTTTCATTTCGGTTGTTACTCTCTTTAATGGCCCCCAGTGTGGCCGTTGTATCAGCGCTTACGCGAATTGCTGTACCTGAAGTGCAACAGAGCTCGACGATAGCAGAGCCGAACCTGACGTAGTGTCAGGTTGTGAAGAGATAGTGCGAGCATGGCGCGCAGGCGTCGGAATTCGAGGCGAACGAAGGCGCCTGCGGCGCTCGATGTTGCGTGTTGGCTCGTGTAGCAAATGATAGCTGACAGTGCGTGCCGGCTGCGGCCCGGATGTATACGCCGTTATAGGCTTTTGTTGAATGCGGAACGAGAGCGCGTAAGCGCTTAGCGAGAGCGGATAGCTGTGCGAAGAAGCGTCCGGCTTGGATCGAGGTTTAGATGGGATTAGACGGCAAAAAGGATGTCCATTTGGACGTCTCATCGGCGAGGTCGGTGAGCCGGCTGGAGGTTCTTGGAGGACCTTCGGGGCGCCGCGTGCGTTCGGAGGCTGAGAGCCGCCTCGCACGGCGGCAACACGCCTCGCTCCCGAAACTGCCGTCGCCAATCGTAGATCTGCTAGCGCGTCGCTCCGTGCTTGCGCGCCCCTCGGCCACCGCGACACGGGATAACAGACTCTCGGCGACTTATCCGAGTCGCATCCGACATTCGCGCCGCTGATCGTGGGAGATGCGTCGGAGGAGTGTCAAGTTCCGCGATCAAGCTTGAGACGCCGCAATCGACGATGTCGTGTTGCAGACGGATACGGCGACAGATGGCGAGCAGCTGTCCGGGGTGATCCGCAAGGTGCGAGCGTCACGATGATCGCGGCCGCTGCTGATAAGAGTTACATTGCAACCGGCCGATCGACTTCCACTGTCGCCACGATGGGCTTACGGCGAAGTGCAGGAGATACTTCGTCTTGATCCATTCAGCGGAGGCGCCTTCGCGTTCCGATCGAAACGAGCGGACCGGATCAAGACTTTTGTCTGGGATCGAACGGGCCTGGTGTTGGTGCACAAGCGTCTTGAAGGTTGCAAGTTCGTTTGGCCAACGATCGCAGACGGCGTGATGCGGATATCACCGGCGATGTTCGCGGCACTGTTCGAGGGGCTGGATTGGAGGTTGGTCCGCCCGGAAGAAGCACGGCGCCCCCAGGCGGCGGGATAACTGCGGCAGAATGACTCGGCAGCTATTTTGAGCGTGGCACGCGCGGCGGCGATGTGCTCGAAATAGCGCATGAGCATCGCGGCGCTGCGCGACGAAAATGAACAACTGAAAGCCCTTTTGGCGCAAACGCGGGCGGCCTTGAGCGAGCATCAGGGGGCGCTGGCGGCGTCGGAGGAAGCGCAGCGTCGGCTGGAGGTCATCCTCGGCGAATTGCGGCGCGACAGGTTCGGCGCGAAATCCGAGAAGCTGCGGCCAGATCAGTATCATTTACCGTTGGAAGACGTGGAGATCGCGCAAGGCATCCTGGACGCGGCGCAGGAGAGAGCCGAGGCTGTGATCAAGGGCCGATCGCGGAGCGTACCGGATCAAGGTTCTCATCGCAATCGCGGCTGCTTGCCTGCCCATTTGCCGCGCGTGGAACGGATCATCGAGCCTGCGAGCACGCTCTGCCCGTGCGGTTGCGGACCATGACGAAGATCGGCGAGGACGTCAGCAAGCGCCTTGACGTGATCCCGGCGCAATGGCGCGTGCTGGTCACACGCCGCCCGAAATACATCTGCCGCCGCTACTCCGGCACTGTCGTGCAGGCGCATGCGCCGGAGCACGTCGTACTCAGCGGGCCGCCGACCGAAGCGGCCATTGCGCACGTGATCGTCTTGTCGCGCGGCGATCAGGATGGAAGGCAGCGTCAATCAAGGTGAGAGAGTTTCGCTGGGCTCGTGACGTAGGGAGGGCGTAGCCCGACCGGAGTTACGAGCCCAGCGTCGGCGCGATCCCTAGGAGGACCGCGCCGACTGGTGATCGCGGCCGGTCGGGATTATGCAAGTGGTTCTTCCGCCAAGAGGAATCACTCGCGTGCCCGGCCGACACATCACAGATCACCAGATGAGATGGGATGGTTGCCGCCCTCCCCAGACGGCATCGTAATGTGCCAAGAACGCAGTGTTTGAACCCCGAAGCGAAGAGGACGGCAAATTGATGGATACGGTGATCGGAGTGGATCTAGCCAAGAATGTGTTTCAGCTCCACGGGGCGTCAATGGCGGGACACTTGAAATTTCGAAAGAAACTGTCGCGGCTTCAGTTTCGGAAGTTCATGGCGGGCCACCCATCGGCAGTGGTGGTGATGGAAGCCTGTGGCAGCGCCCACTATTGGGCACGGGAGATGGTCAAGCTCGGCCATGAAGTGAAACTGATCGCTCCGCAATATGTGAAGCCTTTTGTGAAACGCCAAAAGAACGACGCGGCTGATGCCGAAGCAATCGTGATCGCGGCACAGCGCCCCGAGATGCGCTTCGTCGAGCCGAAATCGGAAGAACAGCAGGCCAGGGCAGTGCTCTTTCGGGCTCGGAAGCGCCTTGTTCATCAGCGCACCGATCTGGTGAATGCGCTGCGTTCTGTTCTCTACGAATTCGGCCATATCATCCCGCAAGGAATCGAACAACTTAAACGCATTGACGCAATCCTCGAAGATCCGAACAGCGATCTACCAGAACTGGTCCGCGAGGAATGTCGGAGTCTCATTGATCAGATCGCCTACAAGACGGAGCGGATCGATGCCAAGGCAGAGCAGCTCAAGAAGTTGGCGACGCGGACGGTCACGGCGCAGCGGCTGCAGACAATGCCGGGGGTCGGCCCGCTGACCGCACTCGCGATCGAGGCTTTCGCGCCCGACATGGCGGCCTTTCGACGTGGCCGAGACTTCGCGGCTTGGCTCGGCTTGGTCCCACGGCAACATTCCTCAGGGGGAAAGGAAAGGCTCGGACGCGTTTCGAAGGAAGGACAGGCGGACATTCGCCAGTTGCTCATCGTTGGGGCGATGTCGCGGCTGAACTGGCTCGGGCGCAAGTCGATCCCTAGCGGATCCTGGCTGGCGCAGATGCTGGCGAGGAAGCCGCGCATGCTTGTGGCGATCGCCTTGGCGAACAAGATGGCTCGGACGATTTGGGCCATGCTCACCCGGAAGGAGGATTATCGGAACCCAGCGCAGGCAGTGACGGCATGACTGCATGCAGCACGAAATAGCCTGACGTTGGCGAAGGGGGTGTGAGAAGGCGACGACCCGAATGGGCGCAACGATCGAACAGATCTGGATCAGGAAACCAGCTAGAGCCAAAGAGCCGACGTGCTCGGAGATGAGAATTGGACCTGGTCCGCGGATCACCATACCGGCCAGCGGCTTCTGAAAATGCCGTAAAGGAAGGCCTGACAGAAGACCGCACTCGATCACACGCCAAAGGGTCAGAAACTTCTTGCATTGCGGGCGGCAACCACAGAAGGCTCTACATGAAGTACCGTCAGACCGATAGCCCGCCAGTGGCGGCGGCCAAGGCGTCATTCAGTACGTCGACCGCCTATCGGATCGAGAGAGACCCCCGACTTCCATCGCAAAGGAAGGCGCCCCGCGGCCGGCGACGACCGGACCCGTTGAGCGAGGTGTTCGAGACCGAGATCGTCCCGATCCTGAAGGCGGCCCCTGGCTTACGCCCGGTGGCGGTGTTCAAGGAGATGCTCCGACGTCATCCGGATCTCGGCAGCGGTATCCGTCGTACCCTGGAACGCCGTATCCGTGCCTGGCGGGCGATCCACGGCGAGGAGCAGCAGGTGATCTTCCGCCAAACCCACGAGCCTGGCCAACTAGGGCTCTCCGACTTCACAGACATGGGCGAGTTGGGTGTGACGATCGCGGGGGTCCCGCTCGATCATCGTCTCTGTCACTTCCGTTTGGCCTATTGCGGGTTCGAGCACGCCCACGTCGTGCTTGGCGGTGAGAGCTTCGTTGCCTTGGCCGAAGGCCTGCAGAATGCCCTCTGGTCGCTCGGTGGGGCGCCGCGGGAGCATCGGACCGACAGTCTGTCGGCCGCATTCTGCAATCTCGATCGTGATGCACGGGACGATCTGACGCAGCGATACGAGGCCCTTTGTGCCCACTACGGCATGAGGCCTTCCCGCAACAATCGAGGCGTCGCCCACGAGAATGGCTCGATCGAAGGGCCCCACGGTCATCTCAAGCGAGCAATCGCGGACGCCTTGCTGCTGCGCGGAACTGTCGACTTCGACGATCTTGCCACCTATCGCGGCTTCATCGACGAGATCGTCAGCCGCCGCAATGCCCGCAACGCCAAGCGGATCGATAGCGAGCGCATGGTGTTGCAGGAGCTGCCCGATCGCCGCACCTCCGACTACGAAGAGGTGATCGTCCGCGTGACATCGTCCGGCGGCTTCACCCTGCGCAAGGTGTTCTACACGGTGCCATCGCGCCTGATCGGTCACCGGCTGCGGGTGCGCCTTTACGATGATCGTCTCGACGTGTTCGTCGGCGGCACCCATCTCGTCACCCTGCCGCGTGGGCGGCCGCATCCCAATGGCAAGTACGACCAGGTCGTCGATTATCGGCACGTGATCCATTCCCTGCGGCGCAAGCCGATGGCGCTTCTCAATCTGGTCTACCGAGATCGGCTGTTCCCGCGCGATGCCTATCGGAAGACCTTCGATCGGTTGCGCGAACGCTTGCCGGACAAAAAAGCCTGCCGGATCATGGTCGATCTCCTCGCGCTCGCTCATGAACGCGGCTGCGAGACCGAACTCGCCGGTCAGCTCACCGCCGACCTCGAGGCCGGCCGACTGCCCGACCTCAACCGGCTAGGTGCTCACTTCGCCCCCGATCCCGCCAACCTGCCGAACGTCGTGGTGCAGCTCGTGCCGCTTGCGACCTACAAATGCCTCATCGGTACCGCCGAGACCGGAGGTGCCGCATGAGCGTAACGAACACGGTTGATGCCGCGCGCCTCAATCTGTTGCTCAATGAGCTCCGTCTGCCTGCCATCAAGGTGCTGTGGGCGCAATTTGCCGAACAGTCCGACAAGGAAGGCTGGCCGGCCGGCCGCTTCCTCGCGACCATCGCCGAGCACGAGATCGCCGAACGCGGACGCCGTCGGATCGAACGACACCTTGTCGAAGCACGTTTGCCCGCCGGAAAGACCTTCGATAGCTTCGACTTCGAAGCCGTGCCGATGATCTCGAAGGCGCAAGTGATGGCGCTCGCCGCCGGTGACAGCTGGCTGGGCAAGGGCGCCAATTTGCTGTTGTTCGGCCCGCCCGGCGGCGGAAAGAGCCACTTGGCGGCAGCGATTGGCCTGGCCCTCATCGAGAACGGATGGCGCGTCCTCTTCACCCGCACCACCGATCTCGTGCAGAAGCTCCAGCTGGCGCGACGCGAGCTCACCCTCGAGGCGGCCATCAATCGTCTCGATCGCTTCGATCTCCTGATCCTTGATGATCTCGCTTACGTCACCAAGGATCAGGCCGAGACCAGCGTGCTGTTCGAGCTCATCAGTGCACGCTACGAGCGCCGCTCGATGCTGATCACCGCCAATCAGCCATTCGGCGAATGGAACAGGGTCTTCCCGGATCCCGCCATGACCCTCGCCTATCGATCGCCTCGTTCACCACGCAACCATCGTCGAGATGAACGTCGAGAGCTATCGCAGACGGACCGCCCTCGAACGAAAACGCGGTCCAGGACGGCCGCCATCGCACGCGACACCTAAAACCGTCGCTGATTGACGCTGCGCGACAATCAGAGTTCAACAAAACTCTTGCGCGCGACAATCATCGCGGCAATCATCATCAGGCCGCGACACTGCCTCGCCATCCTGATCGCCGCGCACCTCCTACCCAGATTGCCGCGCTACATCGTCTCCAAGTTTGGCGACCATACGCCGTTCTACCGCCAGTCCGAGATCTATGCGCGCCAGGGCCTGCGGCTTGATCGGGCGACACTGGGCAACTGCGTCGTCAGGGGGATCTTTTCGAGAGCCCTCCAACATACAGCAGCATTCCGATCGAAGCCCACCAGCAGATGCTGGAGCCGTCGCCACGACCACCGTCCCAGCGGACATCGCCAGTCCGGCAGGCCGGACCAGGAACTTAAAAAATAGGGTTAGGCCTCCTTCGCCTGGCCCAGTCGAACGATGTGCCGTCGACCCAGATACAGTGCAGGATTACGGCGATCTTCCGGGCAACGGCTACCTTTGCCTTCTATCCTGATTGCCGTCGTCGATCGCTTACACAAAACTTCGGACATTCCCCAAGCTGAAGGACAAGCGACGCGAGGGCGCCAAAGTGATCAAGCGCTATCATGTTCCAGCCACGCCCTATGAACGCGCACTGGCGCATCCGAGGTTGAGCAAGGTCGTCAAACGGCGTCTTCGAGAGCTTTATCGCACGCTCGATCCTGTGGCCCTGCTGGCCGAGATGAGAGACGCCCAGGCGGAGCTCGGCACGCGCGTCGACGCCCGAGCGGGCAAGCTCGTGGCAGCAGCCAGCCCACCGGTACCGACAACGAACGCAGCAGCGTTCGCGAAGAGGCTCGGCAATGATGTGCATTTGGGGGAGCAGCGCATCATCCATCGGCGTCTGCACAAGCCATACAAAAAGCGCATGAGAATGCCATCAATGCTCGATCCGCACCTCGCCGACATCGAGCGCTGGCTGGCGGCCGAGCCCCGTCTAACCGCGCTGGCAATTCTCGGTCGCCTCGCTGAACAACGCCCCGAACAATTCGGTCCGCCGCAGCACACCATCGTGCAGCGATTGTTGCGATCGCTCAGACGCAAAGCAGCCGAGACGATCATCCCGCGCACGGCTGAGGGTGCGGCACTGGCCGGTGATCCCGGGACTGGGGCCGCCGCTGCGTGTGATGGGCATTCCGCGACGTCCCCCAGTCCCTCCGATCCTGCGAGCAATGACGCAACCTCGGACCGGCTGACAGTGGGGTCTACATCCGTCAAGCGAAAGTAACATCCTCAGGTGAGGCAATACGGGGGGTCAATATTGCAAACGATGACGTAATTGCGGTCAGCGCTCGTGGGCACGAAAAGCTCCATTAGAATCGAGCTCTCGCAATCAACCGATTCGGAGAACCTGTCATGAAGCAATATGTCGGACTCGATGTATCGCAAAAAGAAACTTCGATGTGCGTGGTCAATGAAGAGGGCGAGGTCTTGTTCGAGGGGAAGGCCAAGTCCGACCCGGGGGCGCTCACGGCACTGCTTCGCAAGCGGGCGCCACAGGCGGAGCGCATCGGCTTTGAGACCGGCGCGATGGCGAGTTGGCTGTGGCATGAACTTCGCAGGGTCGATCTTCCGGTGGTTTGCATCGACGCTCGGCATGCCCACGCGGCCTTGTCGGTACGCATGAACAAGAGCGATCAGAATGATGCTCGAGGTCTGGCCGAACTGGTGCGAGTTGGCTGGTATCGAGAAGTCAAAGTCAAGAGCGAGGAAAGTCAGAAGATTCGCGCGATACTCGTCGCGAGATCCCGGCTCGTGGCCATTCGTCGAGATATCGAAAACCAGGTCCGCAGCCTGATCAAAGAATCCGGGCTGCTGTTTCCACGCGCGATAGGCCTGCAGTTCCGCAATCTGGTCCGTGACCTGTTGGCTGACGGTCATCAGCTCCTCGGTGTGATCGCGCCGCTTCTGTCGATCCATGAGCAGATCTGCAAGCAGCAAAGCAAGTTCGACGATGAAGTCCGACAGCTTGCGAGGTCGGATGAGACGACGCGTCGCTTAATGACGGTTCCTGGTGTTGGTGTGGTGACTGCCTTGACGTTCCGGCATACGATCGATGACCCATCGCGATTCCGATCAGCATCGAGCGTCGGCGCCTATCTGGGTCTTACACCGCGGCGCAGTCAGTCTGGCGAAACGGATATCAATGGCAAGATATCCCGATGGGGCGACCGTCTTCTCCGAACTTACCTGTTCGAAGCGGCGACAGTTCTGCTTTATCGGACGAAGAAATGGTCTTCTCTCAAGGCTTGGGGAATGAAGCTTGCCAAGCGGATTGGCATGAGAAAGGCAAAGGTTGCTATCGCGCGGAAGATCGCCCTAGTTCTTCACTGTATCTGGGTAGACGGCACATCGTTCGACTGGGGCCAGGCGAAGGAAGCCTGATCCGATTTGTGAAGTTCCTGGTCCGGTCCGCCGGACTGGCGATGTCCAGCTGGGACGGTGTTGTGGCGACCTCGTTCATTCGGCTGGTGGCGGCTTGACCGTACTCCGCTGCAGACGTTGAGGCACCCGACCCGGACATCATCATGAGGCGCTGCGCGACCTCGGAAAGGACCATGACCCCAGCGACGACGTCAACCGGTCCGAGCGATCCCAAGCCTGGCCGGCAAACCATGTATCACCCGCGCCCGTGCCGTCTCCGCAACCCTGACCAGCTGCGACGGCACGAGCGCTACCACCTTGCCGTTGGAGAGTTCAAAAATGTGAGCTTGACAATGACACATTACCCGGCCGAAATAGGTACGCATCGTCTCAGCGCCCGCCTGGCACGCTTGAACCGCTTGGCATGGGCGTAGCGCTAATGTTTTATCTGGGCGAACTTGCCCACCCTCGCATAGGACTGGAGTAAACGCACCCGGGTGAGCTGCGCCAGCCGCACCAGCTTCTCGCGCGCTCGGTTCAGAAGCTTGGCATCAGTCCGAAACATCACATTCTTGGGCTGCACCGTCGTGTCGACCATCACCCGGGAGAACTCCGACGGTTCGATCGCCTTGGTCCTGACGGCAACCGACAGGCTCTCTTAGCAGGGCCTGAAGCCGCTCCTCGCCCATACGGTTGCGCTAGCGCCTCAACGACGAGTGATCGAACACCAGTAGCCGGTGCTGGAAGAACTCCTCGCCGCAGAAGAACTGGTAATAGGGGTTCTCCACCCAGCGCTCGCACAGGACCTCGTCGGACAGGTCATAGGTGTGCTTAAGGATCCCGAGCCCTGCGATCAAGCGCGTCGGCAGCGGCGACTGGCTAGGACCGTCCGTGTAGACCATTCCGAACGCCTGCTCCAGGAAGCCCCAATCCACCGTGCGCGCCAGCGTCGCCAGCGAATGCTTTCTATCGATGATCTGATCGAGCAGGGAGCGAAACAGATCCTGCTCGCCGGTCTCGCGCCGCTCCCGTGGCCGCATCAAAACCTCCGCTCATGCACTCCGACGAGCAGAGGATCACGATTGAATTCGACGGAATACCTCATTCGATCTTGCAAGGAAATCGGCCTCGCCATCGCGATTGCCGGCAAAATCAATCGCCGGCATTCCTCGAACTAGCCCGTAACTTCAGGCTGTTCGCGTTACTTCACGGGGGACTAGCTTACGAGTGGCGAGCCGTTGGGTTTACGGTATGGCACAGTCGGGCAGCGTGACCTGGATTTTAGCCACGTGCTAGCCGCCTACTCTACTCGGCTGACCGTACGGAAAGAGTAATTCTGCGCGGGAGTCCAAGCGCGATGGGAAAAACGGCGTCTGTCAGGCGTCTAAGCGCGCGGCATTCTTCAGACAAGCGTCCTTCCAAATAGCTGCGATCGTGCTCTGGCAGCTCGCGTTCCAGGAGCTGGCTGTAGCGGTGAATGCGGTTACGATGACTACGCATGGCAGCCAATTCATCATTGATGGGCATCGGCTCTCTTGGCGAATCCGGCAATATCTGCTGGGATCTCCTGCGAAATCCTTGCCAAAGGCTGGCCTGAAGCAGCGTGGACCCACAGTTGTCTTGCATGTGCCGACTTGCTAAGGGCAAACCGATCTCGTAGCTCGCCCAAACAGACCTCGGAACTGCCCAACTTATTAGAATACCTGCCGCCGAGGAGCGTGGTGCGATACGGTCGCTATAGTGTTGCGTTTGCGACAGGACCCGAGCCTTTGAAGACAGGGGCGGCTCGGGCAGGCTAGAATCCATATCGGATGCGACTTGTCGGCGTTTTGCGCTAACTATCGCCGGAAAGAAGGCCGCCAAAGCGCGAATATTGCTTCCGATGGTGATGGAAGCGGACGTGCTCCCCAACAAGGTTGTTCGGTGCCGCATTGGATAATCACGAAGCGTGGGACTGCTTGCGCCGTACACCACGACCACCGTTGAAGTCAGGCAAGCCGGATGCAGTGGCTCGCAACGGGGCCGACCGGCTGCGCCAGAAGGCGATACTGCCATTCGATGTTGTTGCCTTCAGTGCACTTGTCGTTGTCATGATAGACATTCGTTGAATAGGGTTTGATCGAATGGAATGGAGGGACTTTAGCCATGATCGCTCTTTCCTTGTAGGAAGGGGACTATTGTTGCGCGTGCGCCAACGGCGCGAAAATAGCGCCCTGCCGCTGCGCTGAGTAAATCAACAACCGAGGAGGCCGGGATATTTGCCCGTTGTCATTTAAAAGCGGAATACGCGCTCTTATATGAGCGACGGTTCTGAACGAAGGCCCCGTTCGCTCGCTGCCACACGAGCTATGGAATATGGCCGCAGTACAGATCACATCTACATCGAGCGTCACTCACACCCTCGATTTACTGATCCCATACGAACTTCGCACCCTCCGGGACTTCGCACAGGAATTCGTCCTGGTGTTCCGGCTGCGTCATCCCGGCCGCTAGTTTCGACGCCCGCACCGTGAGCTTACCATCGGGGCTCAGATTGTGACGGATGTATTCAGTCACTGGGAGCCCCGATGGTAAGCTCATGGTGAGGACGGTGTGCAACCCCGTTTTTGTATGACTGTTTTCGTGGCCGGCGGCCTCCTCCGATTCGTAAGGCGGCCTTCGTAATGAGAGTATCTCCCGTCGAAACGCTAAAAATGCTGCTGCAGTCAGCGTTTCATTGCTTAAAGGCCGAACATGAAGTTCACCCCGGAGGCACGCGCGAGCACGGAATCTTCTCCTTGGGTTTAAGAGGCATAGGAGCGGCCTATACAGTAAAGCGACTTGCCAGCAACAGAAAACGGGTGACGAGGAAACCTGCATAGGTAATTGCGCCGGCGGATAACCCGATCCAGACTCCAATTGCACCAAAGACCCAGCTCAAGGCGAAACTGACCGGGAAGCCGATTAGCCAGTACGCAAAGATTGCGAACAGAAGCGGTTTTGCCGTGTCTTTCAGCCCACGGAGCCCGCCACCCGCAATGACCTGCGCTGCATCAGCTACGAAAAAGCTTGAGGCAACCATAAGGAGGGATGACGTCAGTCCGATTGCCGTGTCCGTGTCGTTCAGTGACTTGTTTAAGAAAAACGCGGCGATCCGAAAACGCGTCGCAATGACCCCAACCGTCACAAGCGCAGAGGCCAAAACACCGAGCAGGATCGCAGCCAGGCCTGCGCGCTTGATACCGGAGGCGTCATTGTGCCCGACCGCATGACTGACCCGCACTGCGGCCGCCATGCTGATGCCGAAGGGCACCGTGTAGGCGATTGTGGCGATCTGCATCGTAATCTGATGAGCGGCAAGCGCGCTCGGGCTGATCCTACCTACAAGGAGTGCGGCGGCGGCGAACACGCCGTATTGCATGATGACTGCTACCGAGATCGGCGCTCCGATCAAAATGATCGCTCGTAGGAGCGGCCAGTCGAAGTGCCACAGGTGCGCAAGCACCTGGTAGTCGCGGAACGGGCGGCAAGCTATTGCGGGCCATAGAGCTGCTACGAACATGCCCCAATTTACGAGGGCGGTCGCAATGCCGACGCCAAGAAGATCTAGTGGTGGCAGCCCGAGCTTTCCGAAGCCCAGAAGATAAACAATGGCCGCGTTGACCGGGATAGCGGCCAGGGTAATTCGGAAGATCGGTTGCGGCCGTCCCACTGCGCCCATGAAATGTCGAATGGCCTGAAACCACAGCGCTGGCGTCACGCCCCACGCGAGTCCAAGCAGGTACTGCTGAGATAGCCGTGCTGCGCAATGTTCCTGACCGAGGGCGAGCAGAACTTGTTCGCCTGCCGTACAAACAGCCATAATAGGCAACGAGAAAAGCAGGGCCAGCCAAAGCCCCATGCGCAGTGCACGCGGCACATCGGCCGCACCCTTGCCGGCAAGAGATTGTGCCGTCAAAGGTGCGATCGGCGTCAGTAACCCGGCGCCGAACGTGAAGCTTATGACATACAGGGTGGTGGCCAATGCTGCGGCCGCGAGCTCCCGGGGCCCAAGACGACCAACAAAGGCAAGATCCGTCGCCATCATTGCGACCTGAGCAAGCTGCGCCAGTGCCATTGGCCAAGCCAACACCGCGGTCGCACGGAGCTCGACAGCGAATCTACTCAAAACCGTTCGTGTCCTTGGATTGCGACGCAAGGCAGAAAGCTGCTTCATTTGGTGTATTTCGTGCTCGGTGAAGACGCCTGCCCGCCTCGAGCCCACGGTCCCGCGATGTTGGGCGTCGAGTGCAAAAGGTGTTGATTCTGTAAAGAAGGTAGAACCAGGTGCGTCGCAGCCCTCAGGATACGGTGCCCCGGTTCGATGCTAGTGCCGTCATTGGTAGGCCCAAGCGAGCCTGTGTCCGTTGACAACGAAAACGCGATCAACGTGCTAAGGTGCATGTTGGTTTGGAAGAAGACATGATGAACGTACGGAAGCCGCCATAGTGAGCGCCGCGCGCTGGTGCGTCTCTCTCTCCAAGAAAGTATCGCTAACGCTGTCCAGCTAGTCTTGAGGTTAAGTGCGCAGTGTAGGATGCGCCGAAGTGCCGTAAGGTAGTGCTCTGTCATTGGGGCGTTTTCTACCGTCCCGGCAGATGAGCAAGTCCTTTCAAAACCTGTGCCACAATGAAAGTCTGAGTGAATTTGCCGAAGGGAAGGCGCCATGAGGCGGACAGCTGTCGCATCTGCGACAGTCCCCGTTGGGAAGAGCGGGGCTGCTGGGTCACTCAGGGCTGGCACTTGCGGTCAATCCAACCAGCCGCGCAGAGTGTCACGGTCAACTCTTTGTGGTCCAAACAACCTAACGATTAAAGCCTCAAGTCAGCTTCGGGCCATGACCTCCTGCGGTTCAAAGCCTGAGGCGGCTGTAATAATAACTTGAAACCAGTTACTGAGTAGTATCTAGGTGTTTCTTTCGGGTTATTCGCAGTGCCAGTTCGGCGTTTGCCTCGCAATGTTAAACGTGAATAGCGATTTGGCGCCATGCAGCTTGTAGTCATGGCTCCTTGCGGCTGGGTGGCCAGGACGCATCGGCAACATCGGCGCGCTGCGGCCCAAAGCATGACTTGAGGCTACTACTGTGTGTCCGCACACGAAACGATCCTTGGGGAGCCCTAAAATCCGACGGCATCGCGAATGTCGATCAAGACGTACGGATCGGTCGAGCCTGAATCTCTCTGATCCGAGGCGCGGGGAGCCGGAAGGCCGGCGAATGCGGTGCATGTCGATACCGGCCGCCGCTGGCCTTTACCGTGCCGCGAAAACTCCGATGGTTGGTCGTCTTGGGGCAGTTTCCCTCGCGCGATCACCGGCTTCGATGCGGGAATCGGGCGCCGCCACTTCTCCCATTTCGGACTTCAGGTCCATGTGGTCGTCTCCTTCTGGTTCTGCCCTCTGCAAGAAAGCCAACACGACCCGGGTTCGCAGCTAGCCTGCACTGTATTTCGACCCTCGTCAGCGACTTCAGGTCGATCTCCATCATCATCATGATCGCGATATTGGGACAACCAAGTCTGTGGACCGACATCAGATAAGTCGTCGCCGGTCAGTAAGCCGATTCCAACACATCGAATGGGATTGAGTTTAGTTCTCCGATTGCGAGCTTGTGTTGCAGGAAAAGGGGGCCGACGCGCCTTGCCATAATGTCGACGCGGGCTCCAGAGTGGTGAAGCCGGATGAAAAGGTACCCGCGTGCGGCGGACAAACACGAGTGTCAGAAAAAGCATAGTAGTTGTCAGAGCAGCTGAGGTGTCTCTTGCGTTTCTACACTGTCCCAATTTGTATGAAATCGGCACGCGCTTTGCTCTGAGGCAAGGCAGGGCACGTGTCTCGGGCATGTCCAGCCAACGGCCGGATCGTCGACGTCGCCCTTCTCCACTAAAGGAAGAGCGATGTATCAGCCGTCTAAACGATTTCGGGGTATTATCTCAGGTAAGAGGCGCCGCCGTCATTCTGAGGTTTCAGATCGCGCAATTCGCGTTGCTGGGGGGCTCAAGCGCTTCGGCATTGGGAAAGGGGACAGTGTATGCATCTTAATGCGGAATGATATCGCATTCGTCGAAGTTACCGATGGGATCATGAGAGCCGAAGCCCTTGCAGTACCTGTAAACTGGCATTTCAAGCGACAGGAGATCGGGTACATTCTGGCCGACTGTGGAGCACGTTTGCTAATAGGCCACGCGGACCTCTTGCATTTGTTGGATGCCGATCTCGCTAGCAGATTGCCAATTCTAAGCGTTCCGACGCCGCCCGAAGTAGCAGAGGCGTACAAGATTGAAGGGACGCGCCTCAAAGTGCCGCACTTCGCGCGGGATTTTGAAGAGTGGATAGCGGATCAGCCGCTCTTTGCAGGAGCGCCCGCGCGGCAGCCGATGACGATGATCTACACCTCAGGAACGACTGGTTGTCCTAAAGGCGTGCGTCGTAGCCCACCAACCAGCGAGCAGGCGATCGGATTGGAGGAAATGCGAGCCATAGTCTATGGATCTGGCACTCGCGCGCTACTCCCAGGCCCGCTTTATCATTCAGCGCCGAATTTATTTGGAATGTGGTTCAGCCGCCGCGGTGGTGCGCTTGTGCTGATGCCGCGGTTCGAGCCTGAAGAGTTGTTGCGGCTGATAGAGGCGGAGAGGATCGACACCATCTTGATGGTGCCGACTATGTTTATTCGCCTTCTGCAGCTGCCCGACAGTATTCGACGAAGCTATGATCTCGCGTCCTTGCGACACGTAGTCCACGGGGCTGCGCCCTGCCCCCCGATCGTGAAGAATGCCATGATAAATTGGTGGGGCCCCATTATATGCGAGTTCTACGGCTCGACGGAGGCCGGTGCGGTAACATTTGCGAGTTCGCGAGAATCACTTGCAAAGCCGGGAACGGTCGGCAAGCCGCTAGAGCACGTTCAGCTGCGTGTGATTGGTGCAGACGGAAGAGAATTGTCGGCCGGACAAATAGGAGAAATCTGTTCACGCAACGTATGGTACCCACGGTTCAAGTACCACAATCGACCTGGGAGCTCTGCCGAGGCCGATGACGACGGTTTCACTGCTTCCGGTGACCTCGGTTATATCGACGCTGATGGATATGTATTTCTTTGTGACCGAAAACGGGAGGTTGTAATCTCAGGCGGTGTCAACATTTATCCCGCGGAGATCGAAGCGGCTCTCCATATGATACCGGGCGTTCAAGACTGTGCTGTGTTTGGCGTTCCGGACGCGGACTTTGGCGAGGCACTGATGGCGGTGATCGAACCGCGCCGACGGGAGGTGCTTAGAGTCCATGACATCCGCGAGAAGTTGAAGACGGTGTTGGCGGACTACAAGATTCCGAAAATAATCGAGATCCGGACCAGCCTTCCGCGTGAAGAGTCTGGCAAGTTATTCAAGAGGCTGCTGAAAGATCCTTATTGGGAGAAGTCAGGACGCAGGATTTGAGAGGACTCGAGACGGAACAAAACCCCGCATCTGAAAAGGCACTGTTCTGCCCGTGGGCCCTCGGCTTGAGGGTCGCTAGCTACAATTGGTTGCCGTCATGGATCTCCTCTGTCGCAAGGTCGTCAGTTCGGGATGCGCGATGACAGAAGGGTTGATTGGTCCTCTCTACGCTGACTGTGGCCGCGACGAAGCGGCTGGATGGGTCTACCGTTCGATGAGGTGTCCACTCCGACTTACCGACGTCGTAGTGCTAGGATGGTGGCAGATAGACTTAGAAGTCGAAGTCTCCAATGGAAGCGTTTCGTGCAGCCTCGACAGGCGCGGTCGACGATCCTGGTGCAAGGTGAAGCTGTCCCGTTTGCATCGTGTCCACGTTAAGCGTTTGCCTCCGTCTACTCCTCTCACTGTGGCGGCACGTTAATTGCTGCTTGCTTGGAGAGGCTGCGCAGGCCGACGACTGTACTAAGGCGGAGAGCACTCTGCCCGCGCACCACATCACAGCGCAGAGGAGTTGAAGTTGGACCCCAATACATCACGACAGGCCTCCCGCCAGAAGGATTTGTACAAGGTCGGCGAAGTGCCGCCCCTCGGACACGTTCCCGAACGTATGTACGCGTGGACCATACGGCGCGAGCGCCACGGGCCGCCAGAGAGTTCGATGCTGGTAGAAGTGGTGCCGACTTGGCCGATCGGCGAGGATGAAGTATTGGTCATGGTCGCTGCTGCAGGCATCAACTATAACGGAGTGTGGGCGGCGTTAGGGGCGCCGATGTCCCCCTTTGATGTGCACCTATGCTCCTATCATGTGGCCGGATCGGATGCGGCTGGAGTGGTTTGGGCGGTAGGAGCAAGGGTGCGCCGGTGGAGGGTTGGGGACGAGGTGGTCATCCACTGCAATCAGGACGACGGGGATGATGAGGATTGCAATGGTGGCGAACCGCTCCTCTCACCTTCCCAGAGGATCTGGGGATACGAGACGCCTGATGGTTCTTACGCCCAGTTCTGCCGCGTGCAGCCACGGCAATTGATGCCGAAGCCAGCTCACCTCAGCTGGGAGCAGGCCTGTTGCTACACGCTAACGCTTGCAACGGCTTACCGGATGTTGTTCGGACACCCGCCGCACATTCTAAAGGCTGGCGACTACGTGCTGATTTGGGGTGCTACGGGCGGGCTCGGGGTATCTGCAGTGCAGCTTGCAACAGCATGCGGCGCCAATGCAATCGGAGTCGTTTCCGATCGGACTAAGGCCGATTATGTAAGATCGCTTGGTGCAAAGGGTGTTATAGTCCGCACTGAATTCAATTGCTGGGGCCCTATGCCGGCAGTAAATTCACCTCAATACGGGCCTTGGCTCAAGGAGGTGCGGCGGTTTGGAAGGGCAATTTGGGATGTTACTGGAAAGCGCGATATCGATATTGTGTTCGAGCATCCAGGTGAGCAAACATTCCCCGTCTCGACGATCGTCGTAAAGCGCGGTGGCATGGTAGTCGTTTGCGGCAGCACAACAGGTTTCAATCTTACCTTCGATGCCCGTTATATCTGGATGCGCCAGAAGCGAATTCAAGGTTCTCATTTCGCGAATCTCAAACAGGCAAATGCTGCGAACCGTTTTGTGCTCGATCGCCGAATCGACCCGAGTATGAGCGAGGTCCTGCCGTGGGAGGAAGTTGCGCGAGCGCATACGAAGATGTGGAAGAATCAGCACAGGCCCGGAAACATGGCTGTTCTGATCAATGCGCCGCGAATCGGACTACGAAATTTGGAGGACATTTTATCCGCGGCTGCGTTGCCTTAACCGTAAGCGCAGTTCTGCGGCTTTTGACTGGCCCTTGACGCCTATTTTGTTCGCGTCGCGCGTCGCCGCGGTTTCCATGTGTCGGACAGCGCGTTGACGGCGGCTTCGAGCGCCTTCCGGTCGACGATGTTGGGATCGAACCGCGCCGGACCCCAGAGGCGCATATGTTCGTGGTCCGGATGGGCAGGGTCTCTGATGGCTTCAAGGTATTCGGCATAACCCGGCGCACCGCCGACGTCTTCCGGAGGACAACGACCGGCGGCTTCGAGCAAGAAGGGAAGTCCCTCCGTCGTGGTGTTCTCGAACCATTTTTCGAGCTTGATCACATGGTCCCAGCTGTCGCCGAAGTCATAGAGATAATGGATCGTCTTGGCGCCAGTCTCGCGAACGACATCGCAAGGCCGCGCTTTGCTGGCATCCATGGGCTGGTGGGCGTAATCGTTGTGAGGATCTGGAATCCCCCAACGGACCTCACCAGCGAAGAACTCGAAGAGGTGGCTGTTCGTCCAGCCAAATGCCGCCTGAAGCGACAGATGCAGCCGATCCAAGCGCAGGGTGACGGGTACGACGAGGCGACGCATCACCTCCGGTTTCACGTCCTTGAGGTCACCTTGATCCGGACCGCGGTCGTGTTCAGGCTCATGCCGCCAGCCTCGGATCGTATGGAAGCATCGTGTAGATCGATGCCCAAGGGAGCAGTTCGTCCAGTCGCGCCGCAGGCCAACCATTGACGAGATTGGCGAGAACATCAGCGAGCCAGTGCTCGGCACTGACGCCATTGAGCTTACAGGTTTATGCCGCCCGCCGAACTATGCCGAACGGAGTTGGTATGGCACGCCGTTGTCACGCTGGCACCGCCGATCGCGTGCAGGGCAGCCCCATTCCATTCGGCATAGTCTGGTCGTTCAGAGCGCCTCCAGAAAGGCGAGCAGGCGGTCGTTCGGCTGGAAGCGGGTTAGCTTGCCGCGCTCGTACGGCTTGAGCTTCGCCAGGGCAGCTTCCTTGAGGGCGAGGTGGGCGTGCAGGTACGTCTGCGTCGTCTCGACCGATTCATGACCGAGCCACAGCGCGATCACAGAACAGTCGACGCCGGCTTGCAGCAGTTCCATCGCAGCGCTGTGCCTCAGCACGTGCGGCGACACGCTCTTGGCCTTCAAAGACGGGCAACTCTTGTGAGCGACACGAACATGCTTTCCCAGCAGGGACTGGACGCTGTCGGCACTGAGCCGGCCCCCGTGCACGTTCGGGAACAACGCTGTTGCTCCTTTCCGCAACGGTTCCTTGAGCCATGCCTGGAGCGCACACCGAGCGAGTGTGGTCAGCGGAGTGGTCCGCTCCTTCCGCCCTTTACCGACGCATCGCACGTGTGCGCCAGACCCGAGGTGGACGGCATCCCGGTCAAGGCCAGTCAGCTCTGAGAGGCGTAAGCCTGTCTGGGCCGCGACTAACAGCAAGGTGTGATCGCGGCGGCCAAGCCACGTCGTTCGATCGGGCGCTGCGAGAACCGCCTCGATCTCGGGGCGCGTCAGGAAGTGCACCTTTCGCTTGTCGTGACGCTTGCTCGGTATGGCGAGCACGCGCTGGATCAGCGCACTGTGTGCCGGTTCCTCGAAGGACACGAACCTGAAGAAGGATCGGATGGCCGTCAGACGCAGGTTACGCGTCTTCGCACTGGCGCCGCGCGTTACCTCGAGATCGGTGAGGAACGCGCCGATGAACGTTGCATCCAGATCGGCGAGCGTCAGGGCCGATGGGGACTTGCGCAGCTGCACCCGAGCGAACATGAACAGCAGCCGGAACGTGTCTCTGTAGGAGGCGATCGTGTTGCCGCTAACATTGCGCTGGCGCATGAGGCGCTCGGTGAAGAAGCGCTCGATCAACGTGGCGACATTGCAAGCGGGCTTCATGGCGTCACCTCCCATCGCCGATCGAGACGCCGCGCGGCTTCCTCCATCAACTCGGGGCAGGCCGAGAGATACCAGTAAGTGTCGCGCACGCAGACGTGGCCGAGGTAAGTGGAGAGCACTGGGAGTTGTTGCTCGACGTTCTTGCCTTCGCGATACCAGTTGAGCAGCGTCCGGATGGCGAAGCGATGACGGAAGTCATGCACGCGTGGCCCGGTACGATCACCTGGGCGCCGCAGCCCGATCTCTCTGGACAATCGCCAGAAGACGCGATGAACGTACTGGTGCAGCAAGCGGCCTCCCTGTTCGGCAACGAAGAAGGTCGAGCCGCAGCGTGACCCGAGCAGCGCATCGCGCCGGTGGGCGTAGTCGCGCAGCGCGGTTCTCGTCGTCGGATGCAATGGCACGAGCCGCGACTTGCCGAACTTGGTCAGCCGGACCGTCAGCACGCCGGCGTCGAGGTCGACGTCATCACGCTCCAGGCCCATCGCCTCGGATATACGCATGCCCGTCACCGCGATCAGCCCGAACAAGGCATGGTAGGTCCATCGGCGCAGCCCGTCCGCTGGTGGCAGAGCCAGCGCTGCCGTCAGCAACGCATCGATCTCCGCGTCGCTGTAAACATAGGGCTTGGCGCGCTTCCATCCGGGCAGCATGCCGACGGGCGGCACCTCCGTTCTCGGGTCGAAGTTGGCGACATGGCGCGCGAACCCGCGCACGTCGCTCAATCGCAGCGCCCAGGATGCATGACGATCGGGCGGCAGCGTTGCCCATTCCATGGCCAGCTTCGTCGTGATGATCCTCGCCTTGCGCTTCTCCATGAAGGCGACGAAGTCGGCGAGCCGACGGGTCTGGTGCTCGTACTTGTATCCAAACCCTTGCGCATGCTCAGGTACTTATCGAGTGCGGCGCGCAGATTGGTCATTGCACGCCTCCCGGCCAGGGCAGGCTCAATGTTCTCAGCGCATCGATGTCGACCTTCGAGTAAATCCGGGTAGTGTCGTGGTTCTCGTGCCGCAGCAACTGTCCGATCTCCGACAAGGTGGCGCCAGATCGGAGAAGCTCGGTAGCGAGACTGTGTCGGAAGATATGGGCGCCGCGATGTGCGCAACCTTCGATTCCAACGCGATCGAGAGCGGCCTTGGCGATCATGGTGATCGCACATCCGGAAGCAAAGCCGACGTGTGGCGCGAGCGTACGGACGAACAATCGTCGGCACGACGACTTTGGGCGGCCATTGCGGAGATATGCAACGATGGCCGCGCCAACGTCTGGCGGTATCGGCATCCGTGCACGCTGTCGGCCCTTGGCGCGAACGAGTATCTCGCTGGCGCGCCAGTCGATATCATCAAGGGTGAGCGTCGCGACCTCGTCGGCCCGCAGGCCGAGCTTGGCTAGCAACAACAGAATGGCGTAGTCCCGCCGTCCCATCACTGTCTCTCGGTCGCAACCGTCGAGAGCCTTCCGCACCTGTGCCGCAGGCAGATAGGTCGGCAGAGTTGCGAGCTTCCATCGCCGCATCGATGGAACGCAATCCGCCAACGGGCGCGCGTTCAGCCCCCGATGGTGGAGGTAACGGAGAAAGGCGCGCAACGACCAGCACATCGCCTTGCCTGTTCCCGGGCTCCAATCCTGGGCGTGGCGCTCAATGTAGCGGATCACGTCCTCTTGGCTGATCTTGCCCAGGGCGGCGCCGCCGGAGCACACCTCGTGCAGGAACCTGCGGATGACCGGGAGATGGCGGACGATGGACCTCGGGGCCAAGCCGCGCTCTGATCGCAGGTAGGCATCGAACTCCTTGAAGATCCGTTCGTGCGGGGTGAGAGGCGGCAGCACCGACGGCGCGATCACGCCTTCCTCGCGCAGCACCGACAGCCATCGCTTGAGCGCGGCCCGGTCACCGGGTTGGATAGACTGCCTTCCGCCTCGATGCCGGAGGTACCGCTCAACGACCTGCTCATCGAGATCGACCAGCTTGTAGCGACGGCCCGCCATCCAACTCAGGAGCCCGCCAACCACGTTGAGGCAACGCCACGTGCCGTGCCGAACGAGCCTCTCTTCGATGAGACGAGCGGCGTAGCGCTCGACGAGTTGTCCGTGCGGCCCGCTTCTGAGACGCCGGTACAGCCGGCTTCTGCCCAAGTACTTTTCAACTTCCATCTTCCTGTTCTCCGCTGTTGAAAGCGGAGGCACAGAACGAACTATGCCGAACCGACCAAACGCCGGTCAGCCAGAAATCTGGGGAAAACGACCCGACTCGGCATAGTTCGGCGGGCGGCATAAACAGCCCTATGCCGCGCGCGGCATAGGGCTGTCTCAATGAACGAAGCCAGGACTGCCCAATCCTCGGCGCCCTCGTCGCACCCGGCAAAAAGAGAGTTCTTGGCGTTGAGCTTGATCGGCCGCATCGCACGCTCGACAGCATTCGTGTCCATCTCGATGCGCCCGTCATCAAGGTAGAGTGTCAGGCCGCTCCAATGACGGAGCGCGTAACGCAAGGCCTTCGCCGTGTCGCTCTTCGGTGCAAGGTGATCAAGCTTGGCCTCAACCCACTGCTTCAAGGCTGTAGCGAGAGGCCGAGCATGCGCCTGCCTGCCGGCACAGCCCTCCGCATCCGATCGGCCGCGGAGGGCCTTCTCGACTGCGTAAAGCTGGGCGATGCGTTCAAGAGCCTGGCGGGCAACCGGAGCTGGCGCCGGCGAAGCCTCGCGCTCGATCTTCACAAACTGGCGCCGCAGATGCGACCAGAAGGCGAGCGTCCCGGACAGGGCGTCCGCACGCCTCTCTCGGATCATCGTCTTGTAAGCTCCGTCGCAGTGGATGATGCCGCGATAGCCTTCGAGCAGCCTCAAGCCGGACGGCTCCACGGCCCGGTGCATAAGCGTAAACCACCCAGGTGGGTCAGGTCCGGCCCAGGGCCTGTCATCGCGTGACAGCGCCCAGAAGTAGCCAGTTTTCGTCCTGCCGCGCCCCGGATCTAACACCGGTGCGGGAGTCTCATCGACACAGAGCTTCGAGGAGGCGAGCAGAAGCTGGCGCAGACGATGCCTTCAATTCCTGGGCCGCATAGCCGACCCAGAAGGCGAGCGTGGAACGATCCAGCGCTATTCCGTGGGTCGCCAACATCTGCGCCTGGCGGTAAAGCGGCAAATGCCAATGATACTTGGCGTCGATCACATGCGCGACCAGCCGCTCGGTGGGCAATCCTCCCCTGATCAGTCGCTCGGGCGCAGCCTGCTGGAGGACGACGCCGTGACAGGCGCGGCAGGCCAGCTTGGGCCGGCGGGTTACGATGACGCGATACTGCGCCGGAACGACATCGAGCCTCTGACTCTCATCGTGACTGATCTCGAAGAGGTCGCCGTTACAACACGGGCAACTGGTCTCCGCTGGCATCAGGATTTCGACGATGCGCGGCAAATGCCACGGAAGTTAAACCCTGTTGGCTCTGCGCGCGGCAGCTCTCTTCTCGCAAACTCTGGGATTGGGGCGATCTTCGGCTGCTTCGAGGGCGGCGACGGCCTGATCGATATCCTCCAGAACAAACTGCAGCTGATCAGCGTCCAGCTTTTCCGAGGACCGACCGAACTGCGCATCTTTTGCAAGCTTGAGCAACCGCTCGAGCCTGGCGCAGCGATCCAGCAGAGCCGCGGCAAAGACCCGCAACTCGGCCGGATCGCTCGGCAGTTCATCAGGCAAATCACTCATTGCCCCGAGTCTGCCATGCTTCGCGCCCCGATGCAGCGAAGATTTGTATCTTTACGCAAGTGCTTTCGGCGGTGCGTCGCGAGGCGCATGCATGCGCGTCCAATCCATGCCAGCCAGAAGCACCGACAGCTGGGCGGCATTCATCCGCATCACGCCGGCCACAATGTGAGGCCATTTGAAGCCGCTGCCATCGAGCCGCTTCCAGTACATCACAAGGCCGCTGCCATCCCAGACGACGATCTTCACCCGGTTAGAGCGCATCGCACGGAACACCACCGGCACACCCTTCATCGGGTCATGGCCCAGCGTCTCCTTCGCCAACAGCGCCAAGCCCTCCGCACCTTTTCTGAAGTCTACAGGTTGCGTCGCCACGTAAAGCATGAGGCTCGCGGGCGGCGTCAGCATGAACGTGTCCGTCGAAGCGCTAAGAACACGTCGCTCAACACAGCAAGGCCAGGCGCCCCCCGCACCTCCACGCGTGCTCCCTGGAGCTCAACCGTCACAATGGCTGCTTCCGGCGACCTGGTCGGCTCTGCGGCCGCCGGTAGCGCCGATTCCGATACCACCGGCACGAACGACAGCGTCTCCGAAGTCGGCAGCACCAACTGGCCCAAACGTGCCCGGCGTCGCCAGTCGTGCACCTGCTGGGTGCGTATTCCGACGAAGTCGGCCGCGGATTCCGGGCGAAGCCGGCCGCCTGTACCGATTGAAGCCGGCCGTGGATTCCGATGATCCCGGCCGCCTGCCGAGGCGGGGTCTCGCGACGACGTCGTCATCAGGTCAGTTGGCGGGCTCGTCGTCAAGCGTCTGACGCTTGGCGGCGGCTTTGCGCAGGCTCTCGCCCTTGAGATTGAGCCTGTGGGCGTTGTGTACGAGGCGATCGAGGATAGCGTCGGCAATGGTTGGGTTGCCGATGAGCTCGTGCCAATGCTCGACCGGGAGCTGGCTTGTCACCAAGGTCGAGCCGCGGCCATGGCGATCCTCCATCATCTCCAACAGGTCGCGTTGCTGCTCGGCAGTCATCGGGGCAAGTCCCCAGTCGTCGAGGACCAGAAGCTCGACGCGCGCCAGGGTCCTGAGCAGGCGAGCGTGGCGGCCGTCGCCCCGCGCGAGAGTGAGCGCCTCGAACAGCCGCGGCAGCCGTTGATAAAGCACGGAGCGGTTGTCCCGGCAGGCCTTGTGGCCCAAGGCGCAAGCAATCCAGCTCTTGCCGACGCCGGTCGGGTCGATGATGAGCAGGTTCTGATGCCGGTCGATCCACTCGCCAGCGACGAGCTTTTGGAACAGCGGCTTGTCGAGCCCGCGCGGCGCCTTCATGTCGATATCCTCGACGACGGCGTTCTGCCGGAGACTTGCGAACCGCAACCGAGCAACCAGCCGCTTGTTCTCGCGCTCGGTCGCTTCACGGTCGACGAGCAGTGCGAGGCGCTCCTCGAAGGCCAGCGCGGCAATGTCGGGTTGTCGCTGCTGTTCGTCGAGGGCCTTCGCCATGCCGGTAAGCCCGAGCGCGACGAGGCGGTCGTGGGTGGGATGTGTCAACATCGTCTCTCCTTTCTTCACTGGTAGTAATCGGTGCCGCGGATATTGCCGTGTCGGATCGGTGGGCCGTCTGGCGGTCTCTCGTTGGCGTAGGCGCGATCGAGCCCGTGCTGCAGGATCGACTTGATCGAGCCGTAGGTGGTCGCGCCGATGTCGTTGCCACGCTGGCAGGCGGCCTCGATGCGGGCCGAGCCGTAGCTGCGCGCGAGCCGCAAAATGCCGAGACAAGCCCGGAAGCCCTGCTCGGGGTGTGGTTTGGCTTTCATGATTGCTTCGACGAGAGCGATCGTGGCAGGGCCGATCTTGGCGGCTTCTCGCTTGATCCGCGCCGGGGTCCATTCGGCATAACGCCGGTGCGCGCTCGGCATGTGCTCCGGGATCGTGGTGTGGCATTGGGGTACGTCAGAGCGGGCGTGGCTGGCAACCCGGCTGCCCTTGTGCAGGATCTCGACCGTCCTGTCGGTGACGCGCGCCTCGAGCTCTTCGCGGATCAGACGCGAGGGCACCGAGTAGTAGTGACCGGCGATCTCGACGTGATAGTCGGGCGCGACTCGGCACTTCTTCCACTCGGCATACTGATATGGCATCGGCGGCAGGGCGTTGAGCGCCGGCTTGTCGATCTGTGCGAACAGCTCGTTGCGGCTCACGCCGAGTTTACGCATGATCCTGGCATAGGATCGGCGTCGCCTCAATCCTATTGCTCCTAACGATAGGACATGCCGTCCGCACGGCCGTCGCTTTCACAGCATGGTTTTCCTTAGGCAATCCAGGAAGAGAACGTTTCCTAGCTACGAGCGGTCGGCCTAGATCACTCACCCTACAAGAGTAGATAGGCAGGAATCTCTTGCGGCCGAGCAGTGAGGATCGATAAAAGGATACAACCAGCCTCACACAGAGGACTAACAAATATGACATACACCTTGAATCCCTTGCTGCGCTTTCTCCAGGTTTACGATGACGCGGCCGCGAAAATGGGCATCAGGCTTTCCATTGGGTGTGATTTCAACGAGTACATCGCGATCACAGCCTCGCTAGCAGACAAACCCAATACTTATCCCATCTTTCGGCCAGACCGCTCACCGATTCGAACGGGCGAAGGGTATTGGCTTGTGGGTTTTGATAAGGAAAACAAAGTGGCGCTCGTCGAGGCCGCGCGCTTCTATGACCTGTCGCAAACCACCCTTGCAGCACACCTCGAAACGCTGAAGTTCTTCTATGCGAATCCGACGATAGATGCACATCCTGAAGATCGCTGCGTTTGTACTGCTCAGATGGCGCGCAGCATTACAGGTAAAGTGGTGTACCACGGGGATATCTGGATCCGCCCCGACTTCAGGGGCTCGGGCCTGCTCAAGATCATGACGGGGACTATGCGTGGCGTCAGTCTTGCGATGTGGGCTCCCGACTTTCTCTGTGGCCTAGCTGGGCGGTGGTCGTTGGATAAGAACGTCTATGATCCGGTTCACAATGAACCAGGCGGAGCAGACATTCACCTGGTGCAAGAGAATATCGTCGCTAACGATTGGCTGTTCTGGATGACAGGCTATGAACTTAAGCAATTGTTAGACGTAACGCCGGACCTGAACTGATCGTCTAACGTCGTTGCATTTGCGGGCTGCGGGCCGGAACAATACCGGCGACGAAGGTCTTGAGCTAACGCCCCACCGATTGCCGCTCTCTAGACTAGATGCCATACGCTTGTGAGTTAATGAGCGTGCCAAGCACTTCAGCTACCAGCAGCCTCTCCATCGGATCTCTATACACCATCCGGGTCACCGTACAAGGCTCACGACTTCGATCCGAGTTATCGCGTCGCTCCGCCCACCGCGTAGAAGCGGACATACCAATGCAAGGAGATCTTTCAATGAGTCTTAAGCTTACCGTCTTTACTGCGATACCCCGCGAAAGGGGACAGCAGCAAGGAGAGCTGATGCGATCGGAAATCGCGGCCAATGCTGACTTTTATTTAAAACGCTTTTGCGCTAACGGAACTAATCTTGCGCAAATTCAAGCTGAAGCAACTGGTTGGTTGCGCTTCCTTGAAGATCTACGACCCGACTACGTTGAAGAGCTGAGGGGAATTGCCGACGCTGCCTTTATGCCCCTCTATACGGTTGTGATGCTTAACGTCCGGCATGAGATTTGGCTACGCCTGATGGCACGTCGAGCCGCCGATCTATCGTATGGGATTTTGGATGGCTGCACGTCTGCCGGATTAATGCCCGAGGTAACCGCGCAAAATACAACAATGCTGGCGCAAACGATCGATGGGCAAGCGGCAGTTCGGGGCACCCTTTTTGTAGGCAAAGTAGTGACGCCCGCTAACCCGCAATGGCTGGGCATCTTCGAAGCAGGCTGCGCCGGCCCCATAGCGGGACTGAATGAAGCTGGGATCGGGCTAGTCTGCAACAGCTTGGTTTCGCCTATTGATGGCTCGGCACTCATGACCGCCCCGTTTAAGCTGAGGTGCCGGTCCATCCTTCAGGCGCCGACATTCGACCGCGCGATAAGCGCGATTATCCGCGCTGATCGAAACATCTCTATGAACTACCTGATTGGCCATGCTGATGGCGAGATTATCAACATTGAGAGCTCCCCCAATGACAAACGGTACATTTATCCTGAGGATGGGGTAATTTCACACGCAAATCATTTTGAGCCGGGAACACGAATACCTTCAGAATGGGAGCGCTTTGTGCCCGACAGTCCGTTTCGGTCCCGTCGCTTTGGTCGACATCTGCGCTCAAGGCTCGGGCAGGTGGATGTGGATCATATTTTGTTGGGCCTCAAAGACCATTTCTCTTACCCGGCATCCATTTGCTGTCACCCGAACCAGGATACGCAGTATCCGAATAGTACCCTTTCCGCCATCATTATGGATCTAAGCAAGCGTGTTTTGTTCGCCACTGACGGACCCCCGTGCAGCGCGCCGCTTGAGCGATTTGATCTTTGGATTTAGGGTCTGTACCTAATTAGCCGGTTCTGATTCCCTCGCACCGAGTTGATTCGGCACGGGGGACTTCGATGCGCAAAGGGCTGTTTTGGCTTAACGACAAGCAGTGGGCTCAGATAGAGCCGCATCTGCCGATGAACCAGACCGGCCCGGCGCGCGATGACGATCGGCGCATCATCAGCGGTATCATTCACATGCTTCAGTGCGGCGCACGCTGGCGCGATTGTCCGCCCGACTACGGTCCTTACACAACGATCTACAATCGGTTCAATCGCTCGGCCAAGCGTGGACATTGGCAGGCGATCTTTGAAGCGCTCGCCCGCTGTGGCAAGGACGGCGTGACTTTATCCATCGACTCCACCTCGATCAAGCGCATCGCTCGGCGAGCGGCGGAAAAGGGGGGGAGCATGAACAAGCGATCGGCCACTCGCGCGGTGGGCGGACCACGAAAATCCATGCGCTGAGCGACCCTGACTGCAGACCTTGCGCATTTCATCTCACTCCAGGCCAGGATGCAGATATAGCCGCAGCGCCGGCCCTTTTGGAACTCGCGCCACCGATGTCTGCCCTCATTGGTGACAAAGGGTACGACGGCGACGGCTTTCGCGCCGAAATCATCGATCGTGGTGCCAAGCCTGTCGGTATCCGCCGGGGCTAAGCCGCGACAGGAGCTTTCACCAATTCCACCGCTTGAGGAGCGTACGCATACGACGAAGGCCGCCTGATTGACGCATGCGCGCGAGCACGGCGAGTTCTACGATGGCGTTGCGTGAAGGTCAGGCGGCTTGCTGATCGGCGGACTTGCCGGCTTGGTGAAGGAGCTTCCATTCCCAGGGCAGCAGTTCGCGCAGACGCGAGGTGGGAAGATCGGCGATCCGGGCGAGGACGTCGGCGAGCCAAGCCTTGGGATCGACGTCGTTGAGGCGACAGGTCGTGATCATCGTCAGCATGATAGCGGCACGGTCGGCGCCACGTTGGCTGCCAGCGAAGGTCCAGTTGCGCCTTCCCAAGGCAATGCCTCTCAATGCACGCTCAGCGCAATTGTTGATCAAGCAGATCCTGCCATCGTCGAGGAAGCGGACGAAGCCGTCCCAGCGCTTGAGCATGTAGTTCATGGGCTTCAGGACCTCGGCGGAGCGGGAGAGGCTTTCTCGCTCGCGGAGCAGCCAGGCGTGCATGTCGTCGAGCAGCGGCTTGCTCCGCTCCTGGCGCACAGCACGCCGCTCGTCGGCACCACGGCCGTTGATGGCGCGCTCGATCTCGAACAGGGCGTCAAGACGCCTGACCGCCTCCAGCGCGATCGGGGAGACCGGTTTGCCCTTGCCTTCCCGGGCGGCTTTCTCGATGTCAGCCAGCTCGAAGAATCCCCGCCGCGCATGGGCCAGGCAAAATGCCGGAGTGATCGGCATTGCTTTCCTTTTTGGATCGAACAACGGCTCGAAGCCGCCATAGCAATCCGCCTGCAGAATGCCGGCGAAGGCGGCCAGATGCCTCTGAGGATGTTCGCCCCGTCGGTTGCCCGAGGCATAATAGACCGCCGCCGGCGGCGCAGGCCCGGCGAACGGCCGGTCATCCCGCACATACGTCCAGATCCGGCCGGTCGTGCATTTGCCCTTCGCCAGGATCCGGATGGTGGGGTGAGTAGGCCGGAGGGATTTCACCTCCAGCCTCTCGCAGAACCGGGCGTGAGACTCTCGCCTCACCCGGCTCCCATCAGGCAAGCTTGCCGCCACCGCCGAGTTGCCAATGCACAAAGAGCCTGCGGTTCTCACGCACGATCTTCTCCAGGAAGAGACGCGCGCGTCCTAAACGGTGATGGAAGCGCTTGTACTTTCGCTTCAACCAAATACCTAACGTCTGGTTGATGTAGCGCGCCAACGGATAAAGCGCTGAGCGGGTGTATTGCCCATAATAAGCGATCCTGATCTTCCCTCGAAAAAGTGGACGGGTTAAGCGGCTTTTAGCTCCATTTCGATCGGGGGGATATATCCGATGGCGGAATGGAGCCTGGTTCGGTTGTAGAAGCCCTCGATGAAGGCGAAGATATCGCTCTGGACTTGAGCGCGAGTTGCTGCTGGATCGCCATCGTCAGGGCGGCAGATGCAAGTTCGACCTGCATATGATCCCGCATGGCCCAGCCGACGATCTTTCGGCTGAACAGGTCCATGACGGCCGCCAGATACAGCCAACCTTCAGCGGTCGGAATATAGGTGATATCGGCGAGCCAGACCCGGTTCGGGTCTTCCGCGGTGAAGTCCCGCGCGATCAGGTTCGGTGCGATCGGCAGACCGTGGCGGCTGTCGGTGGTGCGCACACGGCGCGGCGGTGCCATGATGGCGCGAATACCGTACCGACGCATCATCCGTTCAATTCGACCGCGACTGGGACCACGGCCCTGCGCCCGCAGGGCGGCATGGACGCGGGGGCTGCCGTAGCGTCCGCTGCTGTCTTGATGGACCAGCCGGATCGCTGCCCGGAGCGTGGCATTTGATTTTGCCCGCTCGCTCACCGGGCGCTCGCGCCGGGCGTAATAGCCGGCCGGCGAGACCTCGAGCACGGCGCACATCAGGCGGACCGGATAGGTCTCGCGATGGTCTTCGATGAAGCGGAAGCTCATGTCCGGGTTCCGACGAAGATCGCGATCGACTTCCTAAGAAACAGCCGGATTGGCGTCGCCCGGGATGGCCTGCAACACGAAGCCTAGCGATTTCGCCCGGCGCTGTAGGTTGGCGAGGACGCGGCTACGATATTGCTGCTCATATTGGTCGGCGCCAGGATCCTTGTAGCTCATGCCGTGCCGGAGTGTGTTGTAGAATAAAACCGCAATCTTGCGAGCCGTCGCCGTCACCGCCTTCGATTTACCCGCACGTGCTGACAACCGGCGATAGAATGCTCCCAGCGCTGTCTCGCTCCGCCCCACGGTTGTGGCTGCCAAACGCAACAACGCAGCTGCGCGACTTGAAGATCTCCGTGTGCGCGAAGACAGCACCTTGCCGCCGGAGATCTTGTTGCCGGGTGCGAGGCAGAGCCAGGAAGTGAAGTGTTTGGCGCTCGGCCATGCCGTTAGATCGATACCGCACTCGCCAATGAGCTTCAATGCGAGCGACGGACCCAACCCGTGGATCTCAGTCAAATCGACGCCCCGCACTCTGTACAGTGCGGTCCTGACATCGAAGGTGGGGGTGTTGACCTGCTTGGTCTTTACGCGCGGCTTGGCTAGGTTTCCGACCGGTCTTGCTCCTTTGGTGTTCAATGCACTGATCAGGACTTCGAGCTTGCGATCACAGTCGAGCATCTTTGCCTGATAAACGTCGTAGAGCTCCAGTGATTGAGCTAACGCGAAAACATGTTCGTGGCGGTCATTGCCTACGAGCGCTGCGCGGATCGTCTCGATCGATGAGTGGCAGCGCACGTCCCGATAGGTTGCCGGGACGTCGGGATTGCGTTCGCCTGCAACAATGGCTCGGATAATCCGCATGCCGGTCGCGCCGGTGATATCCGACACAACATGATGGAGCTGCAGGTTCATCTCCATCAGAGCCTTTTGCATATGTTGGATATGGGCGGCAGCATATTCCACGAGCCGCTCGCGCTGGCGTAGATAGGCTCGCAACGTTGCGATCTCGGCATCGGGTCGGAAGCTGCCCCGTAACAGGCCATAGGAGTGGAGCTGGCGTAACCAAGCGGCATCGCTGAGATCGGTTTTACGGCCAGGTACATTCTTGGCGTACCGCGCGTTGACCAGAATGACCTCAAACCCGCGCTGTTCTAAGATCTCGTAGACTGGGATCCAATAGACCCCAGTGGATTCCATCGCGACACTGGTCACGCCGCACATCTTGAACCAGTCCGCCAGTTCATGCAGGTCTTGCGTGAATGTGCCGAATGCACGCACTGGCTTGTCGGTGCAGGCCGGGTTTACCGCGGCCATGTGCATCTTTGATCCGATATCGATAGGGCCGCGCCGAGGTTGACCAGCTTTAGGTCCGGGCCGCGGTCGGTTGTCCTGTTAGGCATCGCAACTCCTCCGTCCGATGATGGGCTGGAGGGTCAGGGCTATGCCAATTTGTCATCTTCCTAATCGGGATCGCCGTCGAAACGGCGTCACCACTCTCAAGTCCGCATGCGCCCATGGACCACGTTTTTTAACGGGGACAGCGCCTCCAATAAGCTGACGGCCGCTACCCTCCGAGCTAAAGGATAGCACAAGGCTGTTTCTATTCCGCGCAGGCGCGCCACGACGCTGGACAGTTTTTTAAAATGTCGCGCTCCATGCGCAGCCGTTCGTTCTCCTGACGTAGGCGGGCGATCTCCGAAGCCTGGTCCGCCGGCATCGGCGTCGCCTGCGTGGTGGGTCGCCACGCCGCCGATCCCGGCTCCTGCCGGAGCTTATCTACCCACCGTCGCAGCACCGAATCCCGCAGACCGAGCTCCTTAGCAACCGACCCGATCGAGCGACCGCTCGACGCGACCAGTTCGGCGGCCCGACGCTTGTAATCCTCGGTAAACGACCGACGTTGACGTTCCATTCGACACCTCCGGGCTCAACGAGCCTACTACAGGTGTCCACTCATTCGGAGGAGGTTCAGTGTCCACCTATTTTGGTGGACACCTCATGCATCACGGCACTCAAAAGCAAAAGGTGCGGAGAAATTCGCGCTTACCATAAGACGACCGTTGTCACCGCGTATTGAAGTGTTCGCTGGCGCAGGTCGCAAGCGGTGGCCGGATGAATTGAAGGCACAGATTGCCGCGGAAAGCCTCGAGCTGGGGGCGGTTGTCACAGACGTCGCCCGTCGCCATGGCTGCCGGCCCCAGCATGCGTAATCCGATGCAAGCCGGCCACTGATTGAACGAACCCGCTACGCGGCAGTAGGGGGCAAACCTGCTGAACTGAGGTGTCCTGTCTGAGAGGATGTTGGTCTTCGCACCACCCCTCTCAAGACAGGAGACCCAGATGGCTACGATGAGCCCTCTTCGGCAGCGCATGATCGAGGACATGACGGTCCGCAATCTGTCGCCGTCGACTCAACAATCCTATATCTATGCGATCGCAAAGTTTAGCCGCCATTTCGGCTATGCCCCGGACCGGTTGAGTTTCGAGCAGGTCCGCGCCTACCAACTACATCTCATCGGCCAAAAGCGCTCGTGGTCCCACATCAATCAGGTGGCCTGCGCGCTGCGGTTCTTCTACGGCGTCACACTCGGGCAGACGGAGGCATTCGAGCGGATCATTGGTGGCCAGAAGCCCGACAAGCTCCCGCTCGTGCTTAGTGCCGAAGAGATCGAGCGCTTCCTGGACGCGGTTACAGGGGTGCGCAATCGCGTCGTGCTGGCGACGGCTTATGCGGCTGGCTTACGGGTTAGTGAAGTCGTCCGCCTGAAGGTGAGCTCGATCGACAGCAAGCGAATGTTGATCCACATCGAGAACGGTAAGGGCGGCAGGGATCGTTACGCGATGCTTTCTCCGCGACTGCTGGAGATTCTGCGTACGTACTGGATGCGAGCCCGACCGGGGCTGTGGCTATTTCCAGGCCAAGACCCAAGTGAACATGTCAGCGTCCGCTGCGTCCAGGCGGCCTGCCGCGCCGCCCGCCGCCGCGCTCGGCTTGCCAAGCCGATTACTGTCCATACGCTCCGGCACTCGTTTGCGACCCATCTCCTGGAAAGCGGGATCGACATTCGCATCATTCAAGTTCTGCTCGGACATGCCGACCTGGGATCGACCGCGCGCTACGCTCAGGTTGCGACCAACCTGCTCGCCCGCACGACCAGCCCATTCGATGGACTCTCCGTCAGGGTGATCCCACCCGACTGAGCTGCGCATATGCGCCCCGTGCTCGAGGTGGCGGACATCCTCCGCCGCCACGGCGGCGCCTTCCGTGCCGCGCAGGGTCCTCGGCTGTCCTCCGATCAGCGCCGTGTGATGGCGGCCATCGAGGCGTGTCGCACAGCGACGCTCGGCGGCCACGTCGAGCGGTGCGACGACTGCGGCCTGGTCCGCGTCGCCTATAACAGCTGTCGCGATCGGCACTGTCCAAAGTGCCAAGCGCTCGCGCGCGCCCAATGGCTCGCCGAGCGCCAGGCCGACCTGCTGCCGGTCCCCTATTTCCATGTCGTCTTCACCGTGCCGGCGCCGGTGGCCGCCATCGCGCTGCAGAACAAGACGGCGGTCTACGACATCCTGCTCAAGGCAGCAGCCGAGACGATCCGTCTCATCAGCGCCGACCCGAAGCATCTCGGTGCCGAGACCGGGATGATCGCCATTCTCCATACCTGGGGCCAGACCCTGACGCATCATCCGCATGCCCATTGCCTCGTGCCAGGCGGCGGGATCGCCCCTGATGGAAGCTGGGTTCATTGTCGCCCCGGCTTCTTCCTTCCCGTTCGCGTCCTGTCACGATTGTATCGTCGGCTGTTCCTGGAGCGCCTGCAGGCGGCGTTCAATGGCACCAAGCTCCAGTTCTTCGGCCATCTCGCGCACCTCGTCGAGCCAGCGGCATTCGCCCGCCATCTAACCGCCCTCCGCAAGGTCGAGTGGGTCGTCTACGCCAAGCGTCCCTTCGGCGGACCAGAACAGGTTCTGGCCTATCTCGGGCGCTACACCCATCGCGTTGCAATCGCCAACGGCCGGCTCCTTACCTGTGACCAGGGCCACGTCCGCTTCCGGTGGAAGGATTATCGCGCTGGCAACAGATCCAAAGTGATGACGCTCGACACTGAGGAGTTCCTTCGTCGCTTTCTGCTCCACGTATTGCCGAAGGGGTTTCGCCGCATCCGTCATTTTGGCTTCCTGGCGAACGCCTGCCGCGTCGCCAAACTCGCGCGCATCCGAGCGGCGCTAAAGGCGCCAGAGCCGCCTCCGCCTGCCGAAGCTGTCGACTATCGTGAGCGCTGCGCCATCCTCATTGGTCACCGCCTCGACTTGTGCCCCATCTGCGGAGGCCGCATGGTCGAGATTGGGCCTGTGCCGCGTGCGCAAACGCCGCGACGCGCAGCACCTCGCTGCGATACATCATGACCGACTACCTCGACTTGTTCGCTCCCACTGCAGGCATCGCCATGCCGACGTTCTCCGTCGGAACGATCAAGCACGCTCACAACGCGCGGCGAACGGGCGATAGTCAGCCGCTTGGGCTTGACGCGCCGTTCGACGCTATCGACGCCGGCATCCTCTGCTGCCAATATCAACGGCAATCTGCGGCCACACTCGCTCGCGGGCCCGACATCGGGTCAATCGCGCCTACCGGCGCCTAGATCGAGCCCCCATAGGTCCTCGCTCACAAGACGCGGCTTCGTTCAATCCAGCTTCAAATAGGTCCCGCGCTGGACTTGCGGCGAGATCTGCGACGCGGGACCTATTTGAACCCTCCAGTATTCCGACGCAATCCGGCCACCGATTCCGACGGAAGTCGGCCACCCATTCCGATCGAAGCCGGCCACCCTGTTGAGACCGCCTGACGCTCTCGAAGACGGCGATCGAATCGCGGACCAGCCCACCTTTGCGACCAAGCAAGGGAAGGTCTGATGCCCGCCGAGAGAGCGCCGATGCGGAAGGTTCGAGAAGTTTTGAGACTGCGGCACGCCCTTGGCGTGAGCGAGCGGCAGATCGCCGTCACGGTCGGCATCAGCCGATCGACGGTTGGCGAGTATCTGCGGCGGGCTGCCGTGATCGGCATCACCTGGCCGGTGCCGGAAGGGATGGACGACGGCGAACTCGAGCGCCGGCTGTTCACGCCGCCGACATTCGAGGAGAAGCCGGCGCGGCCGTTGCCCGACTGGAAGGCGGTGCACCGGGAGCTGAAGCGGCGCAGCGTGACGTTGCTCCTGTTGTGGGAGGAATATCGCGCGGAGCACGCCGACGGCTATGGCTACAGCCGGTTTTGCGATCTCTACCGGGAATGGAGCGAGGCGATCTCGCCGACCATGCGGCAGACGCATGGGCCTGGAGAGAAGCTGTTCGTCGACTTCGCGGGCGACACGGTGCCGGTGTTCGACGCCGCGACCGGCGCGCAGCGGCTGGCCCATGTCTTCGTCGCGGTGCTAGGAGCATCCAACTACACCTTTGCCGAGGCGCGTTGGTCGGAAGGGCTGGCCGACTGGATCGGGCTGCACGCCAATACGTTGCGCGCGATCGGCGGCGTGCCGAAGGCGATCGTCTGCGACAATCTGAAGGCCGGCGTCACCGCCACCTGTCGCTATGAGCCGGGCATCAACCGCACCTACCAGGAGCTGGCCGAGCACTACGGCACCGCGATCCTGCCCACGCGTCCGCGCAAACCACGCGACAAGGCGAAGGTGGAAGTGGCGGTGCAGATCGTCCAGCGGTTTGTGCTGGCGCGGCTGCGGAACCGGCGCTTCTTCTCGCTTGACGAACTCAACGGGGCCATCCGCAAGGCGATCGCGGACCTCAACGACTCTTATGCAGAGTCTTGTCTGATAAAATAGCTGCGACCGATAGTGGCTCGTGCCACGGCTCTGTGCGTTACGGACCTCCTCTGCGAGCGGGGCGGTAGGAGGGTGTCCGGAACGATGTGTAAGGAGGTTTCTGTGAGTTTACCTTAATTGGAGACTCACATGACCACCGATACGACGATTACCCCTGAACTGCTGGACCAGCTTCTTGCGAACTACAGCAAGCCCGAAAACCTGACCGGCGAGAATGGGCTGTTCAAGCAGCTCAAGAAGGCCTTGATCGAGCGCGCACTTGGAGCCGAGCTGACCGAGCATTTGGGCTACGAGAAGGGTGATCCTGCCGGCCGGGGCTCAGGCAACAGCCGCAACGGGACAAGCTCGAAGACGATCCTGACGGAGGATGGCGAGATCGAGATTACCGTGCCTCGCGATCGGGCCGGCAGCTTCGAGCCGCAGTTGACCGCCAAGGGGCAGACCCGGTTCGATGGTTTCGACGACAAGATCCTGAGCCTCTATGCCCGCGGCATGACGGTGCGGGAGATCCAGGGCCACCTGGCCGAGCTCTAAGGCGCCGAGGTCTCGCCCGATCTCATTAGCCGGGTGGCCGACGCCGTCCTCGATGAGGTCCGGGAATGCCAGAGCCGGCCGCTCGACGCCGTGTACCCAATCGTCTTTTTTGACGCGCTGCGGGTCAAGATACGCGACGAAGGGCTGGTCAAGAACAAGGCGGTCTACGTTGCGCTCGCCTACAATGCCGATGGCGAGAAGGACGCTCGGGCTCTGGATCGAGCAGACCGAGGGCGCCAAATTCTGGCTGCGGGTCGTCAACGAACTCAAGGCGCGCGGCGTCAACGATATCCTGATTGCCGTCGTCGACGAGCTGAAGGGGTTTCCCGAGGCGATCACATCGGTCTACCCGCAGACGCTGGTGCAGACCTGCATCGTGCACCTGATCCGTAACAGCCTTGCCTTCGTCTCCTGGAAGGACCGCAAGGCGATCCTGCCCTCGAAAGGCGATCTATCGGGCTGAGAGTGCCGACGCGGCGGCGCTGAGGCTTGCCGAGTTCGAGGCCGAATGGGGCAAGCGCTATCCCGCCATTGGCCAGATCTGGCGCAAAGCGTGGGAGCACGTAGTGCCGTTCTTCGCCTTCGCGCCTGGCATCCGAAAGATGATCTACACGACAAACGGGGTCGAGGCGCTACATCGTTCGCTGCGCAAGATCATCAAGACCCGCGGCAGCTTCCCGACCGACGAGGCGGCGCTCAAGCTGTTGTATCTCGCCCTCAGGAACGCTGGCGTTTATTGGCGGCGACCGGTTGAATGGACTGCCGCGATGGGGCAGTTCGCCATCCACTTCGGCGCGCGGTTTCCCGGAACAGCGCGCTGATGATCACAACCGACATCACGGCGCCGACCATGATCGTTTGGACCGAACCTTCGCCGTCAAGCCCCGCGCCTGCGGCGCGCCGCTGCGCGGCTTCGGGGCTTGACCGCTCGGTCCGGCCAAGCAGAATTATCGGCCATGCCGTCGATGCCAGCTTTCAATGTCTCAAACGCAAAACCCACCTTCACAGAAATCGCTTACACAAAACTTCGGACATTCCCGGCGGTAGCGGCTGCGACAACATCATCAAACTAGCCACTGACATTTATCGTGACCTCGCCCCCAAGTGTTATCCAGTCCTGAGTTCAGGTGCTCCGGGAAGGTCTGGCCACTCGGCGCGTCTTCCGACGCTTTCGCACGGGCGACCGCGAGCTCGGCGGCGATCTCCGTACCCTTAGCGCGCTCGGCTGCCGGCGCCGCCTTCAGGGCGGCAACGTCATCCGGAGCGGCGTCGCGATCCGCATTCATGCGACGCAGTGAATCACAGATTGAATGCATTGGGACTCCCAAATGTCGGCAATATGAGGATTTTCCTGGATTAGCCCCCGCTCTGCGGCCGCCAGCTCAGTTGGGGAGTCCACCAGTCGATGCCCTCGAGCATGTAAGCCATTTGCGCTGCCGAGATCGACACCGCGCCGACCGACGTCGACGGCCAGATGAACCTGCCGTGATCCAGGCGCTTGGCATAGAGCGACATGCCCAAGCCGTCATGCGAGAGAATCTTGACCAGAAGGCCGCGGCGGCCCCATAAGATATAGAGATCGCCGGCATGGGGATCGCGCTCCAAGCTTTCCTGAACCGCAAGCGCCAAACTTTGCATGGCCCGACGCATGTCGGTGTGGCCAGTCGCGATCCATACCCTGACGCCGCTCGGGAGCGGGATCATCGTCGTCGCAGAAGCTCAAAAACCCGCTGCAGCTCGTCGCGATCAACGCGAACACGACAGCCGCCGCTAAGCTCGATCTCGATGATTCCAGCCGTTGCGCGTTGCTTAGGAGGCGAAGACGCCAGTTGCGACGTGCTGATCGATGCCGGTGCACGTGTGATCTCGACAGGAACCAGAGCTGGCACCGCATCACCGCCCAGGCGGCTTGGCGCGCCTGCCGGAACAGCAAGCTATGCGAGGCACTGATTGCGCAGCAGAAGTTGCAGATCGCCAAGCTAAAGCGTCAGATCTGACGCCACCGGGGACGAGCTGGCGGCGGAAGAGGCTGTGGCAAACCGACGACGGTGCGCGGATTTACCCGCAAGCGCAGTTGGCGCTGACGTTCGAAGAGCTGGAAGTCGTGAGCCACCCCATGCCGGCGCGCGACGCCGCAGACCGTCTCGCCGGCCTGCAAACGTCTCCTCGACAGACGGACCTTCTCGTCGTAACTCCATCGCCGCCGACGCTCGGCACCCAACACATTGACCTGCATCCGCACGTGCTGACCTTGCCCCAAGTTTTATCCAGCCCTGAGTTCGCCCCGGTCGTTGGATTTGCCCAGTTGGGGGAGCGACGGGAGCTGGCGCAGAGCCTTCGGCATAACGCACAGCGCCAGATCCCGTCGCGGATGGCAGGTGTCGGCGAACTCGGACGGCGTTTTCCATCCGAGCTGAGAGTGTGGTCGTGCGTCGTTGTAGTGGGCCCGCCCGCATCCGAGCGCGACGAGGGCCTGCGCCAGTGACGTGAACAGCGTCTCGTTGAGCAGTTCGTCCCGCAGCCGGCCATTGAAGCGCTCGATGAACGCATTCTGCATGGGCTTGCCCGGCGCGATGTAATGCCAACCGACGGGGCTTTGATCGGCCCATGTCAGGATGGCGTTGCTGGTGAGCTCGGTGCCGTTGTCGCTGACCACCATCCTGGGCTCGCCGCGCTCGAACATCAGCCGGTCCAGTTCCCGCGCCACGCGGATGCCGGAGAGCGAGGTATCGGCGACTAGCGCCAAGCACTCGCGGGTGCAGTCATCGACCACGGTGAGGACGCTGAAGCGGCGGCCGCAGGTCAGCTGATCCGACACGAAGTCGAGCAACCAGCGATCGTTGCGGGCCATCGGCACCGTCATTGGCGCCCGGGTCCCAAGGGCGGCCCGCTTGCGGCCGCCGCGGCGGCGTACCGCAAGCCTCTCTTCCCCGGAACAGCTTCTTGTGGTTTGACCAGGTAGCCCTCCCGGTTGAGCAGCACGTGCAGGCGCCGACAAACAAAAACGACGGCGTTCGTGGGCGATCGCCCGCATGCGCTGCCGTAGGACGGCATCGTCCGCCCGGATTGTCAGATATCTGATGGTCATGCGGCAGCAGCCGATGGCTTTACACGCCCGCCGTTCGCTCATCCCGTGGGCAACCATGAGATACGCGACAGCTTTCCGCTTGCCCGCGGGCGTCACCATTAATGGGATGGACCGCCCCGTCCTCCTCCCTCATCATAGGAAGGGCAGACTAAAGAGGAGAGTATCATGGCCGATCGCAATTTGCCGCGACCCGCGGCTGTCTATGGAATCGACATTGGCAAGAACCTATTCCACGTCGTTGGCCTGAGCTGCGACGGCACACCTGTTCAGAAATTTCGCTTTCGAGGGGACACCCTTCTTCAGTTCTTTGCGCGCGCACAACCAAGCATAGTTGGCATGGAATCCTGCGTCGGTCCACAGTGGCTCGCCCGGAAGATACAGGCACTTGGTCACAAGGTGCGCCTGATCCCCGTGCAATTCGTGAAGCCCTACGTGAAGTCAAACAAGAACGATATCATCGACGCCGAGGCGATCGCTGAGGCCGCTACGCGACCGACAATGCGCTTCGTTGCCGTGAAGGAGGAGGACCAAGTGGATCTTCAAGCGCGTTTCCTTCGTCATTCAAACGCGCGGCAACTCGAGATTGAATATTCCGGCACCCTGACGCAAAGGTACACCGTACTCGAGGCAGAAAGCCCGCGTCTGATTGATCAGGCGTGTCCTCGAGCCGACCATCTGGCACGGATTCGCGATGCAGCGCTTCCAGTTGCATAAATGTATCCGGCCTCTCGCGAGTGGACTGCTGTTGCAGCCACGCCATGATGAGATCCGCGCACGCCGTTCCCAATAAATAGTTCGGGCAGGAAGCCCGCTTTTTTGCACAGGGCTTACGGCATGTTGATCCACTGTTTCGTCATCACTGTTCCCGAGCCTTGCAATCGAAGCCAGAAGCGTCAGGCAAGGCAGGATCTCTGCGTTCGTAGAGTGCTCCGGGCTTGTTCAAGACCACCCACACAATGCGGGCCATCTTGGCGGCTAGAGCGACAACGGCCTTGTTCGGATGCATCCGAGCCTGGAGCCCGTCGAGCCAGCTTCCTAGGCGATCGCGCGTCCGGTCCAAATGCCGGAAGCAGGATCGCGCGCCCTGCACCAAAAGCTTTCTCAGATAACGGTTGCCGCGTTTGCTGACGCCAAGCAACGTCTGTTTTCCGCCGCTCGAGTATTGCCTGGGCACTAACCCCAGCCAGGCAGCAAGGTCGCGGGCCTTGCGAAACTGCAGCCCATCACCGATCGCGGCAAGTACGGCGGTCGCACCCAATGCGCCGATACCAGGAATTGTCATCAGCCGGCGGGTGACGTCCTCTCGATCGGCAACCGCTTCGATCTCCTGTGTCAATTCGCGGATCCGTTCTTCGAGGCGGCGGAGATCGGCGAAGCGAGCGCCCACCAGGCGACGCATCACTGGCGACAAATCGGCGCACCGCTGGATCATCGTCTCTATCACGTCCGTTTGGCCTATTGCGGGTTCGCGCACGCCCACGTCGTGCTTGGCGGTGAGAGCTTCGTTGCCCTGGCCGAAGGCCTGCAGAATGCCCTCTGGTCGCTCGGTGGGGCGCCGCGGGAGCATCGGACCGACAGCCTGTCGGCCGCATTCCGCAATCTCGATTGCCATGCTCGGGATGATCTGACGCAGCGATACGAGGCCCTTTGTGCCCATTACGGCATGGGGCATTCCCGCAACAATCGAGGCGTTGCTCACGAGAATGATTCGATCGAAGGGCCCCACGGTCATCTGAAGCGAGCAATCGCGGATGCCTTGCTGCTGCGCGGAACTGTCGACTTCGACGATCTTGCCACCTATCGCGGCTTCATCGACGAGATCGTCAGCCGCCGCAATGCCCGCAACGCCAAGCGGATCGATAGCGAGCGCGTGGTGTTGCAGGAGCTGCCCGATCGGCGCACCTCCGACTACGAAGAGGTGATCGTCCGCGTGACATCGTCCGGCGGCTTCACCCTGCGCAAGGTGTTCTACACGGTGCCATCGCGCCTGATCGGTCACCGGCTGCGGGTGCGCCTTTACGATGATCGTCTCGAGATTATCGGCACGTGATCCATTCCCTGCGGCGCAAGCCGATGGCGCTTCTCAATCTGGTCTACCGAGATCGGCTGTTCCCGCGCGATGCCTATTGGAAGACCTTCGATCGGTTGCGCGAACGCTTGCCGGACAAAAAAGCCTGCCGGATCATGGTCGATCTCCTCGCGCTCGCTCATGAACGCGGCTGCGAGACCGAACTCGCCGATCAGCTCACCGCCGACCTCGAGGCCGGCCGACTGCCTGAACCTAACCGGCTGCGCGCTCACTTCGCTCCTGACCCGCCCACCTGCCGAACGTCGTGGTGCAGCTCGCACCCCCTTGCCACCTACGAATGCCTCATCGGTACTGCCGAGATCGGAGGTGCCGCATGAGCGTAGCCAATACCGTTGATACCGCGCGCCTCAATCTGTTGCTCAACGAGCTCCGCCTCCCGGCCATCAAGGTGCTGTGGGCGCAATTTGCCGAGCAGTCCGACAAGGAAGGTTGGCCAGCGGCCCGCTTCCTCGCCACCATTGCCGAGCACGAGATCGCCGAACGCGGTCGCCGGCTCACCGAGCGCCATCTCGTCGAGGCGCGGCTGTCTGCTGGGAAGACCTTCGGCGGCTTCGACTTCGAGGCCGTGCCGATGATCTCCAAGGCGCAGGTGATGGCGCTCGCCGCCGGTGACAGCTGGTTGGGTAAGGGTGCCAATTTGCTCCTGTTCGGGCCGCCCGAGTCCGATTCATACTGCCCACCTCGTTATGCCATTATAGTTCAAGCTCTCTTTGGCGGAGATCGCCAGACGACGGGCGCCGGAAGCGCCGCGCCTGCGCGGCGTTCCTGACCTCGGGGTGCTCCAGATCAGGCGCCTTGATCACCCAGGGTGCGCCCTTGCACAGCTGGTGCGCGGGCAAGCTTCGCTCCGCGATCAGACGGCGAACCGTCGATGGGCTGACCGTCAACGCAGCGGCGGCTTCATCCAGAGTAATTTCTCCTCTCTCCATGCGTTCGCCTTCCCGGTAGGGTGCGATAGCTTGCTGGTTGCGCAAGTGACGAACGCGGGCGCGGGTCCAGCTGTTACCGTGCCCCGTCGACTTGCCGCTCGGTCGAGGACCGCCGCGATCGTGCCGTCGGGCATCTGGCGTGCCAGAACACGCAGGAGATCGATGACATCTGCGGATGTGCTCCAGCGGTGTTGGCCCGTGCGGTTCTTTCTGGTCTCTAGCGCTGTGTGATCGCCGCCCTGCCAGTGGATCACAAGCTCAATTGCCGCATCGCCGACGCATACAACGATTTCGTGGATTAAGGTTCGGATGATCCCCTTGCGCGTGGCAGGCGTCGCCCCAGGACTGTTCCAGGCCCGCTCCAAATCGGAGCCAAGCGCAAGCAGCCGCTCGCGATCCGCCTCGCTCAGAGGACTCTCCGGCTTGGCCAACAGTGCACCGCGCTCTTCCTCGAGCGCGCGGACGGCCAGCAGACGTTCATTCCAACGTCGCTCCAGCTCGCCGGCGACCAGGCGATTGTCGGGATCGACAGCCTCATATCGCCGACGAGCCCGAGTGGCCTCATAGCGCGCTTGCTCACGCTTGGGCAGGCGTATCTCGCTGTGAACGCCGCCAACCCAGTGGACGACGAGGACGATCTCGGAGGCCGCATCATCGATATCGGCTACGACCTCATGGATGAGGGTGCGCACAATGCGCTTCTTGAGGCGAGCATCCGTCGTCGGCGCATCCCAGACCGTTCTGAGGTTCGAGGCCAGAACGCCGAGCGAGGCTGGATCAGCAATGGGGGCAGGCATCGCCGCATTATGCGTGGCGATTTTGCCCTCGACCTCCGCTGCGTGAGCGAGCGTCCTGTTCCAGCGCGCTCCAAGCTCGCCCGCCACCAGCCGGCTCGCGGGGTCAGCGGCATCGTATTGCCGGAAAAGCCTGGTCGGCGGCATAGCGCGCCGCTTCGAGATCGCGACTGAGAGCATCGCGCACCTGATCGCGCCGTTCCCCTGGCTTCCTTGGCGGCAGCGGTTGCGGCGGCGATAGCGCCCGGACCGATGACGCCAAGCAGTGCTTCCTCGATTGCATCATCGACGGGCAGTCCGCCGAAGCCGATGCAGTGAGGGCCGCCATTGTCCATCCAGGCGCGGCTACAGCTATAGCGCGGGATATGGTGGTTCATGCCGGAGTACCGGAGTGTGAGCTTGCGACCGCAGCGCTTGCACCGGATCAGACCGGCCAGCAGCGCGTCACCATGCTTGGGCGCGCCGTGATGCCGACCGGTGGGAGCGTTGCTGCTGACCATGGTGCGGATCGCCTCGAACCTCTCCCAGCTCACATACCCGTCGTGGGTGTTGGGCTTCAGCGCCAGCCATTCGCTCCGCGCCTGCGGCGGATCTTCACGCTCACACCCACGGCGCTGTATCCCGCCGCGACAGCCGTCTTACCATAGGCATAGGCGCCGCCGTAGACCGGGTTCTCAATGATCCGGTGGATGGCGGAGTAGCTCGGTCGCCGCCAGGCCGTTGCGCCGTTGGTCCGCTTCACCGGCAGATCGAGATTGTACTCGTGGAGCCAGCAGAACGGTCGCGCGCTGCCGAGTTCCTCGACCTTGTCGAACACCAGCTTGATCGCTCCTGGACACGCCGATCCGGATCTTTCTCATAACGGTCGCCGGCCTTCACGAAGCCGACGGGCGCTGCCACAACCAACTCGCCCCGGCGCGCCTTCTCGTAGCGGGCCGAGAGCGAGCGCTGGCGCAACAGATCCAGCTCGTACTCGTTGAGGCTGCCCTTGAGCCCGAGCAACAGGCGATCGTTACCGTGCCTTGGCGCGTAGATCGTCTCCTGATCGATCAGAACGGTATCGACCACGCGGCACATCTCGATGAGTTGCTGCCAATCCCGTCTGTTGCGAGCGAAGCGCGAGACTTCGCGGGCGCAAACCGCACCAACTTTACCGAGGCAAACCTCCGCTACCATCCGCTCGAAGCCGGCGCGTTGTACGCCGCCGGCGGCTGAGCGACCGAGATCATCATCGATCACTTCAACCTCTGACCATCCGAGTGCCGTCAGTCGGTCCCGCATGGCGTATTGCAACGCGCCGCTCTCGCGATTGTGTAGCACCTGATGTGCTGAGGATTGACGCACGTAAAGTATCCCCTTCTCCAGATGATGAGGCCTGACCTTGTCAGAGATCATGACCGACCTCCTTCGCGCGCGGCGTCGCTGTCGTCGCGGCATGGTCGAGGATCAACTGCGTCATCAGACTCGTAAGGGCCGCCTGCGCTTCCGCCGGAAGCTCCGACCATGTGGGCGCACCGGTGGCGCCGCTCGACAGGCCGCTCCCGAACAGATCCATCTGCTGCGGCCGCGGTTGTTGATTGTGTCGGTATCCGCTCCCTGGCATTGCCGTCTGGCGTGACATGAGTCGCTCCCCGATTCTGACCGTGAGAGCCTCTGGATGCGCCAGAAAGCAGGGCAGCTGATGGCGTTCGATCCTTCAACGCCAGATCGAGAAGCGCAGAAAGCGCCGCAAGCGCATCGATGCTGACAAACGGTTGAGCTGTCAAAAGCTCGGCGTCAGGGCATGCCGTCCGGTCGAACATCCCTGCTGGCACTTCCAGCCAACGATCTCCTTGCGATCCGTCCAAGGTGCAGCGAAAAACAACATCAAAGCCTTGTCGACGGCTCCATGAACGCAAACTCGGCGCCCAAACCATGGATGATGCCGATAAAGAACCTCGCGAAGAACGGTCCTGTGGCCGTTCTCAAACGTTGTTGTACAACGAACACCGCGGACACTCGGCCATCGGCTATATCAGCTCGGTCGAGATGGAGCGCAAGGTGGGATTAGCTTAACGGGGTGTCCATCAAACCGGCAGCACGCTCAGTGATCACCGGGGAGCGCCGACGGCGTCGGTGGACGAGCGAGGAGAAGGCCCGGATCGTGGCGGAGAGCTTTGAGGAGGGTGCGAACATCTCCGAGGTTGCGCGGCGCAATGGCGTTTCGCGCGGGCTGCTTACGGTGTGGCGCCGCCAAGTTGCGGCGGCGGTGGGGGGCAAGGCACCGAACTTCGTGCCAATCCAAATTGGTCCGGGGATCGATCGCGGGACAGCGGGCGAGCATGAACGTATTTCCGGGCTACAGACGAGGCCTTTGGAGATCGCCGCGCCGCCGGCCAAGGTTTGCGGAGTTGTCGAGATCGAGGTGAACGGGGCGCGCATCCGGGTCGAGCCGGACGTTGAGCTGGCGACGCTGTCGACCGTGCTGGCGGCGCTTCGGGGTATCCGGTGATTGCGCTACGCTCTGACCTCAAGGTGGTGCTGGCGACACAGCCGGTCGATTTCCGCAAGTCGGTGCATACGCTGTCGGCACTGGTGAGCGAAGCGCTGCGTGCGAATCCGTGTTGTGGGGACGTCTTCGTGTTCCGCAGCAAACGCACGGACAGAGTGAAGCTTCTGGCGTGGGACGGCAGCGGCATGGTGCTGATGACGAAGTGGTTGCACCAGGGGCACTTCACCTGGCCGCCGATCCGCGAAGGCGTGGTGCATCTGACTGCGACACAGCTCGCGATGCTGCTCGACGGACTCGAGTGGACGCGCGTCTCGCCCAAGCCGGTGAAGCAGCCGGCCGTTGTCGGCTGAGAGGAGAGGATTTCGCTGGAGCCTGCGCCGCGCGGATGTATGGTCCATTTATGGCGATTCGCCCGGACGTCCTCTCGACTGATCCCGCCGCTCTAACAGAGATGGTGCTCGCGCTCGACGCCGAGAACGAGAAGCTGCGTGTTGCGATGCAGACGCTCAAGGAGATGATCTTCGGGAAGCGCTCGGAACGGCTTGCCACGCTCGTGGCCGAGCAGCTTGAGCTTGAGCTTGACGATCTTGAGACCAGTGTCACGCCGCCGGCAGCTGCCAACGACGATGCACCTGCGGTGAAGCCGTCCGATAAGCTACGTAAGAAGGCGCGCCGCAACATCGGCGCGTTGCCCAAGCATCTGCCGCGCTGTGAGCAGGTCCTGGAGCCGGAGGTGACGGCCTGCCCGTGCTGCCAGGGCCAGCTTCACAAGATCGGCGAGGACGTCAGCGAGGTGTTGGAGTGATCCCGGCGCTCCTGCGCGTGCTGCGCACGATCCGTCCCAAATACGGCTGCCGCGGCTGCACCGATGGCGTGGTCCAAGCCAAAGTGCTGCCGCGCCTGATTGAGGGCGGCATGGCGTCGACGGCCCTCGTGAGCCATGTGGTGGTCTCGAAGTTCGCCCGGTATTTGCCGCTGTACCGGCAAGTTCAGATCCTGGCCGGCCACGGCATCCATCTTGACCGCGCGACACTCGCGGTTGGGTCAAACGTACCGCCTTGTGGCTCAGGAGCCTTTATGAGCTGCAGCTGCGGATCATTCAGGCTGCGCCGCGCGTGTTCTGCGACGAGACGCCGATGCCGGTGCTTGATCCAGGACGACATCGTCCCCGCATCTGCCAGTTCTGGGCGCATGCTATGGATGACCGGCCATGGGGTGGCCCCTCGCCGCCGGCGGTTACCTACGTATTCGCCGACGGCCGCGGCACCGAGGAGATCGCCGGACAGTTGATGGGCTTTTGCGGCGTTCTGCAGGTGGACGGTTATGCCGCCTACAAGGCGCTGGCCCGCCGTCATGGCGGCGCGATCCAGCTCGCCTTTTGTCTCGCCCATGCTCGACGCAAATTCGTCGAGGTGTACAAGTCCACGCAGTCGCCATTCGCGCGCGACGTGATTGAACGGCTGCAGGCGGTCTATGCGATCGAGGCAGAGATCCGCGGCAGCAGTGCGGAGCAGCGGCTGGCCGCCCGCCGCACCAGGAGCGCCCCGTTGATGGTGGCGCTCAATGCGCGACTGATTGAGATGGTAGGTCAGCTGTTTTCCCAATCGAAGCTGACAGAGGCGATCAACTATGCGCTCAATCACTGGGACGGACTGACGCTGTTTCTCAGCGACGGCCGCGTCGAGGTCGATTCCAACACGGTCGAGCGTTCCATGCGCCCGATTGCCATGGGAAGACGCAACGCCTTGTTCAGCGGTAGCGAAGGTGGTGCCGAGAGCTGGGCCATCCTCGCGTCGCTCGTGAACACCGCAAAGCTCCATGAGCTCGATCCGCAAGCCTATCTGACCGACGTGCTGGAGCGCATCGTCTCCGGTGGAACCAAGAGCCATCAACTGCACGAACTGCTCGCCTGGCACTGGAAGGCGGCGCGCCAGCGCACCGCACAGGCCGCGGCATGAGCCCGCGTCGTCATAAAGCAGCGTCGTCAATGGCCGCAGCCGAGATGCCACTTGAGGAGCTCGAGCGATGGCTGCAGGCTCGGGTCGATCAGCAACCTGCCGCCACCAATCTCCCCATGCTCGACGGCTACGTCGCCGCAATCGTGGCCGGACCGGTGTCGATGAGCCCACTCGACTGGATCTGCCCGCTGCTCGCCATCGATGCCGATGCCTTCAACCACAGCGGCACCCCGGAGTTTGCAGCCATATCGGCTGTCGCCCTGCGTCACAACGACATCAGCAACACCCTCTCGACCGCACCCGACAGGTTCGCGCCGATGCACCGGCGTAAACCCAGTGGAGACGTGGATCCGCGACCATGGTGCCAAGGCTTCTACGCCGCGATGCGGCTCAAGCTATTGGCGTGGGCACCGTTGCTGGACACCGGCAACGTCAATCACGGCCTACTTCTACCTATCCTGCTGCACTGTCGCGACGATCAGGGCCGACCGCTGCTTGGACCACCACGAAGCGGCCGCGAGACCAAGAAATTTCTGCGTAACGCCCACGCCGATATTCCCGCGGCGGTCGAAGCCTTGCGGCAATACTGGATGCCGATCCGCTACGCCCGCGCTCACTGATCACTGCGGTCGTGGGAGCTCATGCCGGTTACAGTTAGTCGGCTTGGCGCGGGAGCTTCCATTCCCAGGCAGCAGTTCGCGCAGACGCGAAGCGGGAAGATCGGCGATCCGGGCGAGGACGTCGGAGAGCCGGGCTTTGGGATCGACATCGTTAAGACGACAGGTGGTGATCATCGTCAGCATGATGGCGGCGCGTTCGGCGCCGCGCAGGCTGCCGGCGAAGGTCCAATTGCGCCTTCCCAAGGCGATGCCGCGCAACGCTCTTTTGGCGGCGTTGTTGCTGAGGCAGATCCTGCCATCGTCGAGGAAGCGGGCAAAGTCGGCTCAGCGCCTGGCATGTAATTCGTGGGCTTCAGGACCTCGGAGGAGCGCGAGAGGGTTTCTCGCTCGCGCAGCAGCCAGGCGTGCATGTCGTCGAGCAGCGGCTTAGCGCGATCGGGGAGCTGGTTTACCCTTGCTGCCTACCCTGGCGTTCTTCTCGATATCGGCCAACTCGAAGAAGCCCCGCCGCGCATGCGCGAAGCAGAATGCCGGCGTGATCGGCATCGCTTTCCTTTGCGGGTCGAACAACGGCTCGAAGCCGCTATAGCAATCGGCTTGCAGGATGCCGGCGAAGGCGGCCAGATGCCTCTGGGGATGCTGGCCTCGCCGGTCGGGTGAGGCGTAATAGACCGCAGCCGGCGGCGCCGGCCCACCGAAGGGCCGGTCATCCCGCCCATAACTCCAGCTCCGGCGGGTCGTGCACTTGCCCTTCGCCAGGACGCGGATGGTGGTGTCGTCGCCATGAAGGCGCTCGACTGCGAGTACATGACGCTCGATCAGCTGGAAGAGCGGCATGATGGCGAAGGTTCCGTGGCCGACCTGGTCAGCGAGCGTCGACAATGGCAGGTCGATCCTCTCGCACTTGGTTGAGCGGGATATGCATGCCGAACTGTGCGTCCAGCGAAGGCTGGCATGTTCAGCAGGAGTAAGTCCTGCCGGGGAAAAAGTTAGCTCCCCGTAGTGTGGGTAGCAGAGGAGATAGAAATAGAACCTTTGAAGCCTATCGACAAAACTCCCTTGGGGAGACCACGAGTCATCGGGCCGTATCAAAAGAGAACGCGTTGTGGCCTCGAAAATGCTGAAAACCGAAAGTCGAGCCTGCAGTTTAGGGGCGAAGGCAGCATGATCCATCGAATGCTAACTGACACGACGGGTCATTTCGGCGGGGTGAAAGCGACAGCACGGTGACAAGGACATGCCGAGCAACTGGAGAAGCCTTCATCCCGGAGAGAAATCGCCGGAAGAAGGTAGGTCGTATAACCGGAGATCCCGGGAAATCGACCGAAGATGAGAAGGTGGCGGCCGGGACTGGAGTAGCGATGAAGCGGAGTAACTCCCGTGGAGCAAAGGGTCCCTGCCATTTGTGATGTCTCTAACGTAAGGAAGGCAAGGACGAGATGATAAAGGCGTCCATCGATTTGCAAGACCTGAGGCGGAGACTATACGTCAAGGCGAAGGCTGAACCGTCCTGGCGTTTCTGGGGTCTATACGTCCACGTGTGCAAGATGGAGACCCTGCGCGCAGCGTATGAGATGGCGAAAGAAAACGACGGCGCACCGGGAATAGACGGGGTGCGCGGCGGCGATCAGGGTGAGACTCCGTATTGCCTCACCTATCGATGCTCCCGAGTGCGATCGGTTGCCTCATTTATTTTGCTCCCGGCTTGGGTTGAGGAGGAGGCCGGGTGCGGAGATGGCCGGGGTTTCGGAGCGCCCGGCCTCCTCCGCTGGCGTCTGCCACATCATTGGGTTGTTGTGACCTCATGCCCCAGCAGCGTTTCCTCCGTAGGAACGAACAACAACGCGTTCGCTTGCTCGCTGCGCCAGGATTTAAGCCTACGCTGAAGCGTTCGAAGAAGCTTGTTCGGATAGGCTCCAGGATATTCCGCCTGCAACCGGGAGAGCAGTTCGCTACCAGTCCGCCAAGGCTCGGCTTCAAACCATTTTCGCAAATCTAGCGTTGCCCGGATGAGCGGGTCGGGACGCCGCCGGCCTCTTTTCGCTTTCACGATTGGCCGATCCGTCGGTCGCATAGCTCCGTCTTTCCAGGCGGTTCGTAGGCTTGCCAGGAAGAGATCGATCGGTTGCGATGCCGCAGCAGGATGGGCGATTGGCTGCGTATCAGCGAGCGCCGCGAGGCGTTCCTGCGCGCCGCGGATGTCGCGCAACAACGCGACCGGGTCGAGAGCGGCATAGATTTCTTGGAGATGGTGACGAATCGCATCGGGCGTGCGGGCGTCGGCGGCCAAGCGCTGGTGTGGCGTTGCCGGTGCGCTGTATGTCTTACGCACACGAGCACCGTCGCGCTGCTTGGCCATCAGTTTGAATGAGGGTTGGAAGAAGTTCACGAACAGCCGCGCCGATCGATAGAGTTCAGCCAGCAGCTTGGCCGCTTCCAGGCCCTCGAGCCGACGATAGCCGACCATCCTGCGCACGACGGCACCGTTCTTCTGCTCGACGAACGCCTGGTCGTTCTTCCGGTAGGGCCGGCAACGCGTGAAGACGATGTTGGCCGCATCGCAGTAGGCTTTCAGCGTCTCATTCATGAACACCGTATCATTGTCCGTATCGAGGCCGATCAGCGCAAAAGGCAATTGTTTGCGCAATTCCGTCAACACCGTGCTCAACAGTGTTTGTTCGCGCACGATCAGAGGAGCGCACTCCGTCCAGCCGGTAGCAATGTCGGTGAGCACGAGGGTCTGGATGAAGCTGCCGCGCGCCGATAGACCGCTATGCGCTACAAGGTCAGCCTCGACGAACCCCGGCGCCGGATCGTTCCAATCTGCCGACGTCCGTATTGGAATACTGCGACGCAACGAGTGCGTCGCGTGCCGTCGGCGCTTGCGACCTAATCCTTCTCGGACCCGTGCCAACGCGCGGTCGATCGTCGCAGCACTCATTGCCAAAAGTTTGTCGCGGATCTCGGGAGCAAGGTCGAGGTGGCCGTGCCGTTCCATCGCTTCAATCAGCGCAGGCATTAACGCCTTCAGCCGCTTCCCGCAGATCCGGTCTGACGCCTCCCAAAGCAGCAAGAGCGCGTTGTGTTCCGCCTCATTATAGATCCGACGTCGCGCCCGTCGGCCTGCGCTTACGTCTTCCTGGCCTCGAAGTAGACGCATCGCATGTTTGCGATGGAATCCGGTGATGTCGACGAACTCGTCTAATATCCGCGCCTTCTTCGCACGATCCGAACGCCGATAGCGCGCGCCCGCCGCCGCCGTCAGTTCCTTCCGCGTTGCCATGCTCAGCCACCCCATCTGCGCCCCCGCTTGTTCCCGATCCAGGGGAGCAATTTACGTGAGGCAACGGCTCAGCATCCGGTAACAATTAAGGCGAGGCAATGCGCGCTCTCATCCTGATTGTCGCGCTATAACGGGGTGACGTTCGAAGCCATCGAAGCGCGAGGCGTGGAGTCTCTGCTCGAGCAATTACGAGACGAACTGATCGAGCGCACTTATAAGCCACTTCCATCAAGGAAGCGGGAAATACCGAAGGACGGGGGCTCCAAGGTCCGCGTTCTGTCGATTCCGGCTATCCGCGACAGAGAGGTACAGGGGCGCTCAAGCTCATACTCGAACCTGTATTCGAGGCGGATTTCCAACCGGGATCGTTCCCAAGCGGACAACACATGAAGCGATCAAGCGAGTTGCTAAAGCAATAGCTGAGCGGAAGACGCGGGTTCTCGATCTTGATTTGCGGGCCTACTTCGACAACGTCCGGCATGATCGGATTCTGGAGAAGGTAGCCCTGCGGGTTGATGATGGGGACGTCATGCATCTTCTGCGGCTTGTGCTGAAAGCTTCTGGCAAGAAAGGCGTTCCGCAAGGCGGCGTAATTTTCACCCTTGCTCAGTAACCTCTACCTCAATGAGGTGGACAAGATGCTGGAGCGAGCACGTGAAGTTACACGTCGCGGCAAGTACACCAATATCGAATATGCACGTTTTGCTGACGATATGGTTGTCTTGATCTATGCCCACCAGCGACATGACTGGCTGCTCGGCGCTATAAACAAGCGCTTGCGGGAGGAGTTCGCCAAGTTACAGGTTGAGGTGAATGATGAGAAGAGTCGCATAGTTGACCTGGCCCGAGGCGAGAGCTTCGGCTTCCTGGGAATCGACTTCCGCTATCTCCGCAGTCTGCGCGGAGTGATGCGGCCGTATTACACGCCCAAGCTCAAAAAGCGGACGGCGCTTCTGCGGGGGCTCAAGGAAGTGTTTGGCAGCTATCGGTCGCAACCGATTAGTCGGGTGATAAGCCTGATCAATCCAAAGCTCCGAGGATGGGTAAACTACTTCCGGATAGGCGATTCCAGTAAATGCTTCCCTACATCAGAGACTGGGTAGAGAGGAAGGTCAGACGCCATCTGGCGAAGGCACGGAAACAAAAGGGCTTCGGCTGGAAGCAGTGGAGTAACTCGTGGCTGTACGACACCTTGAAGCTGTTCAACGGCTACCGGGCGAGTGCCGCCGAAGTAAAAGCTGCTCCAACATGATAGGTCCATAAGCCTTGTCATGAAGCAAATGGGAGCGCGTAGTGCGGGAAATCTGCATGCTGCGTGCGATGTGGCGGGGGCTGGAAACGTGCATGACCGGGAAAACTGGTTAAGCGGCGCGCCAGTCCTCGACCCCACTGTCGAACAGGATCGTCGCCAGCAATTGCGGACCGATGAAGCCGCGCGGCGTGGCATGGAACGGTGCCGGCGGCTGGCTGATCTTCTCGCAATCGCGGCAAGTGAACTTCTCTCGCACGGTCTCGATGACCTTGAACCGGCGCGGGATCTCCCAACGTCTCGGTCACATCCTCGCCCAGTGCTGCAACAAGCCGTTCCTTCTCATCCTGCGACCACCGGCGCCGCCGCTCGGCCGATGTGATCACCTCCGCCCCTCGAAATCGGCATAGTGCTTCTCCCAGGATTACCCGTAGGACCTGCAGCGTTCGCGTCCGTCAAACAAGACGGCCCGCAACGGAGGAATACCACAGAGTCACCTGCTCTCCTTCTTCAGATGAACTGAAGGGCCACCGCCGCCAGAGGTGCGATAAATGGCTTGCGCCCAGTCGAAGGGCGAGAAGATCTCTCCGCTCGCGTTTGCCAGCACCTTCCGCACCACCATTGGGTCGTTAGGGCGCGCGACCTGCCCCATTCGGACGTAGTTCCTAGGATTGACAAAGTCCGTGTAACTGGGCATTTGCCGCGGCGGCCCGGTGCTACTTGAGTTAGCTCAGAACGGATCGGGTCGCCTCACGGTGAGGATGACCTTCACTCATGAAGCGCGCCCGATGTGCGACACGTGCCGGGCGTGGAATGCGGAGTTTCTAAACGCTTGCGGGCTCCCTGGCGAGTTCGTCAATGACTTGCCTGGTTGCCTGATAGGCAAGCTCGACAATCTCATCAATCTCGCCTTCCGAGACGACAAGAGGCGGAGCAAAACCCAGAATATCGCCATGCGGCATTGCCCGAGCAATAAGTCCCCGCTCGCGAGCAGCCTTCGAGATGCGGGCGCCGACTTTGAGCTGGGCGTCGAACCGTCGCTTCGTGTGACGGTCCGCGACAAACTCGATAGCGCCGAGCAAGCCGACGCCGCGAACTTCGCCAGCGATCTCCAATTGAGCGAACCTTTCCTTAAGCCGCTTTTGAAAGTGCGCGCCGACCACCCTGGCGCGATTGCTGAGCTGCTCCTTTTCAACGATATCGAGCACTGCGTTGGCGGCGGCGGCAGCGATCGGATGACCCGAGTAGGTGTAACCGTGTGAGAATGCGCCAACGCGATCGGCGGCCCCCTCCATAACAGAGTAAACCTTCTCCCCCACGATGGCTGCCGAGAGCGGCATGTAGCCCGAGGTGAGCCCCTTGGCGACCGTTACGAGATCCGGCTCCATCCCGTATAGAGTACTGCCAAAGTCGGCCCCGGTTCGCCCGAATCCACAGATCACCTCATCGGCGATGAGAAGAACGTCATACCGCCTGAGTACGGCCTGAATCTCCCGCCAATACCCGCTGGGCGGCGGTGTGATGCCTCCGGTACCAAGGACAGGCTCGGCAATAAACGCGCCGACCGTTTCCGCGCCCTCCCGCACAATTAGCTCTTCGAGTTCGGCCGCACGCCGACGAGAAAAGGCCTCCTCCGATTCCCCGTGCTCAGCGCCCCAATAATGGTGGGGAGTGCCTGTGTGCAGAATACCCGGAAACGGAAGGTCCATTTGATCGTGATAGAACGACATTCCCGTCATTGATCCAGAAATGACCGAGCACCCGTGATAACCGCGCTCGCGAGAGATGATCTTCTTCTTCTTCGGCTGACCACGCAGATTGTTGTAATACCAGACGAGCTTGGCCTGAGTTTCGTTGGCATCCGATCCGGAAAGTCCGTAGAAGACTTTGCTGGCGTTTCCCGGTGCCATTTGCACGAGGCGATGCGAAAGCTTTGCGAGCTCTTCGGTCGTGTGAGCAGCGTACGTGTGGTAATATGCGAGCTGATAGGCCTGCCTTGCGATGGCCTCGGCAACTTCGGTACGCCCATAGCCGATATTGACACAGTAGAGACCGGCAAAGCCATCGATGTATGTTCGGCCCTCCGCATCCCGAATGGATATCCCTTTACCACCTGTGACGATTGTGGGATCGCCAAGCTTGCCGCTCGCGAAATCCTTCAGCTGCGTGAAGGGATGCAGAACACTGGAACGATCTCGCTCAGCGATGGTCTTGATATCAATCATATAGTTCTCCTATGCCGCCAAATCGCCGAAACAGACGTATTTGTGTTCCATGTACTCTGCTAAACCGTGCTTCGACCCTTCTCGTCCGAGTCCGGACTGCTTCCAGCCTCCGAACGGAATGGGCGGTCCAGTAAAGGAAGCTGTATTGATTCCGAGCATGCCGCACTCGATCTGCTCAGAAAGGCGGAGCGCCCGGCGAAGGTTGTTTGTGTAGATGTATCCAGCCAGCCCCATTTCGCTGGCGTTCGCCCTGGATACAACCTCCGCCTCAGAATCGAACGGGAGCACGGCAGCAACCGGCCCGAAGGTTTCTTCATGCGTGATCAGCATGTGGTCGGTGACATCGCTGAGCAACGTCGGAGGAACGAAGTTTGCACCCAAACTTGCGCCCTTGTCGGCGCAAAACACCCGCGCCCCCTTTTTTGCGGCGTCGTCGATGTGGGCCCTGCATTTGTTGGCAACCGACAGCTTTGTCATCGGCCCTATATCAGTTGTCGTTTCCAGGCCGTGCCCGACTCTGAGCTGAGAAATAGGGGTGGCAAACGCCTCGACGAAGGCGCGGTAGATCTTTCTATGCACGTAGATGCGATTGGCGGCGAGACAGTCCTGGCCCGAAGTGGTGAACTTTGCGTCCATCGCTCCCTTAACCGCCTTGTCGACATCGACGTCGTCAAAGATGATGCACGGAGCGTGGCCCCCCAGCTCAAGCGACACTTTCTTCACGGTTTGTGCCGCCTCTGCCAGAAGCAGGCGCCCAACTTCGGTAGAACCAGTAAACGAAAGAGCTCGCACCCTCGTATCGCGCAACAGTGGTTTCGAAAGCTCGATTGAATCACCGACAAGCACCTGAAATACGCCACGCGGAATACCAGCTTCTTCGGCCAACCTAGCCAGGGCAAGGGCCGACAATGGCGTCTCGGGAGCCGGCTTCACGACGATCGGGCAGCCCGCGGCAAGAGCAGCTCCCGCCTTTCTCGTGATCATCGCGATTGGAAAATTCCATGGCGTGATCGCCGCCGCAACACCGATTGGCTGCATTCGCACATGAAGCAGGCTTCCCGCTTTGTGACTCGGAATGGTCTCGCCATAGGTGCGCTCGCCTTCAGCGGCAAACCATTCCAGAAAGCCCGCGCCATATGTGATCTCGTAGCGTGCCTCCGCCAGAGGCTTTCCTTGCTCGCTGGTCATAAGAACGGCGAGATCCTCTGAATGGCCGCGGATCAGGGACGCCCAAGATTTGAGGATCACTCCTCGCTCGGTGGGCAGCAGACGCCTCCATGCAACAAACGACTTCTCTGCTGCTCCGATTGCCAGCTCCATGTCGGCCGCCGAGCAACGGGCAGCTTCCGCGATTTCCTCCCCCGTCGCGGGGTCGACAACCGCGTCCTTCTGCCCGCCGTCCGTCCACTTGCCGTCGATGAACGCTGCCCCCGCTAAAAAGTCTCGTCGTCTGAGAGTTCGAAGGTGCCGCATAGCGAGGCCACCCCACTCCGGGCGTCTGTGCCGAAAGCCTTGAACACCCATTTTGAAACTCCCGCGCCGTCACTTATTGAAATTGCTGGAGTAATCAGGATACTAGTGACGCAAACAGATTTGCGTCGCATTTTCGGTGCGCGGGATGAATTCCTGCAAAGCATTGATGCCTTGCGACGAAACGCAGCTTAGGGCTGGAGACAACCGCTATGCGTTACGATCGGATAGATGCACGCATCCTGGAGATCGTGCAAAAAAACAATCGCCTCACGTCCGAGGTCATTGGCGAAATGGCGGGGCTTTCCCCCACGGCGTGTCAGAGAAGGTTGAAGAGGCTCCGTTCGGAAGGAATCATTGAGTCGGATGTGTCCATCGTCTCGGCAAGAGCAGTGGGAAGGCCGATTCAGATGCTTGTCCTCGTGAATCTCGAGCGGGAGCGCTCCGATATCATCGACAAATTCAAGAAGGCCATCAAAACGTCGAGTGAAGTCGTAAATGGCTTCTATGTCACGGGCGATGCAGACTTCGTTCTGTACATAACGGCTCGCACGATGGAGGACTACGAGCTTTTCACCAGACGCTTCTTTTACGAGAACCCCGATATTAAGGGGTTCAAAACCATGGTCATCATGGACCGCGTAAAATCGGGGTTTGCAGTTCCAATCGAAATGCCACCGGACAGATAAGCGATCTTTGATCGCGACGTCCCGACGGTCCAGCTGTTTTGAGCACTCGTGAAAGAATGAGAACCATACCGAAAGCTCTGACAATTCTGACTTCTCACAATCCTCTTCAACCCAAAACAGGCCTAACGAACTCGCCCCAGTGGGCTTGGTCGAATTACGTGCCAGAATGGTGCTTGAAAGCAAAAAAAGGAGGGGCCACTCCAAGGGTGGCCCCTTCAAGTTAGGGAGGAAACGCCCCTAGGGGGCCTGGGAGATCAGGCCGCAGCCTGTTCGATCGGTGAAAATGGTAGGCCGAGACTCTCTGCCACTGCCTTGTAGGTCAACCGGCCCCGATAGACGTTCAGGCCAGCGCGCAAGTGCGGATTTTCAAGCACGGCCGCAAAGCCCTTGTTTGCCAAAGCCAAGCCAAAAGGCAAAGTTGCGTTGTTGAGGGCCTGACTTGAGGTAAGCGGGACTGCACCGGGCATGTTGGCAACGCAATAGTGGATCACGCCGTCGACTTCGTAGGTTGGATCAGCATGGGTGGTGGCACGCGACGTCTCAAAGCAACCGCCTTGATCGATCGCGACGTCAACGACCACAGAGCCTTGCTTCATCGAGCTCAGCATCTTGCGCGACACCAGCTTCGGTGCACTGGCTCCTGGGACGAGCACGGCGCCAATAACGACGTCTGCGGCAGAGACTTCCTCTTCAACGCTGTCGATGGTCGAGTACCTGGTGCGGACGCGGCCCTCGAATAGCTCGTCCAGTTCGCGAAGGCGGTTGATCGAACGGTCGATGACGGTGACTTCCGCACCCAAACCGGCTGCCATTCGGGCGGCATGCGTACCGACGACACCGCCACCGATGACAACGATACGAGCGGGCTGAACGCCAGGCACGCCGCCGATCAATAACCCCCGCCCGCCGCTGTACCGTTTTAGGGCCGCGCCGGCAGCCTCGATCGTGAGCCGGCCCGCGACTTCGCTCATTGGCGCAAGCAACGGCAAGCCCCCGTTCGAGTCGGTGACGGTTTCATAGGCGATCGCTGTGCAACCCGATTTCAGCAGTCCTTTTGCCTGCTCCGGATCGGGCGCCAGATGCAGATAGGTGAAGAGGATCTGATTCTCTCGGAGCTGGACCCATTCGGACGGCTGCGGCTCCTTGACCTTGACTACCATCTCGCTCGATGCAAACACCTCCCGAGCAGCCGCGGCGATTGTTGCACCGGCCTTCCGGTATTCCTCGTCGCTTGCCCCGATGCCAGCGCCGGCATTGGCCTCCACCAATACTTGGTGGCCGGCAGCCACATATTCCCGGACAGCTCCAGGGGTCAGGCCCACGCGATATTCGTGTGTTTTGATTTCCTTGGGAACACCGACTTGCATCTTGCAATCTCCGCTTTTGCTGAACCACTTCTAATCGGAACCACGCGGTGAAATTGAGAAGGGACCGGCGAACGACGCAGAAATTCAGCAACCTCGGCGTTCTTGCGCACAATTCCAGCAGAGTGCGCGAGATGGTGATGGTTTGCTATTCCTGGCGCCGCAATCGGCACAGTGGCAGCCGACACATCGATCCAAAGGAAGTTTCGCACAGCGATTTTCACGTATTTAACGGCCTTCGGTTCCTCCACGGGGCTCTGGGCGAAACATCCCCTCTGTCCCGCTCCACGCAAAAGCTGCATGAATCCCGGCGGATATTTATGGCGGAACAGTTGCCCAGCAACGCGCGCATGCCGCCAGGGCTCGCCGATCGAATGGCAACGATACGCTCAGAGATTGTGAGCATCATGGAGCGGCTGTCAATGATCGCTCGAAAGCGGCCTTTCCGATTGTGACGATCGCGTCCACCTTCGGTCTTGGTGATGACGAGCGCAGGCGCGAGCCCGGGATATTGCGATGGACTACGGCTCGGCGCAATCAGCACCGCGACCGGGCCACCTATCTGCGGACGCCTAGTGTTGAAAACCGGTGTCCTCGTGCAAGAAGGCGAGTGCTGCGAGCGAGAGTGGCCCATTGTTCTCCTTTGAGAGACCTTAACGCACTAGCGGCAGGCCTGGAATCGCTGAGGCCGCAGCGGATTGCGCGTCAGAGTTCGAATAGCTCGCGCGGCAACTTCGTGAATGGTTCACCTGCAACGTCGGTATGCGGAAGGTTTCGCTGATCACATAACCACGTCTTCATCGATCCAGTTTTCAAGCATGAGGTGAAATGTCGTATTCGGCTTGAGGACCGTGTTATCGCCGTCCTTCAAGCTAGCTGTAGGTTCCGTCCAATCTATCGCGACGGCGTAGCCGCACCGAGACTCCTTCACCAAGCCATCGCGTTTTCAAGTTGGAGTTGAAAGCTATGGCGACGTCGCTGCAGGTCCTGCCGGGTTTGGCGGCGGCAAGTGCAGCTTCCAACCTGGCAACGTTCCCTTCATGCAACCGGCGTATGTGATCCGACGGCTTACCGATCGCGACATCGTGCGCATCAGCGGAGAGGTCTAGCCATGACGCCCGCCGCTGAACTCGAAATTGCTCTGCGAGCCCGTCTGGAAGACGTCTTCGGTCCAGCGAATGTGACACGTGGAGATGCGTGCGCAGCGCAAAGAAGAGGCCCGCAAAATCCGTGCTGGGCTTGCCGTTAGCGCTGCGCACCAATGTTGCAATGACCTCGGCGGATTCATTGGCCTCGCGCGCGCCTGAGCGGATAACGTCTCTCGCTTTGAGCATGCCGGCGTCGGAAATAGCGGTAGCTTCCCGCATCATCGCGAATTCCGAGTCCGATTTCACGCCGCGGATCCGGGTCACGGCGTTAGTGCAGTAGACGATGTTCGCGCCTGTCGAGCGAGATTTGAACTTCTTAACTGTCAGCGGGCAAGAGCCGTTCTTCCAGACCGGTCCATTTGCGGCCGACGCCATCGTCCAAGATGAAGTCGATGGTCTCCTCCCGTTCGGGGTAGCGATGAGCGCCTCCGAATAACCAGTGACACGACTGCGATCGACAAACATCTGATGGATCGCCGCCGGCCAGACCATTCTGCGCGTCAGGAAGGTCGGCTACTCATCCGTTAAAGTCACGACCAGCCCCCGCGGAACATAGCCCGACCTCGAAGTGTATCCGGAGAGATATATGATGTTAGCCGGAGCCGTGACCACCGCTTCGACCTTCGCCGCTCTATCTCCGACTTGACGGCGGATAATCTCCGCAGATACCCGCCGCGGGCGAATGCTTGCGAAGCCTTAGGCATTGCCATGTGCAAACTCCTTCTGGAAAGAGTGGGTCGTTCTCTCGCGTGGATCGAGGGCGGGCCGGCGGATCTTTTCGTGTCATTTGTGGCGGGATCGTACATCGGCGCCGCTACGAATTCAGCATCTCCAAGCAGTACCTGATCGCGAGCTCAGCTGTCGGAACGAGCAGATCGTCCGAGGCTCCGAAAGTTGGCGTGTGCACGCCGGACTCGTTGCCTTGCTCCTTGCTGCCAAACCAGAAGTAGATCGAGGGCACGCACGCGGAGTAGAATCCGAAATCGTCGCTGCCGCCGCCTGCGCTCGACGACTTCAGGTCGGAAAACTTGTCTTTGCCCACGGTCTCGACCACCAGCCGCCGAAACCTGTCAACCATCACGTCGTTGTTAATGACCGGCGGTTCACCGAATTTGTGGGAGAACTCCGCTTTCCCGCGGTGCATCGTCGCGACCCCTTCAGCTATTTCTCGCACGCGCTGAACCAGGAGCTCTCTCCGCTCACAACGGCTTGTTCTGATAGTTCCGGTCATCGTAACTGACGGGCAAATGATATTTGTGGCTTCGCCACCTGCAATCGTCCCGATTGTGACGATCGCCCCGTCATCGAAGGGCATTTCCCGCGACACGACCTTTTGGACCTCATTGATGAATGCCCCGGCCATCGCAATTGCATCCACGCCCGCATGCGGCCTCGCGCCGTGGGCCATGGTCCCGATAAGTGTGATCGCGAACTGATCGGCGGATTGTGTCACAGCGCCTGGGCGTGCGCCGAACATCCCCGCGGGCAAATCAGTTTTGACGTGGAACCCAACAGCAGCGTGGAAGCCGCTAAGCAGGCCCTGCTCAGCCACTGATCGTCCGCCGAGTGGCTCCGCCTCCTCGGCGGGCTGGAAAAACACGCGAAGCTTGCCAGAAAAGCTCTCTCGCATCCGATGAAACGCAAGTGCGGTACCCATAGCGATCGACGCATGCAGGTCATGACCGCACGCATGCATATGACCTGGGACCCGGGACTGATAGGACAAGTCGTCCCGGGTTTCCTGGATCGGCAAGGCATCGATGTCGCCCCGTATGGCGACGGAGCGCTGCGGCCCGGAGGCTAAACCGTGGATGTCGACGTAAAGGCCGGTTTTGTGAAAGGTCTTCGCATCGAACAGCCCAAACCGTTCAAGCGTTTCGCGGATCCGCTGTTGAGTTTTCCACTCGTTGTTGGAAAGCTCCGGCTCGCGATGCATAGCATGCCGCATTTCGATCACCACGTCCTTTTCGGAACTGGAAAGCAGATTGTTTGCGCTTGTGTTTGTAGTCCTCTTCATCTTCGCGGCCTTCCAGTTGACGCTTGAGTCAATGTAGCAGGTCGGGTAGGCGGGGAGCAGCGACTAGCGTGGCTATCGCGCAGCAATGCTGCAAGGTTGTCGTCCGATGCGCACAATCTGAGAGCATCTGATCCTGGCGGGCGCCGGATCGCAGGGCCTCGGAAGAGGCCCTGCACAACCAAAACAAGCTAACGGCGCGCCTGTCGATCGGGACTACCATCACGGCCCCGGAGCCGTCAGCTTCTCAGCTCTTTGGTCATCCTCTATCCGAGGCCTGCGCCCTGCTCCCTGAATGCTCTCCAGTCGATCGGCCGCTCCAGCGCTGCTCGTTCGCGCCTCTGCCGAAGGAAATGGTGGGTCTTTGGGCAAATATGGCGCCGGCCTTCAAAATAATTGCGGCTGCAAATGACAATATCATTGCGACACGTCGCAGCTCCGTACCCCAGCTCCAGGCTTTCACGCAAGGCGAGGCATCGGCCGGTATTGTGGACAGCCGAGCACATGAGGCGCGGAAATCCGGGACGCCATTGGAACGGTCGTCGCGTGCGAGGGCATCTACGCGGTGACCTCGTTTACCCTCATCGTGCGGGATGTCGCAATAGGAGGTGCGCTAGCCTACATCGATCCGCTGCTTTCCGCTCAGGGTATGCTGGCTGTACCAAAAGCGCTCCGCTACGGCCCACGACTGACGTGGCGCTCGGCGAGCTGGCTGCGGAGATTCTCATGAATTCGTAGCGAGCAGAACGAGTCAGCCAGTATAACTGTTGGCGGGCATGGTTAAGATCTTTCGCTTCAGGTCCTCGATGATCCGGTCGACTAGCGCAGTATCGGGCCGGACCGGCCTCCCTCCCTGCAGATCTTTGCCGGCGTCCACTCGCATAGCGCCGGTGGCTGGAGGGCATGTGGCGCTGATCGTCGTGTGCCGCCCGTTGCCACTGCCACGCATATGCACGCTCGCCTCCAAGGAGGGTTCAATCGTTCGTGCGCTGATCCGCGCTTCTAGTCTAACTCAGCGGCGGGCGAAGCGATAGGGCACCGAATATGGTGTTGTTCGATCTCGACGTGATAGTCGAGCCCGACCCGCCATTCGGCATGGACCCACGGCTGGCCCGGAAGCGGTTTGAGAATTGGCGCATCAATTTCCTCGAAAGCTGGCGCCGTATGCGGCCATACTGACGCAGTACCCGTTCGTCATTGAGCTTGGCCAGCCACTAGGCGATCGCGCGGTTGAGTTCGGCCAGGCTGTAAAAAGTTCGGTTGCGCAACCGCCGCAGCAGCCAACGCTCGATGATTCCCACCGCAGGCCTCGACCTTTGCCTTATCTCTCGGGCGAGGCGGCCGTGCCGGAATGCTGCGCCATATCGCTGTAGCTGCGGTCGACTATGGGGTCACAGAGGCAGGCCTCGATCACCGCGATCTTGGCGTTGTGGGCACCAGCAGTTGCGTCGCGTCACCAAAAAAGCTGTAGGCCGCGTCGTTTCCCGCGATCCAGTCGCCGAGCTGCTCGGTCCACGTCGCTAGCGGGAATGACAAGCTGGATGCGCCCATGACCGCAACGAAGCGCGCGATCATTTCGGAACTCCGCGCGCCATCAAATCGGTACGGTGCGCGCGATGACCTCGGAATCGACAGACCACGGCGGTGAGCGCCTTCTCGGCCATCCGGCGCGGCTCCAGGAAACCCGGGAAGTAGGAGCCCTTGCGCAGCTTGGGATGCGAAGCTCGACCGTGCCGGCCAGGTCTCCCAGGTCCGGTCGAAGCTCACCGTTGCGCTGGGCCAGACGCTCGGGGTTCTTCTCGCCGTAGGCTGCACCGACCTGGCCTTCGACTTCCAGCTCCATCAGCCGCTGGGCAGCAAAGCCGATCATCTCGCGCAAGAGATGGCCGGAGTTCGAGACCCTGACGGCTCGCTTCCGTCTTTCCGTTCCACGCATCACTCGAGGGCGCAGGCGCGCATATGACGCGGGTTACGCTCGGGAAGAGCCGGGTGCGGGAAGTCTGCCCGCCCGGATCTGTGAGGGCGAAGCCGAATGGCTGAGTTACTCGACCACGACCCCGGTACAGGACCACGATGTCAAAAACCGGAAGTTTGCTCATTCGGCGGATTGCGGGTGCGACAATGGAAATTTAGCCCACTCGAGTAGGATCACAGCGATTTCTCGCACGCCGAGCGCAGGCGCTCAAGCACTTAGCGACGTCTGCATCGATGCTCGCAACGGCTGCGCCAGCTCCCCCGTCTGCAAAGGTGGCGGTGCTGACTTATGAGTCGACGCATTGCAGTGAGGATTTGCTCGGCATCGACGACGTCGCGCAGCGCGCACGAATTGGGATTGGCGGCAAGGGTGCTCATAGTGGAGACCATTCGGACGACATAAGAGGACCATTGTCGCCGCGTATCGAAGTGTATGCTGGCGGAGGCTCCGCAGCCGCCGGTGGCGACGATTCCGACACCAAAGGCACGAACGATATTGCATCTGCCGAAGCCGGCAGCACCAGTTGTTGAACGCGCCCGGCGTCGCCAGTCATGTACCTGCTGTGTCCGGCAGCCATGGCGGCGGGCGATATCGATTGCAATCGCACCCGGCTCAAGGCTTTCCGCGGCGATCTGACCCTTCAGGCGTGCGGACGTCCGCTGCCAGGCGCTGGTGAGGCGTTGCCGGCGCGCTGTATGTCTTGCGTACACGAGCACTGTCGCGCTGCTTGGCTAACAGTTTGAACGAGGGTTGGAAGAAGTTTACGAACAGCCGCGCTGATCGACAGAGTGCGGCCAGCAGCTCGGCCGCTTCCAGGCGAGTTCGTCGACATCACCGGATTCCATCGCAAACATGCGATGCGTCTACTTCGAGGCCAGGAAGACGTAAGCGCAGGCCGACGGGCGCGACGTCGGATCTATAATGAGGCGGAACACAACGCGCTCGTGCTGCTTTGGGAGGCGTCAGACCGGATCTGCGGGAAGCGGCTGAAGGCGTTAATGCCTGCGCTGATTGAAGCGATGGAACGGCACGGCCACCTCGACCTTGCTCCCGAGATCCGCGACAAACTTTTGGCAATGAGTGCTGCGACGATCGACCGCGCGTTGGCACGGGTCCGAGAAGGATTAGGTCGCAAGCGCCGACGGCACGCGACGCACTCGTTGCGTCGCAGTATTCCAATACGGACGTCGGCAGATTGGAACGATCCGGCGCCGGGGTTCGTCGAGGCTGACCTTGTAGCGCATAGCGGTCTATCGGCGCGCGGCAGCTTCATCCAGACCCTCGTGCTCACCGACATTGCTACCGGCTGGACGGAGTGCGCTCCTCTGATCGTGCGCGAACAAACACTGTTGAGCACGGTGTTGACGGAATTGCGCAAACAATTGCCTTTTGCGCTGGTCGGCCTCGATACGGACAATGATACGGTGTTCATGAATGAGACGCTGAAAGCCTACTGCGATGCGGCCAACATCGTCTTCACGCGTTGCCGGCCCTACCGGAAGAACGACCAGGCGTTCGTCGAGCAGAAGAACGGTGCCGTCGTGCGCAGGATGGTCGGCTATCGTCGGCTCGAGGGCCTGGAAGCGGCCAAGCTGCTGGCTGAACTCTATCGATCGGCGCGGCTGTTCGTGAACTTCTTCCAACCCTCATTCAAACTGATGGCCAAGCAGCGCGACGGTGCTCGTGTGCGTAAGACATACAGCGCACCGGCAACGCCACACCAGCGCTTGGCCGCCGACGCCCGCACGCCCGATGCGATTCGTCACCATCTCCAAGAAATCTATGCCGCTCTCGACCCGGTCGCGTTGTTGCGCGACATCCGCGGCGCGCAGGAACGCCTCGCGGCGCTCGCTGATACGCAGCCAATCGCCCATCCTGCTGCGGCATCGCAACCGATCGATCTCTTCCTGGCAAGCCTACGAACCGCCTGGAAAGACGGAGCTATGCGACCGACGGATCGGCCAATCGTGAAAGCGAAAAGAGGCCGGCGGCGTCCCGACCCGCTCATCCGGGCAACGCTAGATTTGCGAAAATGGTTTGAAGCCGAGCCTTGGCGGACTGGTAGCGAACTGCTCTCCCGGTTGCAGGCGGAATATCCTGGAGCCTATCCGAACAAGCTTCTTCGAACGCTTCAGCGTAGGCTTAAATCCTGGCGCAGCGAGCAAGCGAACGCGTTGTTGTTCGTTCCTACGGAGGAAACGCTGCTGGGGCATGAGGTCACAACAACCCAATGATGTGGCAGACGCCAGCGGAGGAGGCCGGGCGCTCCGAAACCCCGGCCATCTCCGCACCCGGCCTCCTCCTCAACCCAAGCCGGGAGCAAAATAAATGAGGCAACCGATCGCACCCGGGAGCATCAATACATGAGGCAATACGCGCTCTCATCCTGATTGTCGCGCTATAAGTGCGGCGCGGCGATCAAAGTGAGAGTGCAGCGTCAATCCAGATGAGAATGCCGCCACTGGACGGGAACGTCGGGAGGGCGTAGCCCGACCGGAGTTTCCGTCCAGCGGCGGCGGCCTTTTCGAGGCCTCAGGTGGTCGCGGTCGGCCGGTATGCCGGTGGTTTTTCCGATTCGGAGGAATCACTTTTGTGCCCGGCCGCCACATAACCGTCCATCAATTGAGATGGGATGGTTGCCGCCCTCCCCAGACGGCATCGTAATGTGCCAAGAACGCAGTGTTTGAACCCCGAAGCGAAGAGGACGGCAAATTGATGGATACGGTGATCGGAGTGGATCTAGCCAAGAATGTGTTTCAGCTCCACGGGGCGTCAATGGCGGGACACTTGAAATTTCGAAAGAAACTGTCGCGGCTTCAGTTTCGGAAGTTCATGGCGGGCCACCCATCGGCAGTGGTGGTGATGGAAGCCTGTGGCAGCGCCCACTATTGGGCACGGGAGATGGTCAAGCTCGGCCATGAAGTGAAACTGATCGCTCCGCAATATGTGAAGCCTTTTGTGAAACGCCAAAAGAACGACGCGGCTGATGCCGAAGCAATCGTGATCGCGGCACAGCGCCCCGAGATGCGCTTCGTCGAGCCGAAATCGGAAGAACAGCAGGCCAGGGCAGTGCTCTTTCGGGCTCGGAAGCGCCTTGTTCATCAGCGCACCGATCTGGTGAATGCGCTGCGTTCTGTTCTCTACGAATTCGGCCATATCATCCCGCAAGGAATCGAACAACTTAAACGCATTGACGCAATCCTCGAAGATCCGAACAGCGATCTACCAGAACTGGTCCGCGAGGAATGTCGGAGTCTCATTGATCAGATCGCCTACAAGACGGAGCGGATCGATGCCAAGGCAGAGCAGCTCAAGAAGTTGGCGACGCGGACGGTCACGGCGCAGCGGCTGCAGACAATGCCGGGGGTCGGCCCGCTGACCGCACTCGCGATCGAGGCTTTCGCGCCCGACATGGCGGCCTTTCGACGTGGCCGAGACTTCGCGGCTTGGCTCGGCTTGGTCCCACGGCAACATTCCTCAGGGGGAAAGGAAAGGCTCGGACGCGTTTCGAAGGAAGGACAGGCGGACATTCGCCAGTTGCTCATCGTTGGGGCGATGTCGCGGCTGAACTGGCTCGGGCGCAAGTCGATCCCTAGCGGATCCTGGCTGGCGCAGATGCTGGCGAGGAAGCCGCGCATGCTTGTGGCGATCGCCTTGGCGAACAAGATGGCTCGGACGATTTGGGCCATGCTCACCCGGAAGGAGGATTATCGGAACCCAGCGCAGGCAGTGACGGCATGACTGCATGCAGCACGAAATAGCCTGACGTTGGCGAAGGGGGTGTGAGAAGGCGACGACCCGAATGGGCGCAACGATCGAACAGATCTGGATCAGGAAACCAGCTAGAGCCAAAGAGCCGACGTGCTCGGAGATGAGAATTGGACCTGGTCCGCGGATCACCATACCGGCCAGCGGCTTCTGAAAATGCCGTAAAGGAAGGCCTGACAGAAGACCGCACTCGATCACACGCCAAAGGGTCAGAAACTTCTTGCATTGCGGGCGGCAACCACAGAAGGCTCTACATGAAGCTCAGGAAGACCCATCCGACGCCTGTCGCCGCGGCGAAGGCGTCGATCAGCGTGGCAACGGCCTACCGCATCGAGAAGGATCCAGTACTACCTTCGCAGAAGAAGGAGCCGCGCGCACGACGGCGTCCCGATCCAATCGCCGACATTTTCGACTCTGAAGTCGTGCCGCTGCTGCGGGCAGCGCCCGGCATCCGGCCCGTGGCCATTTTCGAGGAGATGATGCTGCGCCATTCCGAGTTGGGCGAGGGCGTGCGCCGGACGCTGGAGCGGCGCATCCGAGGCTGGCGTGCCATCCACGGTGAGGAGCAGGAGGTCATCTTCCGCCAGGCGCACGAACCCGGCAGGCTCGGTCTGTCGGACTTCACCGAGGTGGCCTCGTTCGGCATCACCATCGCCGGTCAGCCGCTCGACCACCGACTCTATCATTTCCGGCTCGCCTATTCCGGCTTCGAGCACGCCCATGTCGTGCTCGGCGGCGAGAGCTTCGTGGCGCTGGCGGAAGGCCTACAGAACGCACTCTGGTCCCTCGGTGGGGTGCCGCGCGAGCACCGCTCGGACAGCCTGTCCGCCGCCTTCCGCAACCTGGACAAGGACGCGCGCGAGGACCTGACCCGCCGCTATAACGAGCTGTGCAGCCATTACGGCATGACACCGTCACGCAACAATGCCGGCATCGCCCACGAGAACGGCTCGATCGAGGGGCCGCACGGCCATCTCAAGCGGGCGATCGAGGATGCACTGTTGCTGCGTGGCACCGTCGACTTCGATGATCTCGCCTCCTATCGCCGCTTCGTCGACGAGATCGTCGGCCGCCGCAATGCCCGCAACGCCAAGCGCATCGATGCCGAGCGCGCCCAGCTTCGGGAGCTACCTGAGCGGCGCACCACCGACTATGAGGAACTCAGCGTGCGCGTCACTTCCTCAGGCGGCTTCACGCTGCGCAAGGTCTTCTATACGGTGCCCTCGCGCCTGATCGGCCATCGCTTGCGCGTGCGCCTCTACGACGATCGGCTCGATGTCTTCATCGGCGGCACGCATCTCATGACGCTGCCGCGCGGGCGTGCTTCCCCGTCCGGCAAGCATGACCAGGTCGTCAACTACCGGCACGTCATCCATTCGCTCAGAAGGAAGCCGATGGCATTGCTCAATCTGGTCTATCGCGATCGGCTCTTCCCGCGCGAGGCCTACCGGCGGACTTTCGATCTCCTCGTCGAGCGTCTGCCCGAGCGCCAGGCCTGCCGCATCATGGTCGAGCTTCTTGGCCTCGCCCACGAGCGCGGCTGCGAGAGCGAACTGGCCGAGGAGCTGTCCATCTGCCTCGACAATCACCGGCTCCCCGACATGGCCGCGCTGCGTGCCCGCTTCGCGCCCGATCCCGCGCGCCTACCCAACGTAGTCGTCCGCCTGGCGCCGCTTCAGGCCTACGAAGCGCTCATCGGCGCCAGCCTGGGAGACGCAGCATGAAGAGCGCCTCGATTGACCCCGCCAAGCTCAGCCTGCTCCTTAACGAGCTGCGACTGCCCGCCAGCAAGGTGATCTGGCCACAGTTCGCCGAGCAGGCCGACAAGGAGGGCTGGCCCGCCGCGCGCTTCCTCACTGTGCTCGCCGAGCACGAACTGGCCGAGCGCGATCGCCGCCGCATCGAGCGGCACCTCACAGAGGGCCGCCTTCTGCCCGGAAAGACCCTCGAGAGCTTCGAGTTCGACGCCGTGCCGATGGTCTCCAAAGCTCAGGTCATGGCCATCGTCGCCGGCGACACCTGGTTGGAGAAAGGCGCAAACCTGCTCCTGTTCGGCCCGCCCGGCACCGGCAAGAGCCATCTCGCCTCGGCGATCGGTCTCGCCCTCATCGAGAACGGCTACAGGGTGCTGTTCACCCGCACCACAGATCTCGTCCAGAAGCTGCAGCAGGCCCGCCGCGACCTCGTCCTCGAGAGCGTGCTGGCCAAGCTCGACAAGTTCGACCTGCTCATCCTCGATGATCTCGCATACGTCACCAAGGACCAGGCCGAGACCAGTGTGCTCTTCGAGCTGATCAGCGCCCGTTACGAACGGCGCTCCATGCTGATCACAGCCAACCAACCCTTTGGCGAGTGGGGGAAGATCTTCCCGGACCCCGCTATGACGCTCGCCGCGGTCGACCGGCTCGTTCATCACGCCACCATCTTCGAGATGAATGTCGAAAGCTACCGACGCCGCGAGGCCGCTGAGCGCAAAAAGGGACCTGGACGCCCAGCGTCATACGCCACACCCGCCAATATCGCCCCTGATTGACGCGCCGCGACAATCAACCTGACAAAGCACTTGCGCGCGTCAATCAAACCCGCGGATCATCACATCCGCCGCGACACCAGATTCTCATCCAGATTGTCGCGCACCTCTCTCCCAGATCGCCGCGCTACAGTCGAGAGCTATCGCAGGCGCACCGCGCTCGACGGAAAACGCGGTCCGGGACGGCCGACCTCGCACGCGACACCCAAAGCCATCGCTGATTGGGGCTATCGCGGTATCATCTATTGCGAAGGCTATCAGGCCTACAAGACCATGACCCGGGAGACGCGTGCGGGCGCCCTGTCTGGGCCGCTCGCCTTCTGCTGATCGCATCTACGGCGCTAGTTTGTGAAGATCGCGCGTGAGGCTGCTCCGGCGCCAGCTCCAGTTTGCCGCGAGGCCCTTAAGCGCATCGCCCAGCTCAACGCGGTCGAGAAGGCACTTCGGGGCCACTCTGCTGCCGAGCGCTGCGCGGGTCGACAAGCTCATGCCAGACCTCTGGCAGCAGCCTTGAAGCAGTGGTTTGAGGCAACTCTTGATCATCTTGCGGGGAAGAGCGACACGGCGAAGGCTCTGCGCTATTCGCTGCGCCATTGGGACGGCCTGACGCTCTACCTTGATGACGGGCGCATCGAGATGGACACGAATGCGGTCGAGCGTGCGATGCGGCCAATCAAACTCGATGCCAAGAATGCCCTGTTCGCTGGGTGCGACGAGGGTGCCGATAATTGGGCATTGCTGGCCTCGCTCATTGAAACGTGTAGGCTCAATGTCGTCAGCGCCTAGCCCTGGCTCTCCGGCGTGCTCGCAAAACTCATCAATGGCTGGCCTGCGGCGCGACTGGACAAACTGCCTCCCTGGGCATCGACCTACAGGATGCATGCGCACGATCCGAGGCTGGCAGCATGAGCCTGAACACGACCGCCGTCCGGATCAGGATAACCCTCAAGGACGTGAATGACCTTGCCCCACAGGCTTAATCCAGATTGAAGTTCGCGCTGGCCCAAACAAGGACCAGAGCATGAAGCGTAGCCGCTTTTCGGCAGAGCAGATCATCGGGATTTTGAAGGAGCATGAGGCCGGGGTTTCGGTTGCCGATCTGTGCCGCAAGCGCGGCGTCAGCGACCCCAGCATCTACAAATGGAAGGCCACTGGAGTGTCGGAGGCCAAGCGGCTGAAGACGCTGGAGGACGAGAACACACGGCTGAAGCGGTTGGTGGCTGATGCCGTGCTGGACAATGCGGCGCCCAAGGATCTCGTGGGAAAGAATGTATGGTCCGCCCCGGTCCGTGCAAGGGTTCGTAACAGCAAAAATGACGCTTCCAATTGCATAAATGTATCCGGCCTCTCGCGAGTGGACTGCTGTTGCAGCCAGGCCATGACGAGATCCGCGCACGCCGTTCGCGATAAATGGTTCGGGCACGAAGCCCGCTTTTTGCCCGCGGGCAAGCGGAAAGCTGTCGCGTATCTCATGGTTGCCCACGGGATGAGCGTACGGCGGGCGTATAAAGCCATCGGCTGCTGCCGCATGACCATCAGATATCTGACAACCCGGGCGGACGCGTCCGGGGCTAGCAGATGGACTGTGATGGGATCTCAGACGGCTTGACGATCCACTCTGGGGTCTGCATCTTCGGTATCATGGACAAGAGCGATGCTGTGTAAGAGTGCTTCGGCGCTTTGAACAACTGTTCCGTCTCGCTGCTTTCGCAAATTTGCCCATTCTGTAGTACTGTAACTCTGTCGCAAATCTGACGCACGACAGGGAGATCGTGACTGATAAATAACATCGTCAGCGATAGATTCTCTTGAAGGTCTTTCAGAAGATTTAGGATCTGCGCCTGGATCGAGACATCGAGTGCCGAGGTAGGTTCATCGCAGATGAGGAACCGCGGGCGACTTGCCAAGGTTCGTGCGATTGAAATACGTTGTCGCTGACCGCCTGAGAAGGCGTGCGGATAACGGCGGGCGACGGTGGGCTCCAGACCAACGGCCTTCAGCAGCTCTAACATTATCGGTTCGGCCTCTCGCTTATCCTTTACTAGTCCAAAGTGAATCATTGGCTCCATGATAATCTCGCCCACGCGCATCTGTGGATTCAGAGACGAGTACGGGTCTTGAAACACCATTTGAGTTTGACGCCGAATATCTTGACGATCTTCAAGGCTGGCTGCATAAACATCTTTTCCGCCATAAATCAGTTGGCCGCTGCTCGGGCGGGCAAGCCCAGCAACGACTCTTGCGATCGTGCTTTTTCCAGAGCCGGATTCGCCAACAAGGCCCATGACTTCTCCGGGGCGGATACTCAGGTTCACATCGTGCAGGGCCTTAAAGGCTCGCCGAGCGGAACCACCGAACATGCCTGTCGCCCCATATACGCGCTCCACACCCCGGAGTTCTACAAGTGCCTCCGGCTGGCTTGAACTTTGCGGCATGTCTCTTTCCAGCAGCCACTGCATGGCCGCATCGATATTTCGAGCGGCGCCAGACACGGGAAAGCGATGCAGCTTAATGTCGCCGCGCGGCACAACCGAAATCAATGCTTGGCTGTACTCGTGGCATGGATTTCCAAGAACAGCCGCAGTGTCGTTTAGTTCGACGATTTCGCCTGCCCTCATCACCGCGACGCGATCAGTGACCTGGGAAATCACGCCCATGTTGTGGGTGATGAGCATCACACCCACTTGACGTTCACGAGCCAAGTTCTTGATTAGCTTCAAGATCTGTGCCTGAACGGTCACGTCGAGCGCAGTTGTTGGTTCGTCCGCGACAATGAGTTCGGGTTGTGAGCAGAGAGCAAGCGCGATAACTGCGCGCTGTCGCATGCCACCCGAGAATTCATGTGGCCAGTTCTTCACGCGCCGGGCTGGCTCTGGAATCCCTACCGCCTCCAACTGACGCACCGCCTCGATCCTTGCGTCGCTGCGTGATAAGGCGAGATGAGTTCGGATCGTGTCGACCAGTTGTCTCTCAATTGTGAAAAGTGGATTTAAGCTGGTCAGTGGATCTTGGAAAATAGTCGAGACGCGTTTGCCGCGTAACGCCCGCATCGCCTTAACGTCGCGCGCATCGATGATATCTCCGGAAAGCCGAACTTCGCCCGCACTAATATGGCCGGGAGCCTGTAGTAAGCCCGTGATGGCAGCTCCAACGGTCGATTTGCCCGCGCCCGATTCGCCGACGATGCCGAGTATTTCGCCTGGCGCGATGTCTAGGCTGACGTTGCATACGGCTTGCAAGGCGCCATGCCGGCTAGGAAAGTCGACGCTAAGTCCCCGAATGGAAAGAACGCAAGGCTGGGCAGTTGTTGTCATCAGATGCCCCTTGGGTTGATTACATCCCGGAACCAGTCGCCCAAGACGTTAATGGCCAGCGCGAGTGTAAGAAGGGTGGCGGCAGGAAACAGCAGGATCCACCACTGCCCAGCAAAAAGAAAGTCTTGCCCACTGCGGATCAATGTTCCAAGAGATGGTTGGGTGGGGGGCAGACCTGCGCCCAAGTAGGACAGCGTGGCTTCGGTAATAATTGAAAGCGCAAGTGAGATTGTCGCGATCACGAGGATCGGTCGACGCACGTTTGGCAATATGTGCCGTACCAGCACTGTGCCCGTCGGAAGGCCTATCATTAGGGCTGCCTGCACATACTCTCGCTGTTTCTCCCCCATCACGGCGCCGCGCACCGTGCGGGCATATGTGACCCATCCGGAAATTCCAATCGCCAATATTACCATGTAGACAGCAAGGGCTTCGCGCGCGCTCGGTGGCAGTAGCGACCGCGTTAAGCCGGAAATAAGGAGCGCAATAAAAATGGCGGGGATGGACAACTGGATGTCTGCGATACGCATGATCGCTGCGTCAATGTGTCCCCCGAAATAACCGGATATCAGGCCTAAGCTGACGCCGATCGACATTGAAACCAAAACAG